>CABQNX010000004.1 GCA_902465645.1 uncultured Peptoniphilus sp.
GTGACAACTTCTATATATTAGCATTTAGAAAATCATCTGTCAACTGTTTTTTTTTTATTTTTTTAAATCTTTTTTTCTAAAAAATAACAGCTGCATTTCTTACAGCTGTTTTATATTACTATTTATATTTTCCTTTGTCAAGCAGTTTATAAAAACTTTTTAAAATTAATTTACACTGCCTTTACTTGATAGTCTAGATCCTTAATTCTCTTCATATCATCTTCTATACTTATGCCCTTTGTTGTAAGAAGTACTCCCGATATAGCTGCATTGGCACCAGACTTAAATGCTGATTCACCAAATTCTTCCATTAGTGATCTTCCACCAGCTAATCTTATTAGGGCCTTAGGCATAATAAATCTAAAGGTCGCACAAGTCCTATTTACTTCTTCCATTGGCAGTGGTTCATTATTTTCTAAGGGAGTGTTCTTAATAGGATTTAATAGATTAATAGGTACTGAGTGTACATCTAGGTCCCTTAACTGTAGTGCCATGTCAATTCTATCTTTGAAGTCTTCTCCTAATCCTATGAGTCCTCCTGAGCATATTTCCATTCCTGCTTCTTGAGCCGCCTTAATTGTCTCTATCTTTTGATCATAGGTATGTGTCGTGCAAATTTCTGGGAAGAAGTTTCTTGATGTTTCAAGATTGTTGTGGATTCTTGTTATACCAGCCGCCTTTAATTTTTCAAAGGATTCTTCTGATATTATTCCTCCTGAAATACATACCTTTATTCCCGGTGCTTGTTCATATATCTTTCTCGTAATGCTGCAGATCTTGTCTATATCTTTTGGTGTGAGTCCCTTTCCACTTGCTACCATAGAATATCTAGGAATTCCCCTATTGTATTTATCTAGGGCATCCTTTACTATTACGTCTTCATCTAGAAGATCGTATTCTTTTACATTTGTATGATAGTGACCTGATTGGGCACAAAACTTACAGTTTTCTGAACACTTACCACTTTTGGCATTTATAATTGTACAAACATCAAAGTCATTGCCACAGAAATATTCTCTAAGTTCGTCTGCAGCCTTTGTTAGTTCATCGTAGTCGCTATTATAAACTTCTATTGCTTCTTCTCTTGTTATTACGTAACCATTTTTTATTTTTTCTTTTAATTTATTTATGTCCATATCTTCAACTCCTGAAATTCATTATATATTTCAGGAGTTTCATTGTCAATTTATTTTAAATTTTAGTTAACGTAATGTTCAAAGACACCAAACTTTATTTTTTCTCCCATTCCTCTAAACTTGCTTTCGTATTCTGTCACAATATTTTGTGGGTAATCTTCCAATTTCATATCAAATTCTTTTACAAGTGAGGAGAAGCCTTGGTCTTTAAAGTAGTCTAAGCTTTCTTCAAACAACTCCAAGTCATCTGTCTTAAAATAAATTTGTGATTTTGGTTTTAATATTATCTTATACTTTTCTAAAAATCTTGGGTAAGTCAATCTTCTCTTCTTATGTCTTAGCTTTGGCCAAGGGTTACAGAAGTTTATATAGATTCTGTCTAGTTCGTTTTCGTCAAAGTATTCTAAGATGTTTTCAGCATTAATGGGCATTGCCCTAACATTGGTAAGCTCTTCGTCTAATATTTTTCTTGTTGCATAAATAAGTGCATTAGTTTCAATATCTACCATTATATAATTTATATTTTTATTTAATTTAGCTGACTCGATGGTAAAAGTTCCCTTGCCAGCACCAATCTCTAAATAAATTGGATTGTCGTTGCCAAAGACCTCTTTCCACTTCCCCTTATTCTCTTGTCCATTAAAAAATACATAAGGATTTTCAGCCATTTCAGGTATTGCAAAATGTTTTTTTCTAAGTCTCATTTTCATTCTCCTTTTTGTCCTATGGAATTATAACATAAGCTATCTTAGTGTCAACAAGATTTATATTTTCTTTTGATTATTTTAAAATATAAACAATAAAAAAAGCCGACCTCTTTGGCCGACTCTCTCCTATAAGAATATTTCTTTCTATTATAATAATGAATTTATATTTTCCATCTACTTGGCAAAAATTTATGACTTCATATTCTTATCTAAATTAACAAAAAACCATGACCTTGTATTTTTTTCTTAATCAATAAAATTTTGTGACTTTCCTAAAATCTATTAGTCATCACTTCTTATTAGATAGCCTAGTCCTTCCTGTCTTGTAATCTATGTCTACGCCCTCTTCAATATTTTTTGCAAAAACCCTAAAATTAATTTTCTTGCCTCCGTCTTCAATACTATAGGCTTCGATAATAACTCCCCTTGCCACAAGCTCATCATCTTTAAAAACTGGAGTCACCCTATATCTTACCTTCTTGCCAGTATCTTTTATGTAAGAGGCAACAGCATTTTCAAAGGGGAGCATCCCCTTGGTATTAAAGGACCTCGTCCCCGTCATTAGATTTTTCCAATTATCATTCTCTCCAGTGAGCTGGTAGGCAATAAGGTGGCACCTGTTGTAGACTGCTCCACCGTCAACAAAGTCATAAAACTTTTGATGCCAGCCTGAGGGATAAACTTTTGATATATCGCCCCTTGCTTCTTTTGGCATTGACTCAGGACTTATAAGTGCATTGGCAGGTCCTACCCTATTTAAGTGATCTAGGTTTGAATAGTGGGCGAAGTCTGGCCCCATCTTCAAATCTTCTTCAGTAAACTCAGGTGGATTTTTGTCTACCTCATAGTAGATGCTTGACCCTTTAACCTCGTAGGGATTTTCAAAGATTGATAAAAATCTTTCTAATTTGTTTATGTGAGGTCCATTGTAATTGCTGTCAAAGTCCTGAAGTTGCTCTTGTCCAAATAAAAAACCAATTAGGGTAAGGACTAAGGCTCCTATGACTTTAAATTTTTTATTTTTCTTCAATAATATTGTCCCCTCTCTAAATTAAATTTTTTTAATTTAAATATGCTACAGTATTTTTCATTATATATGATAAAGTCAATTTAAAAAAGTTAATGAGAGGCCAGAAATCTTAAAAATGCTTAAAAATAGGACAAAAGACTTCACAAAAAAATTTTTTAATAATATAATATCCTTGCTTTATTTATAATTATTATGTATTTTACATAAAATATTAGGAGGAAAAATGGAAAATCAAAATAATAAACCTAGACCAAGTTTAGGAGCTCTCCTTCCCTTCCTTGTCTTTGTCTTCGTCTACATGGCAACGGGAATCATCCTAAACCACCTAGGCATTGAAATGGCATTTTACCAAGTGCCAGCCCCAGTATGTATCTTGCCAGCAATTATACTTGCCTTCATTATGTTTGAGGGAAGTGTCGACGACAAGTTTAACGACTTCGTAAGAGGTTGCGGCGACGAAAATATTATTATAATGTGCCTCATCTACATATTGGCTGGCGCTTTTGCAACAGTCTCTAAGGAATCAGGAGGAGTCGACTCAGTTGTTAACTTTGCCCTATCAGTTATTCCCCTTCAATTTATAACCGGTGGAATTTTCTTAATTGGTTGTTTTATTTCTATATCAACAGGAACTTCTGTGGGAACAATCTCTACAGTTGGCCCAATTGCAGTTGGACTTGCTCAAAAGGGTAATCTTCCTTTAGCCCTAGTTTTGGGATCTCTTGTTGGTGGAGCAATGTTTGGAGACAACCTATCAGTTATTTCTGACACAACAATTGCTGCAACAAGAACTCAAAATGTGGATATGAAGGACAAGTTTAAGGCAAACATAAGAATGGCCCTTCCTGCAGCTATTATTACATTTATAATTTTATTAGTTGTTGGAAAACCAGAAGCCCTTCCTACATTAGAAGACCGTCCCTATAATCCAGTCTTAATTATCCCCTACTTATTTGTACTCATATCCGCTATAGCAGGCATGAATGTATTTTTAGTTTTAACAAGCGGGATAATTTTGTCAGGAATAATCGGAATTGCAACAGGTGGTCTAGACCTAATGACCTTTGCCCAAAATATTTTCACAGGTTTCTCCGGTATGTTTGAAATATTTTTATTATCCATGCTAACTGGTGGACTTTCCTATATGGTTTCCAAAAATGGAGGAATAGAGTGGCTAGTCCAAAAGATAAGGGGCTTTGCAAGAGGACAAAAATCTGCAGAAGTTTCCATTGCCCTTCTCACAGCCTTAACAGATGCTGCAACAGCTAATAACACAGTGGCAATAATAATTGACGGCCCCGTCGCAAAGGAAATATCAAATGATTTTAAAATTGACCCCAGAAGATCAGCTGCACTTTTGGATACCGTCTCTTGCGTTATGCAAGGGATAATCCCTTACGGAGCACAAATCCTAATAGCAGCAGGACTCACAAAAGAGCTGGGAGCCAGTGCAGTTTCACCAATGGAAATAATCCCCTTCTTGTGGTACCAAGGAATACTTGCAATCTTTGCAATCGCATCTATCTTTATTAGATATGCAGACCCAAGTGACGATTGGGATTTTGATAATGATGAATTAAAATAAGAAAATTAAATCACAAAATAATGTAAGAGAACTCCAGACCTAAGCCTGGAGTTCTTTTTTCATTTCATTATATATTTTATTTATCTTTATCCTACATTCTGTAAAATTATCCATATAGCTCATCTCTGCAATCAAATCTTGCATTTCATATCCTAAGTCAGATATCCTTTCACTTTCTTTGAAAATCAAATCGTTGTCATCAATGAAATAGTCTTCCAGATCATTGAATAAATCCCAATCATTGTTGGAAGCTTCAGCAAATAAGACCTTATCTATTTCTTTAAAAAAATCATCAATTATACTCATAAGCTTATTGCACTCCTTCCTGAAAACAAAATTTACTATATAAGTTTTAAAACAAAAACACCCTAACTTAAATGTTAGTGTACCTTATTAGCTTCCTTTATCTTGTCTAGTATCCTCTCTATCCTGATTAATCTTTCTTGATTATCTCCACCTGATTCTAGTTCCACTATTTCTGTTTGCAGATCAAAACCTAGTTGAGCCACCTCGTCGTTTTCCTTATTAATTTCATCGAAGTTATCTAAAAAGAAGCTTTCAACCCCGTCAATGCTACGGACTGCATCTCCATTATCAAATCTTTCCAGACCTTCTTCTATTTCTTTTATAAACATATCAATTATTTTTTTCACAATCTTTTCTCACCTTTCTTTTTTCATTGGAGATAAATTTAACAACTTCCGTTTTTGTAAAATTAACCCTGCATGTGCGGGGATTACTATCATTTCTACCGCCTATTAGAGTATGGGGAGGATCACCCCCGCATGTGCGGGGACTACTCTGTCAAAAATTACATCATCTTTTCTTAAGGAGGATCACCCCCGCATGTGCGGGGACTACGAAATAAAAAAATAGATTATAAACATCTTATCAGGATCACCCCTGCATGTGCGGGGACTACATTCTCTATTCTTTGCAAGTTGTTCGGGACTTGGGATCACCCCTGCATGTGCGGGGACTACTCTAAAGATACTAATAATAATAATAAGATTGACTTGGGATCACCCCTGCATGTGCGGGGACTACTTTTAAGGTATCTATATTGTTATCTTATATTTAGGATCACCCCTGCATGTGCGGGGACTACTGCCAGTTTGTGAATTGGAGGAAAAAGCAAGTAGGATCACCCCTGCATGTGCGGGGACTACAGTCAAGCTTACCTGCAACAACTTCTTCCTTAGGGATCACCCCTGCATGTGCGGGGACTACGCACAACCTAAACGTGGTGTATGTATAGGTAAGGGATCACCCCTGCATGTGCGGGGACTACGGAGATTGACGATAGCGAGGCTTTGGCTTCTAAGGATCACCCCTGCATGTGCGGGGACTACAGTAAATCTGACCTTTACCAGTCATCTTGGTAGGGATCACCCCTGCATGTGCGGGGACTACTATAGGAGTGTATGGAGGGATAGTATTAATAGAGGATCACCCCTGCATGTGCGGGGACTACTATTTACACTTTTATCTTATATGATATAATTATGGATCACCCCTGCATGTGCGGGGACTACAGTCAAGCTTACCTGCAACAACTTCTTCCTTAGGGATCACCCCTGCATGTGCGGGGACTACCTCAACCTATGCGTATGTCTGCAAATTATGCTGAGGATCACCCCTGCATGTGCGGGGACTACCCTTGGAAAAAATCAAGTAACGTATACTGTTTAGGATCACCCCTGCATGTGCGGGGACTACCTTGGTGGAGATGGAAAAGTACCTGCCGACCAGGGATCACCCCTGCATGTGCGGGGACTACCGACAAAGTCAGCTGATGCTTTTCTATCTGTCGGGATCACCCCTGCATGTGCGGGGACTACTTATAGTAATCATTTAATTTAATAACTTTATCAGGATCACCCCTGCATGTGCGGGGACTACTACCAAGTACAGAAAAAACAACGCTGGATCTAAGGATCACCCCTGCATGTGCGGGGACTACTACAGAGGTTAGAAATGGATAAGAAATTTAATGGGATCACCCCTGCATGTGCGGGGACTACGTCCTAAACCCGCCAGTATTCCTCAAATTTGTAGGATCACCCCTGCATGTGCGGGGACTACTCACTATTTATACACATTTCTATTCCAATGCTGGGATCACCCCTGCATGTGCGGGGACTACGATATTTTGAATAATTTGTAATGGTAATAATGGGGATCACCCCTGCATGTGCGGGGACTACTCATTACATATATTGCCGCTTAATAATACTATGGGATCACCCCTGCATGTGCGGGGACTACTTTGTCCAGTCGCTCAAAGTCCGCTGGACTTAGGGATCACCCCTGCATGTGCGGGGACTACCAATTTTTTCCATTTTCTTAACTCCTTAATTTAGGATCACCCCTGCATGTGCGGGGACTACAGGACGAACTAGACGGAGTAGATAAAATTTGCGGGATCACCCCTGCATGTGCGGGGACTACCGCACAAAAAGACACAGAAATTAATGGAGTTGAGGATCACCCCTGCATGTGCGGGGACTACAATCCTTGATATAATAAAGACCAATCGACTTTGGGATCACCCCTGCATGTGCGGGGACTACCATATAAAAAGACGACTTTTTACAGTCGCCTTAGGATCACCCCTGCATGTGCGGGGACTACGAATAAAATTACAAGACATTACAATGGACGCCGGGATCACCCCTGCATGTGCGGGGACTACCACCACAAGGACCTATGACACGGCACTATCTGAGGATCACCCCTGCATGTGCGGGGACTACCATATACGCTCCAACAAAGCCGTAAAAATAAGAGGATCACCCCTGCATGTGCGGGGACTACGAGAGCCAAGGCATAAATTTATGGTCCTTTTTGGGATCACCCCTGCATGTGCGGGGACTACGAAGAAAATCAAGGTATCAGACTTTGGAGAGTAGGATCACCCCTGCATGTGCGGGGACTACAGGTCAAGATCCATTGCCAAGACATTACCTTTGGGATCACCCCTGCATGTGCGGGGACTACACTTAAAAGATCCCGTAACTATCTCATTTTCATTATAAAATATCCCATAATTTATTCACTTTATGAATTAATTTTTCTTCCAGAATTGCATCTTCAAGAGCTCTGTGAGGAACTTTTTCATCAATGCCATAGGATCTTAAAACAGTTTCTAGCTTGTAGTTATCCAAAAATAAGTTATCTTTTTTTACAAACTGCATGATATCATAAACTTTATTATTTATTTTTGCCAACCCTTCTTTTTCTAATGAGGAGTTTAAAAATTTTATATCGAAAGCAACATTGTACCCTAGTATACTTGTGTCACCAATAAACTCAGTAAATTCTTCTAATGCTCTTTTTAGTGGAATTCCTTTTTCCTCTAGCATTTCATCGTCAATTCTTGTTAAACTTTTTATTTCTTCTGGTAATTTTCCTTCAATTTTTATAAATCTTTGAAAGTTTTCTTGTTTTTCTCCAACTTTTACTGCTCCAATCTCTATTATATTATCATTGAAAGGATTTAGTCCATCGGTTTCTAGGTCTAAGACTGCATATTTTTTTATATCTTTTTTATTAATGGATTTTTTCACTTTACTATGCTCTATATTTTTTATTTTTTTAAATTGAGCTGCTTTTGAAAATCCTTCTTTTAGACTTTTATCTTTTTCTTTAATTTCTTTTTTTATTAATACTAAAGGCAAGCCTTCAGAATCTAAAACATCCCTGTCTCCATTAATAGTCTCAAATTTATAACCAATTTCATTTCTATAATAGTAAGATATTGTTGCTTCTCCGTCTTTTAAGTTATCTTTTACTCGATCCCAGAGCTTTTCTCTTACTTTTGTATTTAAGTTACCAACATAGACTCCACTTGCAACTTCTTGGAGCCATTTTGTTAAATCTCCTCTAAGGGAACTTGGAACTTTGGAAAGAGTTATTACTGTAAAAGGCATTACAAATCACCTTCTGTATAATTAACTCCATATTTTACCAATTTACCTTTCTCATCCCAGAGATTTATTGTCTCTATTTTTATATCATCTTCTGGATTTATTTCCATTAAGTACTGCAGGTCTTTCACGATTTTTTTCATTAATTTTCCATCTACACATTTATCTCTAAGTCTAAGTCTGGCCAGTCTTCCTATATCCTCATCTTCTGTGACTTCACTTGCTAATTTAAATGCAAGGGGTATTGTGTATTCAGCTTTATAGAGGTCAGCTATATCATATACAAAGGATTTGTCGTGTCCTGTATGAACAAATCCTAATCCAGGTGACATTCCCAAGGCAACAATTACACTGTGACAAATGCCGTAGAGAGCTACATTGGCGGCAGAGAGTGCTTTATTAACAGGGCTCCCATCTTCGTAATTGTTTGGATCATAGTCTCTTTTTGTCCAATCAATTTCATATCTCTTGGCTTCTTGTCTATAAAGATTTCTTATTCTAGCTCCTTCTCTTCCTCTTAATTGTTGCATTGTTAGTTTCATTACATCTTCACCAGGAAATCTTATTTGATACATCTTTCTTGCAACTAATAGTCTTGTATTTCTATTAGAAAATAGGACTGCTTGTTTCTCTAGATATTTAGTTGAATGGGCAAGGGGCCTACCATTGGCATAGAACCTAACTCCTCTTTCACCAACCCAAATAATTGATGTTCCTGTGTCTCCTAATAGTTCTACTGCCCTATGGCTTATGTCTGTACCTGGTCCTAATAAAAGTATTCCAATTATGGCAGCAGGTATCCTCACAATACCTTTTGAGTCCATTACAGTAAGGGCACCATCTTGCCTATTAATTTTTGCGTGCTCTACATAAATAAAACTAACCCTATCTTCAATACGTGGAAGCTCAGTGAGTTCTGGCTTTTTTGGTCCAATTAAGTCTGTCATATCACTTCACCGGTATGACTGTAATCATTCCAAATCCGTAAGCTTTTTCTCTACCCATTCCATGGGTAAGAATTTTTAAAAACTTTTCTTTATCAATAATTTTTAGTTTACCTTCATAAACTACCTTATTTAATTTTATATGTCTTGTACCCTTCCTTCTGAGTATTGGATGGGATTTTTCTACAATTTGAAATCCATTTTCCTCAAGTTCAAATCCATTTTTTTCTGACCTATCAATTAAAAATTTCATTTGATCCTCTGTGTTATAGCAAGGGTAAATTTTTCCTCTTTCTCTTTCTTCTTCTTTTTTTGAGACTATTGGATTAAGTGTTGCTCTAAATCTTAATACCTGTCCTTCCTTCAAACTTTCTAAAAAAGTTTCATAATCTTTTGTTCTTGCTGAGTTAGCTACTCCATACTTTTCCAATATTTCTAAATCGGGTTTGCTCTCCGATACGACCAATAAAAAACTTTTGCCATTGATTTTATCAATCCTCCAAAGTTTTCTACTTCTCTTTTCTTTTTCTATTTCATCTGGAAAACTCATTTCTACCCAATTATGGTAGGCTCCCAGGTGGGTTAGGTCTCTAGTTTTTCTTCTATTATTAAGGTCAATTTCAACTTGTGATATATACATATTAACCCCCAACTGCTCCAAAAGCATCATGATCAGTTTCTCCAACATCTCTATCAACTTCAACATATATAGTTGACTCGCCCCTATACTGGAACTTCCTTTCTTTTTGAGAGAATGAAACCACATCATCCTTTTTAAGTTTTTCTTTTCCAGTTTTTAAAATTTTAGAATCTCCATAAATTTTTAAATTATTATTCTTATTTTGTCTATAAAATTTGTTGGCCTGCCATTTGGTCTTTTTTAAAAGTTTAAGTGGATCCTCTTCAAAACAACCCATAATAAAATCATAATTTACAGGACAAGATCTCCTTCCAAGAAAATTTTGGAAATAAGGTCTCTTTAAAGCCTCATAAATTTTATCGATGAAGTCATTATCTTCGTGACTTAAGACAACTAAAAATATAGCATCAGATAGGTAATATCTATTTGTAACATAATTCCTTTCGAGTCTGCCATCCTTTTTATATTTCTTGGCAATCTGATAGTCTCTTAAGAGAATACCTGCTTGATCAACCCTAGTTGCAAAATTTATTTCTCTTAATCTATTTATTTTTTCGTCTTCATGTCGCCTGTAACCAAGGGCAGCTGCTAGCATACCAATAACTCCACTTTTTGAAGGGTAGTCATTCGTATGTCTTGTCTCGAAATTCGAGCTTGTCCCCCAGGATTGTAAGGGACCTTGAAATTTTAATAAAATACTTTTCAATTTACTCACCCAATTCGTCAGGTATTATTTCACTAAGTTTATCTCCTAATTCTTTTAATAGTTCTTTAAAATTATCTTCCTTCTTTACACCTTCTATCAATTCAAAATCATCTAATGATATACAAAAAGTAGCTATAGGTTCCTCAACAAATTTTTCAGCCTTCTTATATTCTTTTAAAAGCTTTTCAACAGATTCCTTGATAAAACCTTGATTTTTATATGCTTTTACTGGATTTTCAAAGGCACTCACTAGGTTAACTGGTCTGTCTTCTCTCAAGCTAACCATAATAAATGATGGAATTGTTGTGTTTGCAAAAGTGTTTACCTTGCCTGTTGGAAGTGACTTTGCAAAAGCTTCTACAAAAAGCTTTATGGCATTAATTGTTTCTTCTTTGTCTGATAATTGTTTATAGAATTCATGAATTGCCACATTTGCATACCTGTAAAGGGTTGATGAATTATATTCTATTGTTCCAAGCATTCCTGCACCTGCATTGTCCTCTTCTTGTAGGTCATCTACAGCAGTGAAAAAATCAAATTCAGTTTCAACTGAATGAGTAGAAATTGCATGTGCAACTTGACAGGAAGCATCTTCATTTAGTGATGGATCGTCTGCTACCATTCTTCCAAAAAGTGCAATATCAACAGCTGGGTCATTTTTTAACATTTCTTTAATAAGATTTTTATCCTTTACTCCATCTACTGCTGCTCTTGCTAATTTTTCTGCCTGAGTATTTCCCATAAAAAAAAGAGCTGTCGTTTTATTATCTTTCGTTTTTAGTCCACCAAGTTTTAGAAGGTCATTAGCCATTTTTATAGCATCTTCTTCTGAGATGTTTCCATCTATTTTTACAATCTTTGATCCTATATATTCTGGGATTTTATAACTTCTTATACCTACATTACTATTTTTTGAATCTTCCAAGAAGTATGACCTAATTGCCCTTTTCCAACTTTGGGAACTCACTCTTGCTCTTCTAACTCCACCATATTGTGCAGTTTTTGGACTTCCTGTATCATCTCTATTAATATTTGATGGTGGCAATGTTTGAATTGCATTTACGTCTAGATAGATATTGTTATTTTTCATTTTTCTTTTCTCCTTCTTTTTCACTATTAACAAAATAATACCTGCTTGCCCATGAAAATTTTACTTCTTCTCCATAACCTCTCAAGTACCTATATAAATCTCTAGATAGCCTTGGATAGTCCACCTTTGCATCAGTTTTTGACTTTAATAGCTTTATCATTTGTCTTAGATGGTGAGAAAGTTCTTGGAAGGTTGTTGATGTTACCATACTATTAAATCTTCTATCCACAGCTACAGAATCTCCATCTTTCCTTAAAGACCTAAGTGAATAACCCAAATTTTTCCACTTTTCACTATTCTCTTCTAGGAGTACACTTTCTGTTTTAGACTGTTGGTGTATTGCGTATAATTGAATAGTTGTTATAACTGCTCTCTCTTCATCAGATATTTTCCCATCAGTACTTAAAAAGTCCTCTGGCATGTATCTGAATAGAAGGGCTAATAAATCAGTTGACTCTGTAAGTGGTCTATTAACTGAATTTCTAATATTAGCCATTGTTGCCCTAGCATTTGCTGAGTTAGCGTCAGAGTTAATTTCTTTGATAATATTTCTCGTAACTGACTCCACTCTGAAAGTTTTATTACTAGTTCTTGTCATTTTCTCCTCCTATCCTAAAGTTTTATTTAAAATATTTATAAACTTATTATAAATTGTGGCGATATTTATAATTTTTCCATCTTTTTCTATTCCCCTATAGTCTCTTGTGTTGGCTTGCGAAACCATTTCTCTCGCGTCATTTATGGCAAGAGACTTTAAAGTTACCCTCCACTCTCTTATCTTTTTATTTTTTTCATCTTCTTTATTTATACTGGCAATCCAATCTTTAAAGGGTTCATTTAATTTATAATAAAGTTCTTCAACTTTTTGCTTTTTAAAATCCTTGCTCTTGTCATTTCTAACAGTCATTAAATCAGAAATAAAATATCCATAAATTCCACCCACAACTTTCTTAGCCAAATTAACTTCAGAGTCTATAAGGGGAACCCATCCTTCTTTATCGATGTCTGTCAAAACTTCTTCCTTGATTGCTAAGGAGTCAAAAATTTCATCCACTGGAACCCATGAAGTGGCATTTCCATCATCCTTCATGCTTATTGATTTTATAATTAGATTATATTCTCCAATTTCTTCTTTTCTTTTATTGACATACTCAATAAGTCCTGGAGCTTTCACTTCATTATTATCTTCACTTATATTTGCTATTGTTCCAAAGGATCTCCAAAGTGCTTCACCCGAATTGTGTTTTTTTGGCTTAAATTTATCTTTTTCCGGTCCATTTGTATCTAATCTCCAAAGAGTCATAGGTTCTAAAAAAGCATCCAAGTGATTTATCTCAGGTATTTTTACAATTTCAAAATTAAAAGCATCATTAAAATCTTTTTCACTATCAATATATATTGCCCTAGACCAGTTCGTATAGAGTTCTGCAAGATTGTCTGGATCTCTATAAGATAAATAATTTGATATGATTTCAGAGCTATCAAATTCCCAACAAGGTTTTTCAACTATCCCAATATATTCTTGTATAGGATTTGGCAAAATTAAGTTCAACACTAAAGTGTCAAATAAGTTATTAGCTTCAAAATAAATCCCTCCTATATCAAAAAGCCAGCCCTTTGAATTTGGTATTTCATATTTTTCTTTTCCAAAGATTACCTTATCTGATAAACCCGAATAAGCTTGAAAAGTCAAAAGCCATCTCAAAGCCTCATCTTCTTTTAATATTTCTTTGTTTTTTCCCTTGTCATACTTAGGCGAGAAGAGGGCAACTTTATTCCCACTTTCTGAAATCATACGATTAATATTTTTCCCACTAACAGAACTTGGATTTGCCTTATTAATTTTTGATCCATCTATTTCTTCCTTCCTAACTTGATAGAAGGGATATTTGTCATCAAGAAAATAGAAGTGGTTCTCCCACATTCTCAAATAGTCACTGACAATTTCAGGGAACTTTTTAGTCGACCAGAGTTTTTTCCATGTCTCCTCTAGGCTGTTGGTATATTCATCATCTTCTAAGTAATCTTCATCAACATCTTCAACCTGTCTAAATTTTTCGTCTAAAATAATCCCAGGATGAGGCTTTCCATGATAATCAAACCTTGAAAAGACTGTTTGAAGGACTGCTAGCAGAAGTCTAGTCATTGCAAAGTCTTGGGTCTTCGTATCTCCAGACAAGCCCTTAAATTTTTCTGCATTTTCAAAAATTTCAATGAGGGAAACTTTTTTGTTTTTCAAACTTTCATTTTCAATAACAGGAATCCACGACTCATTTAGTAAATTGTATTTTCCCAAAATCTCTCACCCTTTCATAAAATAAGCCAAATTTTTCATCATATGTTAGCTTATAACCATTTAAAACAAAGCTATTATCTTCATCAAAAATAACTCCCAATGACCCCCTTAACCAGGTCTGCCTTTGCCAGTCTGATAAATTTTTCCTATTGTATTCTTCAAGTTCTTTTATAGTCTCTTCAAAAACTTTTGGATACCTGCTTAAAGCTAAAGGAAGTCTTAGAGATTCTCTCGCAATAATTTTTGCTGTACTTGGATTGTCTATATCTTTTGATAAATCGAGTCCTTCTGAAAAAGTCCCATAACCTTCCGAAAGCTTCTTTAAGGCTATAACTTCTATAGTGTCCTCAATATCTCTTACTCTTGCATAACCAACTTCTTCACTATCTATTGGAACTGGAGTCTCAAGCAAACCAACTAAAGTCCTCTTAAAATTCCTGTCTGGCTTATCTAGTCTGTAAGTCTTAGCTCTTTGTTCCTTATTATTTATTTTTACCTCTCTCTTTTTACAACTTTCTTCCATAAGAATTAGTAGCTCATCGTCTAACTTAACTTCTCCATCTTCATAAACTTTGTTGACTAAGTTAGGTATATCACTTGGGATCATTATAGAATCCGGTAAAAAATACTGACTTCTCATAAGTATGTATTCATCATAGACTGTTTTGGACTTCTCTTCATATTTAAATTCATCATTAGTTCCTATTACATAAAGAGTAGGACTTTTATAAACATCACTTCTTTTTATTTCATGCCTTTGAAGCCTGCCAACTCTTTGAATTAAGAGATCTATTGGACAAAGTTCAGTAATCATTACATCAAAATCTAGGTCCAAACTTTGCTCAATAACTTGTGTTCCAATAATTATTTTCCTTTTGGGCCTTTCTGCATTTTTTGATACCAAACTGAGAAGTAAATTTTCTTTTTTAACCCTATCTGTTGCAATAAAATTTGAGTGAAGAAGTTCTACTGAGTCTTCTCCGAAGTGTAACTCACATTCTTTTGCCAGGTCTTGAGAATCCTTGACTGTGTTCATAATAACCCCTATTACTCCTTCATTTTTATAGAGTTCAGAAATTATATTAATTAAATTTTCCTTTTCCTCTCTAATCACTTTTATCTCTTTGTCAACAGATATATTGAAGTAATTTTTAAATTTTATCTCATCGTCATCTGTAAAAGTAATTAGTGGATAATCAGTTGATTTAACTTCTTCTGGTTTTTTTACTTCCCTCCACTTAAGTCCCCTTCCCCTCATATAGTTTTCGATTAATTTAATCCTCCTGTTTATAGGGAGAGTCGCCGATAAAATAACCACAGGTATCCCATAGGCACCCATCCAACGAAGTGCTTGTTCTAAATACGTCATCATGTAGCTATCATAAGCGTGGACCTCATCTATAATTACAACTTTTTTTGTAAATCCAAGATGCCTCAAAGCCAGGTGCTTTTGTTTTAAGGCAGTAAGTAAAAATTGGTCAACTGTCCCAACAATAAAATCATCTAGGGCAGTTTGCTTTCTACCTGAGAACCATTCATTTGTAATTACACTTCCCTCAATACTATCTTGGTTAATATTTTTTGCTATTCTAGTGAAATCTTCATTTAAAGCAGCCTTACTATGTACCAATCTTAAGCTAGTATTGCTGGCTAATTCTCTTGATAAATTTTCCAGCCAGTCTTCAACTCTAGAAAACATACCATTAGAAGTCGCTTGCGTTGGTAGACCAAAGAATAAGCCACTTCTACTCGTCTTATACATTAACTCTTCTGCTCCTACCAAGGCAGCCTCAGTCTTACCAATTCCCATTGGGGCTTCTAATATTATAAGTCCAGGCTCTTTAGCTTGATCAATAGCTTCTACAAGGCCCCTTTGTATATCATTAGGTGCATCGAACCCAAATCTATTTTTAAAAATTTCTTCTATACTTGGGAGATTATTTATTTCTATGCAATCGTTTTTGTACCACTTATACCAAGCTTTCTGGAATCTACCTATCATGTCATCTACTTCAAAAGACTCAATATCTATTAGTGGAAAATATTCTTCATTGCTTGCAATCCAATCCGCCATAATTAATAGACCAGATAGGATAAATGCTCCAGTCTGGGAAATTTTTGGGATATCTTCAACTTCAGAAAACTCAGCTTCGTCTAAGGCCCAATCAAAAATCTTTTTCTGTTCTTCTCTCCACTTTTTATATACTTCACTCTCTTCGTCTTCCACTTGAAAATAATTTACACCATAGGAAGTCTTTTGAGTCTCAATAAGTCTTCCACTGTCTATAGGCTTGCCGTGATGCCCTCCAACAATTGATGCTACATCTTCTCCTACTCCAAAAAAAGAAAGTATGGATTGTCCAGCAATAGTATGGTGGCTCTTGTTAGCAAGGACTCTGTCAAAATTTTTCAGATCCTTGTATCCACTTGACTCCAATCTTTCCACTAAATAATCATCAAGATCTTTGGAATTATTGTAACCCTTCATTGTTTGGAAGGCCGGGGTACACTTACCAATATCATGAGTTAAAGCTAAAAAAATAGAGAGGTTCTTTGCTACTTCCTCTCCACTCTTTCCATTATTTTCAAAAATCATGGAGTCTACGATAAATCTTTTCTGACCTCTACTTAAAAAATGCTCCCAAAGGCCATTCATAATATTTTTTGTGTCCTCTAAGTGTTGTCTTAAAGGAAGCCATTTAAAAAGTCCTCTCTTCTCTTCTTTCTTCGCCCACAAAAATTTATTTATCATATTTTACTCCTGTCAATAAAAAATATTATTGTCTATAATAAAAGTTTAACACATTAATTTCTTATTTCAATTATTAGCTTTGATCTTTATTTGTATTTTCTCATTCAAACTTTTATTTGTATTTTTTTTGAACTAAAATTTGTTTATCCATCTCTATTTTTGTAATTTTCTTCTATTTAAAGTACAATATTATTTATTGTTAATTAAGTATTTGTATCAAAATTTAGGATGATTTAAAATTGAAAGCTAAATCTATATCAAATGTTGAAAAAAATTTAATGACTTCGGGATCTATTTGGAAGACCATCCTTCTATTTTCCCTTCCCCTAATTCTTGGAAATCTTCTCCAACAAACCTACAACACAATCGACTCCATGATTGTTGGAAATTATGTTGGGAGTAACGCCTTGGCAGCTGTTGGGTCAAGTACCCATCTTATTAATCTCTTAATTTCTTTTAGCCAGGGGATTGCCGTAGGTTGCGGGGTTCTAGTTTCGCAATCCATGGGTGGGTCAAATCAAAAGAATATGAGACTTGCCGTCCACACTTCTCTTGCTCTTGCAGTTGCCTTTGGACTTTTAATTTCCATAATGGGCTACATCTTTGCACCCTGGCTCCTAGAAAAAATGGACACACCAGCTGAGGTTATGGGAGAGTCAATTGCTTATCTTAGGGTTTTTTCCTTTGGACTTGTCTTTAATATTATTTACAACATGGAGGCAGGAATCTTAAATGCCGTGGGAAATTCTAAGAGGTCTCTTCTCTATCTTGGGATTGCTTCTTTTACAAATGTGGTCTTAGACTTTTTACTTATTAAAAGATTTGGAATGGGAGTTAAGGGAGCTGCTATTGCTACTAATATTAGCCAGGCCCTTTCAGCCCTTCTTGCCCTCTTGTTCTTAATTAGGGTTCCAGATATTTACAAGGTTCATCTTTCTAGGATAAGAATGCATAAGGACATGGTCTTAAATATTTTAAAGGTTGGGGTTCCAACTGCAATTCAAAACACAGTTATTTCTCTTTCCAATGTAATTATGCAATCCTCTGTCAACGTATTTGGCGCCTTGCCAATGGCAGGTTTTGGTGCCTTTGTAAAAATTGATGGTTTTAACATCTTGCCTGTCTTAAGTCTTAGCATGGCAATTACAACTTTTGTTGGTCAAAACTACGGTGCAGGTCAAATTGAAAGAATTAAAAAGGGTATGTGGACCACTCTTGCCATGACAGTTTTTTATACAATCATAAGTGGGACTCTTCTTTATAATTTTGCACCAAAATTAATCGGCCTTTTTACAAAGGATGTAAGGGTTATCGAAGCAGGTGTTCTTGCCAGCAGGTTCTTCTGTCCCTTCTATTTCTTGCTTGCAATTATGCACTCACTTGCCGGCACAGTGAGGGGAACTGGAAAAACAATTCCGCCTATGATTATTCTCATCTTGTCACTTTGCATCTTTAGGATGGCGGCTGCAAAATTTGTAATTCCACACTACCACACAATAGAAAATGTCTATAGACTCTATCCCATCTCTTGGGTTATTGGGGCCATCTTAATGGTTGCCTACACCGCAAAATCCGATTGGCTTGGCGAAAAATAAATTTTATAAAAATAAAAGCATTGATTGAATTTTCTCAACCAATGCTTTTTTGTTTCTCTAATTTTTAATTTATTTGTTTTCTTTGAAACCTTCGTAAAGATTTCCTTCCATTTCATCAACATATTTTTGAGCGTTCATGGCTGCAACTGCACCATCGCCTGCTGCGTTTACAACTTGACGAACTGCCTTCTTTCTAATGTCTCCAGCTGCAAAAACTCCTGGCACATTAGTCCTCATTTCTTCGTCAGTCTTGATATACCTATCATCTGTAAGTTCAACCTTGCCTTCAAACATTTCTGTGCTTGGGATATAACCAATGAAGACAAAAATTCCAAAAGGATCATCGGACTTAATTGACCTATCTTCTCCTGTCTTTGTGTCGTGTAAGATCATTTCATTTACAATCTTGTCGCCCTTGATTTCCTTAACTGTTGTATTCCAGATAAAGTCAATCTTGTCGTTGTTAAAGGCTTGTTCTTGAAGAACCTTTGAAGCCCTAAGCTCGTCTCTTCTGTGAATAATGTAAACTTTCTTTGCAAAATTTGTGATGAAAAGTGCTTCTTGAACAGCAGAGTCACCGCCACCAACTACATAAACAACTTCATCTTCATAGAAAGCTGCGTCACAAGTTGAACAATAGCTTACGCCACGACCCTTGTATTCCTTTTCTCCAGGTGCACCAATTTCTCTCGGAGATGCTCCAGTTGCAATAATCACAGACTTAGCTTCGTAAGAATCTACATAGCCCTTGATTTTTTTAACTTCTCCATCAAGCTCCATGTCTTCAACTTGGTCCATTACAATTTCTGCACCAAACTTCTTGGCTTGGTCTGCCATTTTTTTACCAAGTTCAACACCATCTATTGAATCAATGCCTGGATAGTTTTCCACTTGAGTAGTTTCAGCTATTTGGCCGCCTTCAATTCCCTTTTCTATTATTAAAGTTTTCTTTTTACTTCTTGCTGCATAAAGACCTGCAGTTAAACCTGCTGGACCTCCACCAATTATTATAATATCGTACATTCTATCCCTCCAATTCTTATTATACCCAAAAATATTTTTTTGTATATAATAGAAGATAGGTGATTAAATGGAATTAAAAATGAATTTTTCAACGACATACTTTTTACTAATAAATATTTTAGTCTTTGGCCTATCTCTTATTATGTATTATCTCCTAAAGAAAAAAGGAGCCAAGACCCATGAAGAGAAGCTTGACTTAAATTATTATGAGAAGGCCTACCTATATAAGGGCCCAAACTTTATCTATAACTCCATCATAGCTATGATCCTAAGGGCTCATGCCTCTGGAAATATTAAAATAGAAAAAAATTACTACAAGACAAAAAAGGGCCAAGATAAGGTAGAATTTATTTTAAAAAACTTAAATTCAGCTGGGCTGGATAAAGGAGAAAGAAAACTTTTTGAGATCCTCTTTTCTCTTGGAGACGGCGAATCAATTTCTACAAGGCAATTGGACAGAATGAGAAGGACAGAAGCAGATAATTACAACAAGAAGTTCAATGACTTCATCTACTTTTTAGAAGATGAGATGGTGGCAAAAAAACTCTTCACAAGAGAAAAAAATACCCTAAAGATCTTTCTCTCCTTTGTAGTTTTTTCAATTTTATTTTTTGTGGGAATAATGACAGTTTACAACGAAAGACTTTTTGGCATAGCAAGTATTGTGGCCTCCCTTTTCTTTTACGCATCACTAATAACCACTTTCTCCAAGATGACAGACCTTGGCAACAAAAAATTTAGAGAACTAGAAAAAGTAGAAGAAGAATTAAAAGCTGGAAGAGGAACAAGTGAAGATGACCTCCTACTTTCCATTGGCCTTGGACTTAAATACGAAAACATAAAAATTATTTATGAAAAACTGGGTGATGAAGCCTACGAAATTTATCTCGATGAGGACTTTTATAAGACCTTTAAGACAGCTCTAGTGGGAGACCATCTCCTAGTTAGAAATTGAATAAAGATGAGCATTAAAAAAACTGTGATTTAATCACAGTTTCTTTTTTTATTTAAAATTCACAAATTATTACTTTTCCCTGGCCTTCTATTTTTACTTTTTCTTCTTCAAGATAGATGGCTGAGAATTTTTCAAAGTCCTTACCTTGAACCTTTAGGTCTGAATCGTAGTTAAAGATTACTGCCCTCTTGTCTGCCTTAAATTCAAGATTATTTATGTTTAGGGCAAACATCTTGGCGTCTTGTCCCTTTTTATAAATTAGGTTAAAGTCTCTGACGTCTCCTGATGATTTTGTTGAGTCATCTCCGTCAAAAAATAATACTTCAAAGGGATCTAATGTAAATTTATTCCCATCACTTTCAATATTCATCACATTGTCAATTGGTGTGATGTACCTATAAAAGCCTGTGTAAGGTGTGTAGACTGATTCTTTGTCATTACAAGTTGCTGTTGAAATCCTAAAGTCAAAGTTTTTTTCACCAACGCTTGCATCTTCTGGGTAGATAAAAACTTCTGTTGTTACACCTGCAGACCATTTTGAATCCTTAAATTCTTCTTTTTTTATAAATTTCATTTAGTCCTCCAATAATTCTCTAAGCTTTCCTGTCACCTTGTAATCAACTTTTTGAAGTTCAGAAATATTTTTTGCTCCATTTAACATCATTAGCATCTTAGTCTTTTCCATAAGGCCATCAATATATTTTAAGGTGTATTCGTATCCACCACGAACTATATAGGAAAGAATTTCGCCGCTAATTGCTGTCATGTCTGCTCCAAGGCAGATACTCTTCACTATATCCAAGGAAGTTTTTATTCCGCCTGATGCTATTAAATAAATGTCATCATAATTAAGCTTCTTTGCTTCAATTAAACTTAGGGCAGTTGGTATTCCCCAAGAAAATAAATCTGATATATCTGCATTGGGTTCTCTTAGGTTTTCGATTTCAAAAAAGTTGGAGCCACCGTAGCCAGATATGTCTACATACTTAACTCCCACATCGTGAAGTTTCTTCACTGTCTTTTGCGACATTCCAAAGCCAACTTCCTTTACTATTACAGGAACTTCAGATTTTTTTACAATCTTCTCTATATTATTTAAGATTCCACAAAAGTTTCTCTCGCCTTCAACTTGGACAAGTTCTTGTGCTGGGTTTAAGTGGATTTGGATTGCATCTGCCTTTAAGAGGTCAACTGCTAGTTTTGCATCTTCAACGCTAGAGAAACCAGATAAATTTGAGATTACAATTCCATCTTTTATAATTTCTCTTACAATTTCAAAGGACTTTCTTGAGTCTTCATCTTCTAGGGCAATGGTTTGTGATCCAACAGCCATGGGAAGGTCGTACTCCACTGCAACATTTGCAAGAGATCTATTTATTTCCTCTGAAAGATTTGAGCCACCAGTCATGGCGTTAATCATAAGGGGAAACTTTACTTTTTTATCTAAAAAATTAATGCTTGTATCAATTTCATCATAATTTATCTCTGGAAGAGAGTCATTATACAAAAAGATATCAGAAAAAAGCGGGTCGCCAACATAGGTTGAGCGAAGGAAATTTTCTATATGTTCTGTCTTTCTATATTTCCTCATTACATCCTCCTTTATAACAAATAAATAATATCATCTTTAAATTTTTTTTACAAGAAAGGACTTTCAAAAATGCTGGCCCCAATCTTGTCTCCATCATGTCTTATAAAGCCATCTTTAATTTCTATGAATTCCCCTTCTGTTAGCCTTACATTTTTATCTTTAAAATATTTTCTGTCTTCTTCTGTGGCAAAGATGGGTCTTGATTCATCCTTATTGTAATAATTTTGGTAAATCTCTTCTGTTGCCCTTAGGTCATTGGCTATGACTTCATCAATAAATTCATAATTTGAATGTTTTAAAATTGCCTCGAAGTGGTCCTTCAAAGAATAGTATTTTGTCTCTCCCTTTTGAGTCATGGCATTGGCAATATAAATCACCCTGGCCTTGGTATCTCTTAGGGCTTCATTAATTCCTCCTACCAAAAAGTTGGGGATAATAGAAGTGTATAAAGATCCTGGACCAATAATGACAATGTCAGATGATAAAATCGCTTTCACAGCTTCATCATTTGCCTTTGGATAGTGGGGAATCATAGACATTTTTTCAATTTTCGTGTTCAACCTATAACACATTTTTGGAATATAGGACTCTCCCACAACCTTATCCTTAGACGCAAACTCTGCAACAAGATGAGTCTCATCTAGGGTAACGGGAATTACCTTGCCTGTCACATTAAAAACACTGGACATTTCAAGCAAGGCCTTATCAAAGGAACCAAAAATATCAGTCAGGGCAGCAATTAAAATATTTCCCACATTTTGATCCTTTAAGGATCCCGACTTAAACCTATAATTCAACAAGTCCCTCATAGTCTTGTCGGTGTTGGAAAGAGCTATAAGGCATCTTCTCACATCTCCTGGCGGAAGAATATTTAGTTCTTTTCTTAGTATTCCACTTCCTCCACCGTCGTCAGACATGGAGACAACAGCCGAAATATCCTCGCTATAATCTTTTAGTCCACGCAAAATAGTGGAGATACCTGTACCTCCACCTAGGACCACTATCTTTTTTTCCATAAATTTTTCTCCATATCCCTGTGAGTTACATAGGTAGACTTGTACTCTTCCTTTAGAATTCTACCTATCTCCTCAGCTATAGCAACAGATCTGTGAAAACCTCCAGTGCAACCAATCCCAATTGTAAGGACTCTCTTTTGCTCTGCCATATAATTTGGTATCAAAAACTTCAAGAGGTCAATAGTCTTATCAATAAATTCTTTAGTAACATCCCACTTCATTACATAGGACTTCACTTCTTCAGTCTTTCCATTTAAGTCCTTAAGTTCTTTAATATAAAAAGGATTTGGCAAAAATCTCACATCAAAAACAAGGTCAGCATCCCTTAAGATTCCAGACTTAAAGCCAAAACTCGAAACCTCAATGGCAAAGTTGTCCTTTTCATCATAGGACACAAAGGCCATTAATTGCTTTCTCAAATTTTTCGTAGAAAGTCCTGTAGTGTCAATGACAAAATCAGCGCTGTCTTTAATTTTCGAAAGAGTTGCTTCCTCAAAATTATAACCATCGACTATGGACCTGTTCATTGGGTGAGGCCTTCTCAGTTCCTTGTACCTTGCAATAATAGTTTCCATGTCGGCATAGAGGAACAAGAGCCTGATTTTTAAATTCATCCCTTTTAACTCTTCATAAGCAGAATAAAAATCGTTAAAAAGCTCCCCACTCCTCATGTCTACAACAGCAGCCACCTTTTCAAAGTTTTTGCTCTTTGCATCAAGGGCAATGTTGCAAAACTTTGGCAAAAGGGCTGGCGCTAGATTATCCATGGCATAATAGCCAAGGTCTTCAAAGACATCAAGGGCATAGGATTTGCCCGATCCGCTCATCCCAGTAATAATTATAATTTCCATTTAATCACCAACTTAAAGACTCCTAGTCACCAATAATTTTAACTTCCCTCTCCAAGGTAACGTCAAACTTATCGTGAACGACTTTTTGTACAATTTCTATAGTTTCAAGTATATCTTGGGCAGTAGCCTTATTCTTGTTTACAACAAATCCGCAGTGCTTTTGACTAATTCCTGCTCCCTTATGAGTAAAGCCCCTTAGGCCTGAATCATCAATTAGCTTTCCAGCGAAATAACCTGTAGGCCTTTTGAATGTAGATCCAGCAGAAGGCATATCAAGAGGTTGCTTGTCAGCCCTTCTTTGGTCAAATTCTTCATATTTTTCCCTTATTTTATCTTTGTTTCCATCTTCAAGAGAAAAAGTTGCACCAAGTACAATTAAGTCTCTCTCTTGGACTAAAGAATGCCTGTAGGCAAAGTTCATCTCATCACCAGGAATTTCAATGACCTCTAAGTTTTCATCGAGTAGCCTTACACTCTTGACAACACCCTTAATTTCACCATCGTAAGCACCTGCATTCATAACAATGGCACCACCGAGAGAACCAGGGATACCGTGAGCGAACTCAAGACCAGTAAGAGAATTTTCCATAGCAAACTCACTAATCTTTTTCATGCTGGCACCCGTTCCTGCAAAAATTTCCTTGTCAGAAACTTTTTTCACATCATTTAATTTATTTTTTAACTTTATAATAATCCCGTCAAAACCATTGTCCTTGACAATAATATTAGTACAGTTTCCAAGAATATAATAATTGTAATTATTTTTTCTAATAGATTTTAAAATTTCTATAAGAGACTCTTCATCATTGGGTTTAATGAGAAGCTTAGCAGGACCACCAACACAAAAAGAAGTGTGGTTCTTCATTGGCTCATCATAGAAAAAATCTCCCAAATTTTCATTTATATCAAATAACATAAAACACCTCAATTAAATACTAAGACAATTATATCATTGAAAGAGAGGAAAAGAAAAAGAGAATTGGTATCCTCTTTTAGATCTTCAAAAAAGCTTAGTAAAAATTTTTAAAAGCTGACGCTTTTAGATTGATTGTAAAGATTTCATCTTTAAGATGTTTGTGTAAAGCAGAGCTTTACGAATCAATATTGGAGGGGCTTAGGGGCATCGTGAGGACCCTTGCCCCTCCAAACCACCCCCTTCACCCCACGTACGTTGAGTCCAAAAAAATCGGCCATGCTAAATTTTCAAAACTCATTCGCTTCGCGAATTCAAACAGTTGAAAAATTTTAACGCATAACCAATTTTTTTGCTCATTTGATGCACTTGATTAGTTCACTGCTTATTACTTAAGTTATGATCTGTCATAAAGCAATGAAAAATTATAACTTCACAACTTAATAGAAAGTTATAAAAAGATAAAACTTAATCTTCACTGACTAAGCTTATTTTGATGCAAATTTTTTTAATTGTCGCTAGGTTTTGTTAATTAACCCTACAAAAATTTACTAATATGTAGAGGTAAAACCGTGAACTAAGATTGAAAAACCCCGTAAGGCAAGACATCCGTTAAAAAATTCAATGTGCTTGAGCAATTTATTGCTCAACCGATGAACCTTACAACGAAAAGGAGCAAAGCGAACTTTGAGTTGATTAGGTTCACGCGAAGCTCGCAATTAAAAAATAGAACGAGGTGCTTCTGACTATATTGATAAGTTATCTTTAGTTTGTAAAAATTTGTAGCGAGCAAGTTTTGAATTTTTAGGATGGCTGCCGCTCGGGGTTGTTGGCAAAGGCCCCTGCCAGGTCGTTGAAGGTGTTGGGGGTGGCCCGGAGGGGGAAGGACCAATCGAAAGGTCCTAACCCCCTCCGGAAAGGGAATAGTAAAGCAGAGCTTTACAAAAACTTATTTAAAATAAAAAGCTTATCAAAAAATAAGAATTATATAAGCGAAGCTTTTACTAAAACTTTTCACTAAAAAAGCAGCCTTTTTCTCGGCTGCTTTTTTCTCTATACTTTTTAATTTTCTTTTAATATCTCTAGGGCCTTTTGAAGCTGTGTATCTGTCTCTTGATAGTCTATCCCAATTCCCTTAATATTTTCGGGAAGGTCTACTTCCACGTCGGGCTCTATTCCCAATTTATTTATTGAGTCGCCACTTGGTGTGAAGTATTCTGATGTTGTAAGCTTTAATCCGTCTCCTTCTGGCAAAGCAATTACATTTTGAACTACTCCCTTGCCATAGGTTTTCTTACCAACAATTTTTGCCCTGTCAAGGTCACTTATGGCTCCCGACAAAATTTCTGAGGCTGATGCTGAACCTTCGTTAACAAGGACTACCATCTTGATGTCATTGTACTTGTCATCTGTCTTGTAGTCTTCTATGACTTCTCCCTTGTTGTTTTTCAAGGTTACAAAGCTTATCTTTGGAAGTATTGCGTCTCCAATTTCATAGGCAGCGTCAACTACTCCACCAGGGTTACCCCTCATGTCTAGGACTATTCCCTTGACTCCTTCATCAGTGAGTTCTTGTAAAGCTTTTTTGAAGTCTTTACCTGTCTCTTCGTCAAACATTGTAATACCAATGTAGCCATAGTCTCCTATTTTATTTTTTAAGACAGAGTCTATTTTTATCTCTTCTCTCTTGATTTCAACTTCCTCTGTCTTCAGAGTTTTCTTTTTTAAAAGTAAAATCTTGACACTTGTTCCTGCTTGACCACGCATCTCCTTTGATGCCTGATCAATTTTTTCTGCTGAAAAGTCCTTGCCATTGATTTTTAAAATCTTATCTCCAGACTCAACCCCAGCCCTGTCAGCTGGCGATCCCTTAATAGGAGAAACTACAGTTACGCTTCCATCTTCTGCAGGAGAAATTATAACTCCAATACCTTGAAACTTGCCCGTAGTTTGCTCAGACAATTTTTTCATCTCATCTTTTGTAAGATATTGTGAATAAGGATCTTCTAGCCCTGCAACTAATCCCTTTAGGATTCCTGCTTCAAGATTTTCTTCTTTTATGTCCTTATTGTAAAGATAATTTTCCTTTAAATACTTTTCAAGAAGAACTACCTTTCCAAAGTTTTCATTTGTTCCTAAAATACTTTTTACTGTGTATACTCTCGTAACAACAGCAGTTGCCAATATTAAAATTGCAACTGCTGCCACCTTTAAAAATTTATTCTTTTTCATTATACATATCCCAATGGATTTACTGGCGATCCATTTACCCTAACTTCAAAGTGAAGGTGAGGTCCTGTTGATAGACCTGTGGAACCTACAAAGGCCACAACGTCTCCTGCTGAAACAGAGTCACCAACGGACTTATTAAGTGCTGAACAGTGAGCATAGACTGTCACTGTGTCTCCGTGATCTATCATTATAACATTTCCATAGCCACTCATAAGTCTTGATAAAATTACTGTACCTGACTTAGCTGCAACTATAGGTGTTCCACTTGGTGCTGGTATATCAATACCTGAGTGGAACTTAGAATATCCTAAGATTGGATGTTGTCTGTAACCAAATGGTGATGATATTGAGTAGTGACCTGGTAGCGGCCAAGTATATGCTTGTCCATCTCTTGGTCTTGATGCAACACTAATGTTGCTGTTAACTCTATTTGTCCTATTGGCAGATGCTCTTTCAGCCCTCTTCTTGGCTTCTTCTTCTCTCTTCTTTTGAACTTCAATTTCCTTTTGAAGTTTCAAAATTTCAAGGTCTAAATTTTCCCAATCTGATTGAGCCTTTTCAAATTCAATCTTATAGGCATCAATGTTTTTTTCAAGAACTTTCATGTACTCATTCTTTGCATTAACTGCATCTTGATAGCTTTGTCTTTCAGACTCAACTGCTGCCTTAGTAACTGTAACTTTTTCTCTATCAACTTTTAATCTTTCTTCAGTCTTTTTTATTGTGTCAATTTGAGTTTTTATGTACTCAATAAGTTCTCTGTCGGCCTTTGCAATTGAAGAAATTATTTCATTATTTCTAAGTAGTTCTTCTATGTCTTTTGAGTTTAATAGAACTTCAATGTAATTTACATTGCCCCTCTTGTACATTTCTCTTAGTCTTGACCTTAGAGATTTTGTATTAGCCTCAAGATTTGCTTGTGCTTCTTCCAATTTCTTTTGATTTTCTGCAATATCTTGATTTAATTTATTTATTTCTTTCTCAAGAGACGAAATCTTGTCAGACTTCTCTTGAATCTTTGCATCAAGGCTTGCTATTTCATCAGTAACAGACTTTTTTTCTGATTCTGTATTAGAAATATTGGCCTTTTGTTCATTAATTTTAGAATCTATTTGTTTTTTCTGTTCAATTTTTTTATCTTTTTCAATAGTTAGACTCTTAGAAGACTTTGCAAAACTTGCACTTGGAGCAGCCATTATGGCAGCAAGGCAAATTGCAAGAATCTTTTTCTTACTATACATTTTTTCACCTACACATCTAAAAACTTTTTAGTTGAAAATAAGGACCCGAAAAATCCAATTCCAACTCCAATACATAAAAACATTATATACAAGTCAGTCCTAACAGACAAGGCACTTATCATATCCACGCCTGTGATCTCATTAAGTTGAGGGTTTAGTCTATCAAATATTATTCCGTAAAGCCTAAGTGTCAAAAACCCTGAAAGGGCTGAGCCTAGAATTCCGAAAATAATTCCATTTATTAAGAAGGGCCCCCTTATATAAGTATTAGTTGCTCCAACATATTTCATTATGTTTATTTCCTTTTCCATGTTTGAAATTGCTATCTTAATTGTATTATGAATAATTAAAATTGAAATCAAAACTAAGATTAGGACAATTGCCGCTCCCACATACTTAACTCCATTTTGGAGTTTCATCATTTGAGTGACAAAATCATAATAATAATTGTGGTCCTCAACAATTGGAAGATCCTTGTACTTGTCTTCAATTTCCTTTCCATAAGAAAGTTCCTTCATTTCTACTGTAATGGAAGCTGGTAGAGGATTCCCTCCAGGAATATTTTCCAAAATTGTGGAGTTTTCTCCAAAACCTTCTTTAAATTCTTCTAGAGCCTCTTCCTTAGATACATAGAAAACTTTTTTTACCTTTTTATTTCCATCAAGCTCATCAATAAAGGCATTTACATCCTTGGGGTTTACATCGTCCTTTAAGAAAAATACAACTTTATCGAGCTTTTCTCCTGTTTGGTATACCACTCCATTTATATTTAAGATCATTAGCATAACTACACCAAAGAGTGTAAGCATGGCTGTTATGGAAATTACCGATGTAAAGGACATAGTCTTGTTTCGCCACAAGCTTGAGAAGGATTCTCTCAAAAGATTAAAGAACTGTCTTATTGCCTTCATAGTAACCTCCTTCCCTTATATCCGAAACAATGGAACCATGATCTAGGGTAACAACTCTCTTATTAAATTTATCTACGATGTTAACTGCGTGAGTCGCCATAATTATTGTCTTACCATCATCGTTAATATTTTTAAGAGCAGACATAATATCCCAGGCAGTGGACTCGTCAAGGTTACCTGTTGGCTCATCACAAACTAGGTAAGGAGCATCGTTAACAATTGCTCTTGCAATGGCAACCCTTTGTGATTCTCCACCAGAAAGTTCTGATGGATAGTCCTTTACCTTGTCACTTAAGTTTACAAGATCAAGTGCATATTCCACTTTTTTATTAATTTCTTTTTTTGATTCTCCAAGAATTTCTAGAGCAAAGGCCACATTTTCAAAAACAGTCTTTTTTTCTAAAAGTCTGAAGTCTTGGAAAACAACAGATATATTCCTCCTAAGTTTAGGAATCATATATTTTGAAATTTTAGTTATGTCATTATCGCCAATAAAAATCTTGCCACGATTTACCTGCTCTTCTCTAATGAGAAGCTTTATCATAGTAGATTTTCCAGCACCAGATGGACCAACTAAGAAAACAAAATCGCCGCGGGGCACTTCAATATTAATATTTGAAAGTGCAGCAACGCCGTTGTTGTATTCCTTATATACATTTTCAAATTTTATCATAAAAACACCTTTCTATAATCTTAATCAATTATATTACAAAGTGGTTACAAATGTACAGTGCTTTTGTTAATTTTCCCAATTAAGCTCCCAATATAGTAATATTTTTAAGACTCAAATGCAAATTTATAAAAATAAATTAAAAAATATTTTACATTTCCCTACACTTCGTGTATAATTTTGAAGTAAAAAAGTAATTTATTTAAATGTAGGAGGAATTATGCAAAGATACATTGGTACAGTAGTACGTGGAATCCGTACACCTATTGTAAAAAGTGGAGACAATCTAGTAGATATTGTCGTTGATTCCCTAGGAAAAGCTCTTGAATCAGAAAATATTTCTGTTAGAGACAAGGATATTGTTGCAGTAACTGAATCATTAGTTGCTAGAGCTCAAAATAATTATGCAACAATTGATGACATTGCAGAAGATATTAATAAAAAGTTCGACAAGGAAATTGGAATTGTGTTCCCTATCCTTAGCCGTAACAGATTTTCAACGATCCTTAGAGGAATTGCAAAATCAGGAAAAAAAGTACATTTTCTTTTCTCCTACCCATCTGACGAAGTTGGAAATTCACTAATGGATCCAAGTCTTCTTTATGAAGCAAAGATAAATCCATTTACAGATGTCCTAGAAGAAAAAGATTACAGAAGAATCTTTGGCGAAGAAGTTAAGCATGAATTCACAGGCATTGATTATGTGACACTTTACAAAGAAATTTGTGGTGGCAACTGCGAAATCCACTTCTCAAATGATCCTAAGACTATCTTAAACTACACAGACGAAGTTCTTATTGGATCAACTCACACAAGATTTTCAATAAAAAGACTTTTAAAAGACGAAGGAGCAAAAGTTGTTCTTGGTCTTGACGATATATTAAATGAATCCATAAACGGAAGTGGATACAATCAAGAGTTTGGTCTACTTGGCTCAAACTTTGCATCTGACACAAGATTAAAATTGTTCCCAAGAGATGGAGAAACTTTTGTAAATGAAGTTCAAAAGAAACTAATTGAAAAATACAACAAGCAAGTTGAAGTTATGATTTATGGTGACGGTGCCTTCAAAGATCCAGTTGGAAAAATCTGGGAACTTGCAGATCCAGTTGTATCACCTGCCCACACTGATGGACTTGCTGGCCAACCAAGCGAACTTAAAATCAAATACATTGCAGACACTGACCTAAAGGATATGGATACTGAACACGCAACTGCTGCTATGAAAGAAAAAATCTCTCATAAGAACAAGGATCTTGTTGGTAAAGACGAAACTCTTGGAACAACTCCAAGAAGAATTACTGACTTACTTGGAAGTCTCTGTGACCTTACAAGTGGTTCAGGCGACAAGGGTACTCCAGTAGTTTATATCCAAGGTTACTTCGATAACTTTGCAAGTGAATAATATATAAAATTTATGCCACCCATGAGGGTGGCTTTTTTTCTTGCAGATTTTTTATTTTTGCTTAAATTCTTTTTTATTTCTATCACGTTTTTAATCCTTTACTTTCTCTAAAACTTATTAACTTATTCTTATCCTACTTCACTTTAGTAAAACTCTTACTATAACTCAAGAATTTTTTTCTATAATATAAATTAAATCTAATAAACTTTCCTAAGATATTACTCAAATTTTTACGACTTCATAAATTTTTACTACTTCATAAAAAATTGTAACTCTATAATAAACTTTTAATTCATAGGACTTTTTCGCTTAAAAATAATAAATACATTCTCTAATAATAAAAATAAGCTAGCACAAGGATAAAATAAATCTTTGCAATAAAAAACAGGTGTCATAAACACCTGCCACATTTCTAATATAAAAAGATTTTATGAAATCATCTTTGCATCTTTATATGTTACATCTTCGTCTAAAACTGTAACTTGAACTGTTGATGTCAAAACGTCAGAATAAGTGTAGCTTGCTGTCACCAATTCTTCTCCGTTAAAAACCTCAAGTACAAAAAGACTTGGGTAAGTTGCCTTTAGAATTCCCTTTCTAGTTACAATTTTTTTCCTGCCCTTATTGGCTCTTACAATAACTTTCTTTCCTATGTGATTTTCAAGTTCTTTCTTGATTATTTTCATTTGATTCATTTGATACCCATTCCTTCCAGACCTATTAATATTGATTAATTATACATAAAAAAAGTCATCCTGTCAAATAAATCTATAATTTTACTCTATAAAAAAAACTTTGTCAATAAAATTTGACAAGAAATTTTATAATAAGTTAAAAATATTTTTATGACCTTTAGAATAAACTAACAATATTTTTTATCTTATAAAAGATTGGACATAAGAATTTTTAATTTTATCTTCAAATGCCTTGCAAACTTGTATTTTCTTAAATAAAGGTGGATTTTTCTAAACAACTATTGTATAATTATGTATTGTTATTGAGTGGATTGGAGGTATTGATGCAAGAAAAGAAAAAAGTCATTCTTGGAATGAGTGGCGGTGTTGATTCATCTGTATCTGCGATTCTCTTAAAGGAAGCTGGCTACGATGTTACAGCAGTCTTTATGAGGAACTGGGCAGAAGATGATGGCATGTGCACTGCCAGAGAAGATTATATAGATGTTGTCTCTGTATGCTCTCAACTTGGCATTAAATATTTTACTGTCAACTTTGAAAAAGAGTATAGAGATAGGGTTTTTTCTTATTTCCTAAGTGAATATAAAAAAGGCAGAACTCCAAATCCAGATGTTATGTGCAATACTGAAATAAAATTCAAGGCCTTCCTTGACTATGCAATGGATTTTGATGCTGATTATATTGCTATGGGTCACTATGCCAGGACTAAAAAAGTTGATGGCAAGACTTACCTCTTAAAGGGCTTAGATAATAATAAGGACCAATCCTACTTTTTATCAAGAGTTAAGTCAGAAGCACTTGAAAAAACTCTCTTCCCTGTTGGTGATTTAACTAAGGATGAAGTAAGGCACATCGCAGAAAAATATGAACTCTCTACTGCTTCTAAGAAGGATTCGACTGGAATCTGTTTTATTGGAGAAAGAGATTTCAATGAGTTTTTAGATCAATTTCTATTTACCAAGCCCGGTAAAATTGTGGACGAAAAGGGCAAGGTATTGGGAGAACACTCTGGCCTTATGCACTACACTATTGGTCAAAGGCGTGGAATTGGCATTGGTGGCGTAGGAAGTGGAGAACCCTTCTTCGTTGCTGATAAGGATTTAAAAAACAATCTTTTAATTGTGGCTCAAGGGATTAACAACCCCGTTCTTTATAAGGACGAATTTGAAGTGGAAGATATTTTCTGGATTACAGAAAATCCTTCTCTTCCAGTGGACTTATCTGTTAAAATAAGATACAGGGCAAATGATCAGGCTGCCACATTGGAAAAAGTAAATGATAAATATGTTGTTAAACTGAAAAAACCACTTAAGGGTGTCACACCTGGTCAAGTGTGTGTTTTTTATCAAGGCGATGTTTGTCTTGGTTCAGGTATTATAAAATAATTTTTGGAGGTATATATGAAACTAGTTTTAAACAAAAGAGATGCTAAGGGTAAAAACAAAGTTGATAAACTTAGAGCAAATGGTGAAATCCCAGGAGTTCTTTACTCAAAGGGTAATGAAGCAAGAATGGTAAGTGGTCTTGAAAAAGATCTTCTAAAAGCTTATAGCGAAGAAGGATACTCAAATATTTTCGAAATCGAACTTGATGGCGAAACTGTATCTGTACTTTTCAAGGAAGTTCAAATGCACCACATTAAAAATGCTATGGTTCACTTTGACCTATACGAAATCGACATGAACACTGAAATCACTGTTGAAGTACCAGTTATTCTTGAAGGTAGAGATGAAGTAAGAGTTCAACCTTCTTCATTAATCCAAGTACTAAACGAAATTACTGTTACTTGTCTACCAAAATATCTTCCATCTGAAGCTGTTGTAAATGTTGTTGAAATGCAAATTGGTGAAGCTAAGACAATTGCTGACCTTGACATTTATGGTGACGAAAACATCAAGATTGAACACTTCGAAGCAGATGAAGCTGTTGCAACTCTTGTTGAACCAACCGAAGAAGAAGAACCAGAAGAAGAAGCAGAAGAAGTTTCTACAGAAGTTCCTACTGTTTCTGAAACTGAAGAAAAAGAAGAAGAAGAATAATTTTAACTATTATAAAAAGGGCTCGTGGAGCCCTTTTTTTTTGCCCTAAATTAGGGCATTTTTTTTATAAACTTCTTAAATTATATTTCTAAAATTTTAATAATCTTTTTATAAGCCTACAAGAATTTCAAAATTTCACTAGGATTATCAATTATATTATCTGTGTAGGCTTCTAACATTTCTCTTGACCCAGTCCCACAGAGGACTCCTATTTTCACTGTGTCTTCTCCAAAAACCATATCAACCCTTGAGTCTCCAACAATTATTATTTCTTGGTCCTTAAGAGAATACTTATCTTTAAATACTTCGAGGCTCTCTCTATTAGGCTTCTTCTCATAAATATCTGCAGCTGCATAAAAATCTATATAAGAATCAAGATTTAAGTACTCCATAGAATACTTGGCCTGCCTATAGTTGTCCGATGTGAAAATCCCAATTAAGATATCCTTAGATTTTAAAATTTCAAAAAGACCTTCTAAGTCACAAGTTTCTCTTATAAAATTATTATTTTCTTTTAGATAATTTAAGAGGTGGTCATCAATCTCCTTATAAATTTCCCCTAAGTCTTCGTCAAGATACTTAGAAAAAATTATTGCCAGGTCCATAGCAGTTTCTGATGAGAGAATAGAATTTTCCTCTACCCCACCATCTTCTCTTATACCAATTTCCTTAAAAAGTTTTTTCTTCTTACCTTCATCTATGGTTTTTTCTTCCAAAAATTCTACAATAGAATCTACCCAGCCCTCTGTATATTCCAGTAGGGTCCCATCCTTGTCAAATAATATTGCCTTTATCATACTAAATCTTTAAGTTCCTTCCAAGTTTTTATTTTTTTCTCACTTTTGTCTAAATTATAAAAGTAGGGATTAGTGAATCCATAGAGTTCTCCATCTTCACATCTAACATTTGCTCTGACATAGTGATAATTCTCGTCTAAGTTTAATTTCTCATACAAAGTATTTTCATAAATTTTATAAATATCACCATCTACTATTAATTCTATATGAAGTTTTTTGTCGTGAAAAGTGCTTTCTTCTAATTCCAAAGTAAATTCGGTCTCATTAACTTTTTTTAACTCAATTAATTTTTCACGGGAGACAGAAATTTTCCCTGCTAACATTGCCTTTTTGATTTCATTTTTTGAAAGATTCTTCGCAAAAATATAGGTCTTTGGATCTCCAAGAAGTGATGGATAGTCTGCATTTTCATATTTTTCATCTGGGTAAAGATGAGAGTCGCTTCCACCTATACCATAAATTTTATAGCCATTTTGAAGAAGTAAGTCCCAAGCTTTTAAAGCTTTTTCCATGGCATCAATAGAAGTCATATAAGTTGGATCATTTATTATTTCCATAAATTTTAAGTCATCTAAAGAATAATCATCAACTAAAAATTCAAAAGTTTCCATAAAGGGATGATTAATTGAATAAATTTCATCCTTTATTTCCCTTAAAACTTTTAATAACCACTCTTCAGTGTTAAGTCCCTCTACAGAATATTTTTTAAAAACAGAATCATTAGTGAAAAATACATTGATGTGGCCGTACTTCGATGTTATTTCTGTTCCTTCAATAATTAATAAGTCAGTTTCAGGAAATCTTGTCTGATTAAAGTTGTGGTCTGTTGGAGAAAAGAAGGACAGGCCTCTTTTTTTTGCTACTTCAATATTTTCTTCTGGAGATAACTTACCATCAGAGTAAAAAGTATGAGTGTGAAAGTCACCAGCATACCACTTTTCTTCACTGCATTTGACTTCATCTTTTTCTATGTCCACTTCTTTTTTTGAATCAATAGGGTTTTTTTCATCTTCAATTTTTAAAATGACATCTCCTTCTTTGTGAAGAAGATAAGTTATTCTATAATCGCCACTCTCTAAATTTTTAAAGCCATTAGAGGACTTTAAGATATCCTTTGACATAAATCTTTCTGCATCTCTATTTGCTGTAATGCTACCCACAATTTCATTTTCTTTATAGACAAATAGACTTATGAAAAATTTTTCTCCTTTTAGACTAAACTTGATTGAATCCTTTATTAATTCATCCAAATTTATTTTTAACTCTATTTCATTGTATCCTTCTCTTAAATTTTTTATTATATTTTCCATATTTCTCCTTAAAAAAAGCTCTGGGACTTAACCCAAAGCTTGATTTTAAATTTTTTATTTTTACTTATTTATTTCATCAAGAGCTGCCTGTGCAGTTTTTGCTGCTTCATCAAGGGCAGTCTTTGCATCAATATTTTGAAGCTCAACCTTATCAGCAGCAATGGAAAGTGCGTCTGTTATTTTTCCATCAGTTGGATCAATGAAAGCTGGTGAAGCATGCATTGCTTGTTCATAAGGAACCCCTGCATAAGAGTTTTCTTCGATAAATTTTTTGTATTCAGCTACATCTGCCGCAGATTTTCTTACTGGAATGTATCCAATTTTTTCTGACCACTTAGCAGAAACTTCTGGACTTGTGAAATAAGCTATCCATTCATAGGCTGCCTTTTGTTGTTCTTCACTTGCTGCTGCAGGAACAAGTAGTGAGTGTGCACCAGCCACTGGCTTTCCTGGGTTTCCATTAAGTCCCGGTTGTGGAAGTGATGAAATTTTTGTAAAGTCAAGATCTCCCTTGTCTCCTGATGAACCAGTGTAGGACATTGCTTCACCATTCATTACATCATCAATTGTTCTATACCAATATTCCCAGCCTTGTCCACCAGATTCAATTTTTGTGGTCTTATTTTCAAAAATTTGTTGTCTTACAAAGTTCCATGAGTCAACCCATTCTTTGCTATTAATTAAAACTTTTTTTCCATCATCAGATAAAATTTTACCACCATTAGATAGAGCTATATCTATTAAGTTTTCATGATTATACATTACAAGGTGACCCCATTTTGCTATGCCCTTGTCTTGGATTTCCTTTGAGTATTTAAAAGTATTTTCCCAAGTGCTATATACGTCTTTTGGATCTAGTCCTGCCTTTTCAAGTAAGTCTTTTCTATAATAAATTACTTGAGTTGTACCATATGCCGGGAATCCGTAAACTTTGTCATCAACCATTGCAGGTTTCATAAAAACTTCAAGATAATCATCAATAGGAGTTCTATCATCTATATATTTTGTTAAATCTGCAAGCATTCCGTCCTTTACTCTTAATTCAATGTTTGAGCCAATGTAAACTGCTGGTGGCTCATTTGCTGCAATAGCTGCCTGAACCTTTTGAAAAGTTTCATCGTAGTCAGCTTGTTGAACGCCAACAACCTTTACCTTATCTTGTGACTCATTAAATTCTTTTATAATTTCTTCCATTGTTTCGCCGGCAACTGATCCAAGTCCATACCAAAATTGAATTTCAGTTCTGTCTTTTGAATCTGCTGTCTTTTCTTCCGTCTTCATTGCATTTTTTGCAGAACTTGAACATCCTGTAAAAATCATAAGTGCACATAGCATAAGTAATGCTGTCTTAAAAATTTTTTTCATGTTTTCTCCTTTTTAATTAATTTTTAACCTTTTATTCCACTATCAGATATTCCTTTTATAAACCATTTTTGTAGGACAATAAATAGTATTAAGAGTGGAAGAACTGATATTGTATTTCCTGCCATTAAAAGAGGTAAGTTTTCTCCAAAATTTCCTTGTGATGTGAAAAATTTATTTAGTCCAACACTTATCAAATACTTTGATTTTGAATTTGTAATAAGTGATGGCCACATATAATTGTTATACATTGTTACAAATTGGATAAGTGCATTAGTGAGTACAGTTGATTTGGAAATAGGAAGTACAACTTTTAAAAGTATATCCATGTCACTTGCTCCATCCATTTCAGCCGCTTCTATTAGCTCCTTTGGTACCTCCTTAAAGGTGTTGTAGAGCATATAAATTGTAAAGACTGCCACTGAATTTGAAATAATAATTCCAGTCAAAGTGTCTATTAAATTTAATTTTGCAATTATTACATAGCTTGGCACATATGTTGTTGCAGCAGGAAGCATATAAGTCAAAAGAATCCCTTTAAACATCATGCTTCTCAGTTTAAAGGAAAATCTGTACATGCCATATGCAAGTAAAACCCCTGTGATAATTTGAAGAATTACTATTATAATTGATGTAACAATTGAATTTATAATATATAAATCAAAGGGAGCTAAATTTAATGCTCCAAGAAAATTCCTAAAGTCTAAAAAATCTGGCATAAAGCTAAGGGGCTTTCGCATAATTGATTCAGTAGTTTTAAAGGAATTTGAAATCATCCACATAAGTGGGAAAAATGTTATTACTGATAAAAATATAAGCACAAGGTGTCTCGCTATTTTTTTCATTATGCCTCCAACTTCTTTCTCATAAATATCATTATTAATGACAAAATTGCTGTTATTATTACAATAATAAGTGATATTGCACTTGCCTTGCCCATATTAAACTCTTCAAATGCCATTTGATAGAACATATATAGTAGAGTTCTAGTTGAACCTGCTGGACCACCTCTTGTCAAAACTGAAAACTGATCATAAGCTTGAATTGAGGTTATAAGATTCATAATTAGTAGGAAAAATGTGGTGCTCTTTGTCATTGGAAAATAAATATATTTTATTTTTTCAAAAATATTTATCCCTTCAAGTTTTCCCACTTCAAATAAGCTATTTGGAATTTTACTCATGGCATCTGTATAAAATAACATTGCCCAGCCAGCATTCTTCCAAATTGTCACCATAATTACTGCAATCATGGCTGTGTTTTCATTACTTAACCAGTTGGGACCATCTATTCCAACTGTGGCAAGAATCCTATTTATTAGACCAACATCCCCTCTTAGCATCCATGACCAGACAATTGACATGGCAACCATTGGGGTTACCCAAGGAGAAAATAAAAAGCCTTGATAAATCAATTTACCTCTGAAATTTCCTTGCAAAAATAGGGCAAATATAAATCCCAAAAGTAAGACAGGGACCACTGTTCCAATTCCAAATACCAAAGTATTTTTAACAGCTTGCCAAAAAAAACCATCTTGTAAGATGTACTTGTAATTATCCAGTCCAACAATATCGAAGTTTGGACTCACATAATTCCAATTTGTAAAAGAAATAATAAGTGATGCAAGCATTGGCAAGAACCAAAAAATTAAAAGTGGCAACATGGGAATTAAGAAGTAAGTCAAAAACTCTTTAAGTCCAAGCTCTCTCTCATAAGATTTTCTTAAGCTAGTCTTCATAGTTTCCACCTATATAAATTCTATTTCCAGAAAGCCTGTCAAAGAAGTAAGCCTTATCTTTTGGTATTTTTACAAAAAATCCACCATTATCTTTTGGGTTTTTTTCTAAATCGCATTTCAAAATTATTTTGTTGGAAAATATATTTCCTGAGATGTTGTAATCAGATCCCAAAAGTTCAATTAAATTAACACTAAAAGGCAATCCTTCGCTCTTCGAAAGCTCTAGAGCTTCTGGCCTTACTCCTAAAGTAATTTTTCCATCAGCTAAACTTATCCCGCTTAAAATTTTATTACCTTCGTCATCATAGAAGTCACCAGCTTTTACTTCACCATTAATAAAATTCATGGCCGGCGAACCCAAAAATCCTGCAACAAAGGCATTAATAGGATTAGTGTAAAGCTCTCTTGGGCTTCCAATTTGCTGAATTACTCCATTGTTTAAACAGACAATTCTCGTAGCCATAGTCATAGCCTCGGTTTGGTCGTGAGTGACATAAATGACAGTTGAACCCAGCTTATTTTTCAAATTAACAATTTCTTCACGCATTTCAACCCTAAGTTTTGCATCTAGGTTTGAAAGTGGCTCATCCATTAAAAATATGTCAGATTCTTTCACTATTGCCCTACCCAATGCCACTCTTTGCATTTGACCACCAGATAAGTCCTTTGGCTTCCTATTTAAGTAATTAGTCAAATTTAAAATTTCAGCAGTTCTTCTCACCTTTTCATCAATTAATTTTTTGTCTAGTTTTCTAATTTTTAATCCAAAAGCTATATTGTCATAAACACTTAAATGAGGATAAAGTGCATAGGACTGAAATACCATTGCTATATTCCTGTCCTTTGGCAAGACGTCGTTAGATAATTTTCCATCGATGTAAAGTTCTCCACTAGTTATGTCTTCAAGACCAGCGATCATCCTAAGACTTGTTGACTTTCCGCAACCAGAAGGACCAACAAATACAATAAATTCATTTTCTTTTATGTCAATGGAAAAATCTTTAACTGCATATTCCTCATTCTCTTCATACTTTTTACATATATTTTTTAAGCTGATTTTGGACAAATCCTCTCCTCCTTTCACCTAGTTTATTCTACGTTTAATTTAAATATAAAAAATATATGGAGGGTAAATTATTTGTAAATTAGATAAAATTCATATCTTTAAAAAAAAATTTGCAATTAAAAAGAGCTCACTAAAAATTAAGTGAACTCTAAAAAATATTTTCTATTTATTTTCAAACCATTCTTTCATAGTTCTCATTACTTTCCTAAGTTCTTCTTCACTTATTACATAGGGAACCATGGAATAAATATATTTCACAAAGGGCCTTGAGAAGACTCCTCTTTCATAGGCAAATTCTTGGAAGCCTTCTATGTCCTTGCCATCTTTAACTTCAATGCAGACGCAGGCTCCCATAATTCTCACTTCTTCAATTTTTTCATGAGTGAAGCCTTCCATCTCTTCTCTTTCGATTTCTTCAATCTTCTTAATCTTACTCATAAAGTCTTCTTCTTGGAAGATTTCAAGACACTTAGACCCAACAGCACAAGCTAGTGGATTTCCCATAAAGGTTGGTCCATGCATAAGGGCGTGTCTTGGGTCGTCATCATAAAAGGCATCAAAGACCTTCTTGTTGGCAACTGTTGCTGCATGACCAAGGTAACCACCTGTTAAGGCCTTGCCAAGGCAGATTATGTCAGGTAAGACCAGGTCTGCCACAAATCTATGACCAGTTCTTCCAAAGCCTGTTGCTACTTCGTCAAATATTAGCAATACATTGTGCTCGTCGCAAAGTTCCCTTGCCCTTTCCAAGAAGGAAATGTCATACATCCTCATGCCACCAGCTCCTTGTAAGAGTGGTTCAACTATAAAGGAATTTAGCTTGTCCCCGTATTTTTCAAAAGCTTCTTCAAGGGCATCAATTTCTGTTGGAATGTTTACAACATACTTGCTCTTGCCATAGGCTTCTAGGACAAAGTGATAGTCTTCGTCGTCACCCACCTCCATAGTCTTAAAGGTATCTCCATGGTAGGCATTGGATAGGGCAAGTATCATTGTCCTGTCACTTTCTCCCTTGTTCATGTAGTATTGAAGGGCCATCTTTAGGGCAACCTCTACTGCCACAGAACCTGAGTCAGAGAAGAAGGGATAGTCCAAGTCGCCTGGCAAAAATTCCTTTAACTGGTTGGAAAGTCTTTCCACTGGCTCGTGAGTTAGGCCACCAAGCATAACGTGAGAAAATTTCTTAACTTGATCTATTAGGGCTTCATTTATTTTTTCATTTTTATAGCCGTAAATTGTTGACCACCAAGATGAAACTGAGTCAATCATGTCATTATCTTCTGTGTAAAGGCGGACTCCCTTAGCATCTATGACTTTGTAAGGTGGCTTCATAGTTTTTAGTTGTTCATATGGATACCAAATCATTTTATAACTTAACTCCTATTCATAAATCTCTTTTAGTTTTTCAACATCAATGTCTAAGTCCTTGTCGCCCTTCTTTACACAAGCTAGGACTTCAAGGCCTGACATGTGCTGGCACATTTTTATATTGTCTTCTTGCATGACATCTCCTGGTATAAAGTTGTTGAAAATTATTCCCTTGACCTTCATTCCCTTTTCCTTCATGTAAAAGGCTGTCAAGACCACATTATTTATAGTTCCAAGTCCTGCATCAGCAACAATAATAGTAGAAAGATTTGCTTTCTTTATGAAGTCTTCTAAGTAAATCTCTTGATCATCAAATCTTAAGGGACAAAGAATGCCACCAGACCCTTCAAGAGTTATGTAGTCGTACTTGTCCTTTAGGTCCTCAAATTTTTCTATTGCATAATCAAGATCTATTGGATTGCCTTCTATTTGTGCAGCTAAGTGAGGAGAGTAGGCATGCTCATAAACGTAGTGACACATTTCTTCAAGAGGCTGATCAATTCCTCCAAGCTCTTTTACAAACTTCGCATCACCAGGTATGAGCTTTCCATCATCATCCTTGTCATTTCCACTCATGGCAGCCTTATAGTAAGCAGACTTTTCTCCTGCTTCGTGAAGTTTCTTCACTAGAAGACCAGCTACATAGGTCTTTCCAATTTCTGTTCCTGTTCCTGTTACAAAAATATTTTTACTCATTTTTTCTCCTTTAATTATAAGCCTTGTTAATAACTGGAATTAATCTCTTGCCAAGAAAAGCGCCTAAAAAGCACAAAACAATGTCTCCTGGCACTGCAAGTAAGAAGCAATAAATAATAATTGCCTTAACTCCAATTGGCGATCCCAAATAAAAATTGCTAATAAAGTAGTAATAAACCATGCCCATGATATAAACTATGGCGAGTCCCACAAAGTTTGCCTTGAGAAGTCTCTTCATATCAGGTCTCTTGTTCTTGTTTGCGATCTTGCCTGTAGCATAAGCTCCAAAGGCAAAACCAATTATGTAACCAAAGGATGGTTTAAGAACATAGGCAAAGCCTCCACCTTCAGTAAAGACTGGGAGGCCTATTAAACCCAAGATTATGTAGACAAGGACTGCTGTGGCACCAAGCTCTGGTCCCAACAAAAGACCTGCAAGCATGGTAAATAAAAGTTGCAGGGTAAAGGGCAAGACTGGTATAGGTACTCTTATAAAAGTTCCCACAATAATAAGGGCAACAAATAGTGAACACATCACCAAGTCTCTCGCTTTTAAATTTTTCACACTAACCTCCAAAATTTTATAGTAAACAATTACTTTAAATAAGTTAACATTTTCCTCTCTGTTTGTCAACTTATAAATTTTTATAGTTAACCTCGCTTTTCTTACTTAAGATTATTCTATTTCTTAAAAATCATTTTTAAAAAATAAAAAATTTACTTAATCTCAATTCCAATTCAGATAAAAATAAAAAATCCCATCTCATTAATATGAAATAGGATTTCAAATTCTTACTTTATAAAATTTTCTCACTCTATCAAATTATTTATTTCTTTCACTTAAAAATTTTTCATTTGCTTCCAGAAGTTTCTTGTAATAGACATCATAAGAAGGCGATATTTTTCTAATCAAAGGGATAACTAGATCATAATAATTATTTTCTACCATATAAGTTCGTATCTTGTCAGAAATTTTTTTGACCTGGCTAGACTTATAGTCTTCACTTTCTTTAAAGTCTTCATAAGCCTTGACCTTGTCTCTATTATCTTCCATCCATTCCTCGTAATTATAGACAGCTTGGATCTTTCCCTGGTTAACAGCTTCTAAATCTTCTAAGTCAAAGTCCCTAGTCATCCTTTCAATATAGGCCTTCTCTTCTTCTGTAAAATCAATTTCTGGCAGAGAGTCCAAGATTTTTATGAGTTCATAAAATGCAGGCTCTTGGTCTTCTCCTAGCTTGTCCCCTAGGAAGGGCTTGTAGGAAATAAAGAAAATCTGGCCAAAGTATCCAGGAAAAACTCTTGTGAGTCTTTCATATATGGTCTCTTTCTTTTCTAAATCTTCAAGCTCTTTAGATACTTTTTCAAAGTCCTGTGATTTAATTAGCCTTTCTAATAAGTTCTTCTTAGCCTCTTCAAGTTCAAGTCGATACTGTCGGTCTCTTAAAATGCTTCCAAGGTCTTCTTCCTTTGAATCTAAAATATTTTTTATTTCAGAAATACTGAGACCTAACTTCCTATATATAGAAATTTTTAAAAGCTTCTTCACGTCATCTTGTGAGTAAGTCCTATAATTATTTTCTCCCTTATGAGGATTTATTAGTCCCTTGTCTTCATAATATAAAATTGCCTTCCTAGTTAGGCCAGTATTTTTTTCAACTTTACTTCGCTTCATAATCCACCTCCATGTATAGGATAAGCCTGTCCCCTGGGGTCAAGTCAATAGCTTTTAATTACATAAAAAAAGATACCCCTAAGGGTATCTCTTAAAATTAATTTTAAATTATCTTCTACCAAGTTCTGCATCGTAGATATAAAGTCCAGACCAGCTTTCGTTAATTCTTTCAAGCCTTTCGATGATACCTCTAAAGTTATCTTCTTCTTCAACTTGTTCGTCAACATACCATTGTAGAAGTGAAGTAACTCTGTGGTCATTTTCTTCTACAGAAAGGTCTACAAGGTCGTGTATTCTTTTTGTAACTTCTTTTTCGTGTTCTAATGCAGTCTTAAATGTTTCTGTAAATGTACCAAATTCAGTTTCAGGTTTTTTAATTCCTTCAAGGTCAGGTCTTACATCAATTTCAAATAAGAATTGCCTTAATTTTTCAGCGTGTTCAAATTCTTCTTCTGCTTGTTTGTTAAAGAAGTGAGCAAATCCGTCCATACCCTTGTCTTTAACATAGTTTGCCATTGAATAATAAATATATCCTGATTCAATTTCGAAATTGTATTGATCGATTAGTCCTTTAATTAGTTTACTTTCCATTATTAAAAACCTCCAAGTTTTATATTTTCATTCTAAGCTCATCGCTCCTACTCTTAAGTTACCCAGAGAGATTATTTCTAAACAATTTATTTTAAAATTCCTAGGTTATCTATAGAAATTTTAATATTATTTTTGAATTTGAATTCCAGCTTATTTATCTCATCTGTATTTAAATTAGAGTTTTGCTTTTTAAAGTCTCCTAATGGGATTATGAGGGTTTGAGGTCCAAACCTTTCATAATAATCGTCATCAAGATAGTCAGTTTTATAAAGATAGGACCTTGTCATTGGTATAAGTTTTTTATAATCACTTAGACTTAAAGTCGAAGCATTGCCCCAAGTATCTTGGATTTCTAAATCAATATCTCCATCGATTTCTTCAAAGTTTAAATTTTCTATATCAAATTGTAAAAATTTTCCACTAGGAATTTTTTCTGTAAACCTAAAGGCATAATTTGAATTTTTATTTGCATCAATAAAAACCCCTGTAGTCTTAGAATTCTTCTCTCCATATTCGTGGCTGTCTTCATAAATTTTTGCCAAGTTAGAAAAACTTATTATGCCACCAGGAATCGATGTGCTTGTAATGTCATAGTCCTCTTCAAAGTCTGCAAGTTTTATAAAATCTGAATCCATATACCTAGTGTAGTAATTTGTCTCTGGAAGGTCGCCGTACTTGTAAGGACCTTCTTTAAAAATTTCCCTGTTGTAAGTCTTACCAAAGACATTTTCTAAAAAGTTTAGGGTGTAGATCGAAAGGATCTCTCTTTGTTTACCTCCATCAAGGAGCTCCTTCCTGTTTAAGAAAAGTCCCTCTCCTGGATCAGAATCAAAGTCTCCCCAAAGTTTATTGAAGTTACCATGGTTAGCATATCCAAGATAGACTCCCGCCTTAAAATTATCTTTTTCACCAGATAAAATTACATTGTCATATAGGAGCATGCCCTCGAATCCATCAACATCTGCGTCATTTGTCCCAGCAATAGTCAAGTAATTTACATCTCTTAAAATTAAATTTTTGCCACCTGGTTTGTATTGATTATAAGTTGGTGCAACACTTATTATTCCCTTGATATCAAAGTCATACTTGTGAGAAATTTTTCCATCATCTGGATGAAGCTTAAGTTCATTAAAGTTATAGGCAATGGCTGCTGCCTCTCCACCTCTTGAGTGACCCATTAGGGCAATATTATTTTTATCAAATCTTTTGTAAAGAACACTGTCTTTATTCCTATTTCTCTTAAAGATGTTCTCCATGTTTTCAAGAAGAAGAACTGCCCTTGCATCATTTTCATTTCCAAGACCATAAGTCATAAATCCATTTAACATGTTCATGTCCACAGAAACCATGGCTATCCCCCTCTTTGCAAGATAGTGACCAAGGTAGTCATAACCAAGATAATTTTTTGTTGTGAACCTGTGGTTGCCATGGGCTACAAATAAGACTGGGGCATTCTCCAAGTCTTTTGGAGCGTATATCCTTCCCTTGACTTCTGTCTTGTTAAGACCCTTGCCAAAGAACTTGTCCCTTATTTTTCTTGTCCTGACAGAATAATAAACAAAGTCTCTTAAGTTTACTGGGTCGGCTTCATAGTCAATGACTTCTACCTTATACCTCTCTGCCTTGCCGGCAATTTTATTTTTTTCTCCCTCAATTTTATAAATTTCTCCAGAATCAAAACCTGGGAAGACCATAAAATATATTGAAGCGCCCAAGATTATTCCACTCGGTATTAAAAATAAAAGTGCCAATTTTTTCTTATTTCTCGTAAAAGAAATTAAAGATTTTGAAAAAGTAACAAGGACTATAAAGGCTGCTGCAATAAAAATAATTTCAAAATAATCTATGTCTACATAATAAAGATACTCATCATAAAAATATTTTAAGCCCCAAAGAAGCATTCCATAGATGGCAAGATTTTTTGCCCTAACTCTTTTTATTAACAAAAATCCTATTTTTAAAACTTGCCAAAGGATAAAGTAGGCAAGATAAAATAAGACTGCAAGACCTAAGAAAGCCAGGCTCTTTGGAATATTAAAGTCCGAAATATAGTAATAAAAAAAGGTGGCAGAAAATAAAGATATTATTGCCACCATTATAAGGGCAAAGCCATTGGCCCTGCCAAAATGTCTCTTAAAAAAATTATTAATTTTATTGGAAATTTTAACTAAAAAATTATTTATCTTCATAACAAAGGGGATAAGACCTAATCCTATCCCTAATCCCTCTCTAACTCTACTAATTCTTTCTCGTCGTACTCTTCTACATTTAAGTTTCTTGATCCATCTATAAAGGACTTGTTAAATTCACGAGTCCTCTTGATTTCAGAAAGTTCCATGTAGACAGTTTCTTTTTCATCATCAACTTCAAACATAACCTTTACAAGTTCTTGTATTGTATAAGTTGATACAACTGTTCCTTTTCCTCTTTCTGTCCTTACGATCTCACCAGGTCTTGGCATCTTCTTGTTAATACATTCGTAGCCATCTTGTTCATATTTTAGACAGCACATAAGCCTGCCGCAAATTCCAGAAATTTTTGTTGGGTTAAGACTTAGGTTTTGGTCCTTAGCCATCTTTATTGAAACTGGCGAAAACTCACTTAAGAAAGTTGAGCAGCAAGTTGGTCTGCCACAACATCCAAGTCCACCAACATATTTGGCCTCATCACGTACTCCAATTTGTCTAAGCTCTATCCTAGTTCTAAAGATTGAAGCCAGGTCTCTTACAAGTTCCCTAAAGTCTACTCTTCCATCAGCTGTGAAGTAGAATAATAATTTTGACCTGTCAAAGGTATATTCACAGGAAATCAACTTCATGTCAAGTCCATGCTCTTCCACCTTTTGCTCGCAAATTATTATTGCTTCCTTGGCCTTATTCCTATTTTCCACATTGATATTTTTATCTTCGTCAGTTGCAAGGCGGATCACAGGTTTTAGTTCTCCCTTGATTGTCTCCTCGTCCACTTCTTTTAAAAGCTCAACTGCTCCAAACTCAAGGCCCCTCACAGTTTCAACAATAACATAATCTCCAACATTTAAATCTATATCAATGGGATCAAAATAATAGATTTTTCCAGTTCTCTTGAACCTTACTCCTGCTATTTCTATCATCTAATTCCCCCTAAATCTATTAAAAGCTTCTCTATATTTAAATCAAAATTCACATTTTTTTCCTTGCGACCCAGGGCATTAATAAGGGCATCGTAGGACTCAACTGCCCTATCAATGGACAAGTCTTGGAGCTTCAAGAGGTCTAGCTTGTCAATATTTACAACAAGGTCCTCTCTCCCACTCTTAACATAAACTAAGTCCAGATACCAGACTATCATAAAATTTAAGATTTCCTTAAAATCATCTTTATTGTCTTTAAAAAATTTCATTTCATCAAAAATAAACTCTGTCTGCCTTATTACCCTATCAGTCATATTTATTATATCTTCTCTTTTTGATAGGAGTTCAGGATCCTCAGAATATTTTATGGCAAGACTCACATCTCCATTGGATAGCCTAGAAAAAAGTTTGGCATTCCTAGGGGATACCTTCCTAGAAAGCAAAAATTCTTCAATCCTATCTTGAGTTAAGTCTTGAAATTTTAAAATCCTACACCTTGAAATAATTGTTGGAAGAATATTTCTCATGTTGCTTGAAATTAAAATTAGGATCAAATAATCCATGGGTTCTTCCAAGGTCTTTAAGAGGGCATTTTGTCCCTCAGCTGTTACCCTATCGAAGTCATCAATAATAACGATCTTGTGACTTCCAGAAAAAGGTTTTGCAAAAGAATTTTCGATTATCTCTTCTATATCTTGTTTTTTTATCGTGTCCTTCTTTTGTACCACATAGAGGTCTGCATCTTCAAAGTCGTCAATCTCACTAAAAAATCTTATGCCTTCAGGATCTTCATTTAAGATGGACCTGGCAAAGTTTTTTGCATGGGAAAATTTACCTATGCCCTTGCTGCCTGAAAAAAGATAGGCATGGCTATATGACTTGTTTAAAAGATCTCCCTCTAAGCTATTTATTACGAACCTATTCTCTAAAAACATTAAATTCTCTTTGACTCTTCCAAATCAACTACAAAAATTGTAGCTCCAGAAACCTTAAAGTCCCCTTCTTCCATGTGGACATCTTCAGATTCTGTCTCTTCCTTAAAGATTTCATAAATTCTATCAATTTCATCTTCCTTACAACCTAAGAGAAGGGTAGTATTTCCTGATTTGAAAAAACCACCAGTTGAGGAAAGTCTAGTTACATAAATGTCTTCATCTAAAAATCTATCTATAAGTCCATCAGTATATTTTTCTTGGACTATTGCAATCATCATTTTCATAATATCACCTAAAACCTCTTGAAATCTACAACGTCAGTTACAAAAATTGTGGCTCCCCCAACCTTTACTGTTATAGGCACTGGGATCATGGCTTGACCAGGAATGTTAACTGGTTGAATCGTCCTCTTAACCTCTCTAGTCTTGGAGTTTTCTTCAAGTATTTGCATAAATTTGTCAAGCTCTTCGTCTTCTATACCTGAAAGGATTGTCACATTCCCCGCCTTTAAAAATCCACCAGTGGAACTAATCTTAGTAACCTTAAAGTTATTGTCATTAAGATTTTTTATTAGATTTTCGCTGTCCTCATCTTGGACAATTGCGATTACAAGTTTCACAAAATCTTCCTTTCTTTAAGAATCTTCATGCAGTCGCCGAAGACCTCTTCTATAGTATGATTTACATCTATAAAATAATAATTTCCTTCTTTTTCTAAATTATTATAGTAGTCCCTTACCTTCTTGTGAAAGTCATCTCCTTCGCATTCTAACCTGTCGTAGCAGGCTTGGTCCTTCCTCGTTAAGGTAGAGTTATTTGTCCTAAATATAAAAACTATGTCTGGCTTCTTGCCACCAGTTGCAAAATCATTTATCACCCTAATGTCTTCTAGCTTTTGCCCCCTAGCGTGACCTTGGTAGGCTAGAGACGATAGGACATATCTCTCACAGAGAACTGTTGTCCCATCTTCTAGGGCAGGAATAATTTTTTCATAAGTATGCTGAGCTCTTGAAGCAGAGTAAAGTAAGGCTTCTGTCCTCATATCCATTTCTTTTAAGTCCTTATCCAGGATAATTTCCCTAATTTTTTCTGAAATCCTAGTTCCTCCTGGCTCCCTAGTCTTTATAGTCCTTATATTATTTTTTAAAAGTTCTTCATATACTAAGTTGCAAATTGTAGACTTTCCAGACCCATCTGGACCTTCAAATGTTATAAAAGCGCTCATTTAACTACCTCAATCATATCTCCTAAAAGTCCAATGACTTCTATTCCTTCATCTAAAAATTTATCTATTGTCTCAATTATTTCTTCTGTTATTACTTCCCCAAAGGTCACCAGTGGAACACCTGGTGGGTAGGCCCCAATAATTTCCTTTGAAATCCTGCCTTTTGCATCCTTATAAGAAATTCTCTCGCCCTCACTTAAGAAGGCCTCTTTTGGCAAGAGCCTCTTCTCTGGAAGAGGAAAGTCTTGGGGGATAATTTTTTTATAAGGACCTTCTCCGTAGGATAAAATTGCATCTCTTAAAGTCTCTAGGTCTTCACTTGTGTTAATTGGAGAAACAATCCCCAGAGCATAGTAGAGGTCTCCCATTTCAAGCCTTATGTCCTTATTTAAAATAAAGTCTTCAACCACTTCTTCTCCAGTCATGCCAGCTATCCTAAATAAAAACTTCATAGGGTCATTGGCTATTATAGAATCATGGCTTAAATCTAAGTCATAATTTATTGCTTTTTTAAGCTTTTCTATTTCCTCTGATTTTTTTATTAATTCACTTCTTCCTTCCCTATCCATGTAAGCAAGACCTGCTTCAATTGAGAGCATGACTAAGTAAGATGGGGAAGTTGTGTTGTAAATATTTGTATACTTTAAAAGATCTTCATGAGAAAACCTATCTGTACCCCTATGAATAAGTGCTGCTTGAGTAAGAGATGGAATCATCTTGTGGGTTGAATTTATAACAAGGTCAGCACCTGCATCCAGGGCCGAATATTTCTTCAAGTCCGAAAAATAAAGGTGGGCACCGTGAGCCTCGTCAACAATTACTGGAATATCTTTTTCATGTAAGATTTCAATAATTTCCTTTAGCTTTAAGATTCCACCAAAATAATTTGGAGAAACCAAAACGCAGGCAGTGATTTTATTTTTCTCTATTTTTTCCCCAAGTTCATCTAAATCAATGCCAAAATACATGGCACGGTCCTTGTCGTAAATTGTGTTTAGATAAACTGGGTCCAGGTCATTAAGTAAAAATCCATTGTAAATAGACTTGTGGGTGTTTCTCTGTATCAAAAGCTTATCCCCTGGTCTAGTAGCCATGGCCATGGCAATGTGAAGGGCTCCTGTGGACCCATTTGTCGTCATAAAGGATTCTTTTGAGCCAAAGACCTTGCTAATTTCCTTATGGAGGTCATCTATTACCCCAGATGGATTTAGCAAGTTGTCTGTTCCATAAATTTCTGTCAAATCTCTTTTTATGTCCAAGTCAAAAAAGTCTTTGCCCTTGTGACCTGGCATCCCAAAGGATACTTTATTTTTTACTTCATTTATCTTTTCACTTAAAGGCCTCTTCATCTCTTCTCCTAACTTCTCTTAATTATACTATAATTTGGAGGACTTTAAAAGTTAGGGCCTACTTATAAAAGCTCCCCTTTATGGAAACTTCTCCACTTGAAAGGGTGATTTTTTCCTCTCCTGTATCGACGATTAGGTTGCCTTTTTCATTAATATCATAGCCCACAGCAGAGTACTTCTTGCCGTTTAATTCAAAGGTCAAGTCCTTTCCAATGACAAGTGAATGAGTCTTGTAGTAATCTATAATTTCTTCATCAGACTTCTTATAATTATTTTCATAAAAGGCATTTAAGATTGCTGATAAAATTTCATTTCTTATTACATCTGTTCCAATGTAGCCAGCAATATCTTTTAAGTCCTTGAAGCTGTCGTCTTTTGGCTCATTTACATTTATTCCAATTCCAACAATAACTGACTTTACACTTCTTGATTCAAAATCTGCATCAAGCTCTGATAGAATTCCACAAATTTTCTTACCATCTATAAATAAATCATTGACCCACTTTATTTCTGCTTGCTTACCCGTTGCTTCTTTGATTCCCTGGGCAACAGAAACGGCAGCCTTAACTGTAATCAAATCAAAGTATGAAAAGTCAAAGAAGTCCTTTGGATGAAGAACTATGCTAAAGTAAACTCCACTTCCCTTAGGAGATGCGAAGGACTTTCCCGTTCTTCCCCTGCCACCCTTTTGCATGTCAGAAACTATTACTGTGAAGTCATTGACATCTTCTGAGTAAAGCTTTCTCTTGGCCTCAGTGTTTGTTGAGTCAATTTCATCAAAGACTATAATATCTATGTCCTTTAATTCTTCTCTTAGTCCCTTTCTTATTCCCTCATCAGAAAGTTTGTCGTCACTTTCTATGAGCTTATATCCAAGCTTTGTTTGAGACTCTATTTGAAAGCCTTCTTCTTTTAAATTGTTAATGGCCTTCCAAATAGCAGTTCTTGAAATATTTAATTTTTCTGCCAATTCTTGGCCAGAAATATAGGAAGCCCTATTTCTTTCTAATTCTTTTAGTACTATATCCTTAGTTTTCAATTTATCACCTTATTCTTGACATTATTAATTATCTACTGTACAATAAGCTTCTAGGCCGTGGAGAGATGTCCGAGAGGTTGAAGGAGCCCGCCTGGAAAGCGAGTATACACGAAAGTGTATCGGGGGTTCGAATCCCCCTCTCTCCGCCATCGCCATGCTAAGCGGGAAATTAGCGATGTCCTGTACCTGCAATTCGCTACAGCAGGGCTGAATTCCCATTAGAGGATTTTAATTTTGCAGTCTGCCCCTTATAAGTGGTGTTGATGATTGGGTCCTGCGCAACAGAAACTTGTGAACCGTGTCAGATCTTGATCGAAGCAGCACTAAGCAAGACCTTTTGTGTGCCGCATGGGTCGCCTAATCTGAGCTAACTGTAAGGGTAACGTGTGAGATTAACTTTCGACTTTGGGTGCATGGCTACATATTTAGTCCCAGTAACGGGACTTTTTTTATTGCCTTTTTTTAAAAGTCTAGAAACATTTAAGAGTTCTCTCTCTTTTAGAATTCCTTTTTCTCTTAAATACTTCTCTGCCCTAGAGTAAAAGGCCCTCTTGGACTCAGTTACATAAAAATAATCCCTTATATAATTTTCCTTCTTATAGGCATAATCTTCTAAAATCCCATCAACATTGGAATAAATTTCTATTTTCAAGACTTTTTTTGCAAAATAATTTATGAAAAAGTCCTTCTTCAAATGAAGACCACTTGAGGCAAGGAAAATCATATTATACTTTGAAAAATCAAAATCCTTGAAGTATTCGTCAGAGATCATCTTCATTATGTCATCGGCTATTCCATCATTGGCTCCGTTTATCAAAAGTGGAACATCTAGATAATCTACTGGCGAATCGGTAAAGTTTTTTAAAGTTTCTTCTTTACAAGTTAACTTTGATCCAAGACATAGGATTTTTTTATCTTTTAGCTTTTTCTTTAAAGCCTCTTTCCCATAAAAGGCTCTTCTCGAATTTTTAAAATAGTTAATGGCATCGAAGTCCATAACTATTATTTTTTTTGCCTTCTTAAAGGATTTTCCCAAAAATTTTATCCTCTCATCAACCACTTCTCGCCTATAAAGTCCATAATATTCAAATTTATCATCAACATAATAGTTTAAGTAGTCCCTGTGGACTTCGTAAAGTCCAACGATTCCTGGACCTGTATCAAAAACTGCCATCTTCCTCACCCACTCTCAACTTATAGGTCTTGTCATAAGTTTTTTTGAAGTACCTGTAGGCATCTTCTAAGTCATTTTTATTTTCAAAAATTCCAAAAATTGTGGCCCCACTTCCACTCATAAGAGAAGCAGACTTAAAGTCCCTCATCTTATTCTTTATGTCTAAAAGGTCCTTGTGACTTTCAAAAACCACTTTTTCCATCTTATTTTCTAAGACCTCATTTAATTTCTTTATGTCTAAATCATAAAGACCTTGAAGGACTTGGTCAAAATCTATTCTCCTGTCATCTATTTTTATTTTTTCATAGACTTCCTTAGTGGAAACTCCATAGCCAGGATTAACTATTAGGACATTTTCAAGTTCTATTGGCTTCACTTCTTCCAGAATTTCTCCAATACCAGAAGCAAGCTTGGTTCCTCCTTTCATCATATATGTGAAGTCTGCTCCAAGACTTGAGGATAATTTTATCAAATCTTTTTTTGGAATTTTTAAATCGTACAATTCATTTAAGGCGTAAAAAGTCCCAGCTCCATTAGATGTCCCTCCTGCAAGTCCAGCTGCTAGGGGAATATTTTTTTCTATTTCAACCTTAAAAGGAAGGTCCTTTCCTACAAAATCTCTTAGAGTCATGTAGGCCTTGTAAATAAAATTTTCTTTAATATCAAAATCAAAATCTCCAATAATTTCAACTTTATCGCTCTTAGAAAATCTCATCTCATCATAAAGGTCTGTCATCACCATTAAAGTTTTTATGTCATGGTAAGCATTTTCTCTCTTGCCTGTCACGTCGAGAGATAAGTTTAACTTTGCATGGGCTTTCTTCGTAATCATAAAACACCTCTAAATAATTATAATTCATTGAGAATATTTTTTCATCTATATAGAAATTTATTATGAGATCTAAAAATTAAATCAAGACCTCATATTTAATGATAAGAATATTTTTATAAAATTATAATAATATTTTTAAAATCCACTCCATTCCTTTGCTAAAACATTTTCCTTGTATTACAATAAAGTAAGAGGTGATATTTATGGATCTTAAGACCTTAGGTTTAGATGAAGCCCTTTTAAAAAGTTTAAAGGACTACATAGATACTTTTGACGACAAGGAAAACAATATTATAAGTATACTCCACTACGCCCAAGATATTTTTGGCTACCTTCCCAAGGAACTCCAAATTTATATTGCAAGGCTAACTGACCTGCCAGCATCTAGGATCAACGGAATTGTAACTTTTTACTCCTTCTTTAGCGAAAAGAAAGTTGGAGCCTTTAAGGTGGACGTCTGCCTAGGTACTGCTTGCTTTGTTGACGACAGCAAGACTCTCTTAGATGCCTTTAAGGACCAACTAAAGGTTGATGAAGATGGACTAAGTCAAGATGGCCTCTTCAATGTCAACTCCATTAGGTGTCTTGGTGCCTGCGGGATTGGTCCCGTTGTAAGAGTAAACGACAAAATTTACGGCCACGTTAAGCCCCAAGACGTAAAAGAAATTATAAAGGCTCACAGGCAAGAGTTAGAAGAAGCAAAGAAATAAGAAAGAGGAGATTATTATGGCAAAAATAGATTCCTTAGAAAAACTTCTCGAAATAAAAGAATCTAGGCATCACAAGACAATCCTCCGTGACATTGGAAACATGTCTGACGATGATGTTATAGAAATCTTTATTAGGGGAAATGAAAAAGAAAAGTATGCAGAGATAGAAAATCTTTTTGACGAGCTCAAGTCCTTTGTAAGGGAAAAGGGAATGAGAAATTGTAAATTTTTATTTCAAGATGATCCAGACCAAGAGGAGAATTTTAATATAGAAATTTCCTTTAGGGTTAGGACTAATATAAAATCCAATACTCTGGACCTCGATGATATTAAGGACTTCATCGACAAGATAAGTTCCATCAAAGATCAAGCCCACAATTATGAAAAAGAGGTGGACCATGAATAACTTGAGATTACAAATTTTAATTTGCAAGGGAACTGGTTGCGTGTCTGCAAGAAGTGACCTTATAAAAGAAAATTTTGACAAGGCCCTAGAAGACTATAAGATTAATGACGTTGAGGCAATAATAACTGGTTGCTTTGGTTTTTGTGGAGAGGGACCTATTGTCAAGGTGGAGCCTGACAATGTCTTCTACACTCACGTCAGCCCAGAGGACGTAAACGAAATTATAGCTGAACACATTATTCACGGAAGACCTGTTAAAAGACTTTTATTCAGGAATCCAAAGAACAATGAAGTCATCTACAACCAACGTGACATGAACTTCTACGGCAAGCAAACTCGTCTTGCTTTAAAAAACTGTGGCAAGATTGATCCAGAAAACATTTATGACTACATATCCTATGACGGTTACCAAGCTCTTTTCAAAGTTTTAACAGAAATGAGCCCGCAAGATGTAATCGACGTCATCAAGGCATCAGGCCTTCGTGGTCGTGGTGGCGGTGGATTCCCTACTGGCATCAAGTGGCAAAATACCTACATGAGTCCTGGCGACGAAAAATATATTTTCTGTAACGCTGACGAGGGTGACCCAGGTGCCTTTATGGATAGGTCCATACTTGAAGGTGACCCCAACTCTATTGTTGAAGCCATGACCATTGGCGGTTATGCAACTGGTGCAAACCACGGTGTTATTTATATAAGAGCTGAATATCCTCTTGCCATCCATAGACTAAAGACAGCTATTGGTCAGGCAAGAAAGTATGGTTTTTTAGGAAGAAATATTTTTAATTCTGGCTTTGATTTTGATATAGAAATAAGATATGGGGCTGGAGCCTTTGTATGTGGTGAAGAAACTGCCCTTATCCACTCAGTTGAAGGAAAAAGAGGAGAACCAACAAGAAAGCCACCCTTCCCTTCAGTCAAAGGTTACATGGGAAAACCAACTACAGTTAATAACGTAGAAACATATGCCAATATTCCACAAATTATCTTAAGAGGACCAGAATGGTTTGCCTCCATGGGTACAGAAAAATCCAAGGGAACAAAGGTCTTTGCCCTAGCTGGCAAGGTCAACAATGTTGGACTTGTTGAAGTCCCAATGGGAATTACCATAAGAGAAATTGTCTACGACATTGGCGGTGGAATACCAAATGGCAAAAAATTTAAGGCCGTTCAAATTGGTGGACCTTCTGGTGGTATGATCACCAAGGAAAATATAGACACCCCAATTGATTACGAAAACCTTAAGGAAATTGGTGCCATGATGGGTTCTGGTGGACTTATAGTCATGGACGAAGACAATGACATGGTGGACATAGCCAAATTCTACCTAGAATTTACCCAAGACGAGTCTTGTGGCAAGTGTACTCCTTGTAGGATTGGAACTAAGAGGCTATTAGAAATGTTGGAAAAACTTTTGGACAACAAGGGTTCAGAAGAAGACCTCCAAAAAATCGAAGACCTCTGCCACAACATAATTAACTCAGCAGCTTGTGGACTTGGTCAAACTGCACCAAACCCAATCCTATCTACTATGAGGTACTTCCCCGACGAATACTTAAAATATGCAAGACGTGAAATGAAAAAATTTTATAAAATTGATAAGGACAAGTGCGTTGGCTGTCACAAGTGTGCTGGCCTTTGTCCAGTCAAGTGCATAAGTGGCGAAGTTAAAGAAAAACACGAGATTGACAAGAAAAAATGTATAGCTTGTGGAACTTGTGCCAAGGCTTGTCCAGTTAATGCTATAGCCATGGGAAGGTAGGGATGAATTATGATTAATTGTGTGATAAATGATAAAAAATTACAAGTTAAGGAAGGAAGCACCATCCTAGAAGCGGCAAAGGAAGTTGGAATTGAGATCCCTACCCTTTGTCATATGAAGCTCCCCAACTTTAATTATGAAAATATGCCTTCATCATGCAGGATTTGTATGGTAGAAGTTGTTGGCAGGCCAAAACTTTGTACTGCCTGTTCCGAAGAAATAACTGAGGGCATGGTAATAAAAACTGATACAGTAAAGGCAGTTGAAGCAAGAAGGATAAATTTGGAACTTCTTCTTTCCAACCACCCAAAGGACTGCTTGGTCTGTCCTAAAAATTTAAATTGTGAGCTTCAAGCACTTGCAGAAAAAATGGGCATAAGAGAAATTGCCTACAAGGGTGACAAGGCAGGTCACAAGGTGGACTCATCTTCAGATTCAATTTACAGAAATCCCAACAAGTGCATTATGTGCAGAAGATGTGAAACTATGTGTAACGAAGTTCAAACTGTGGGAACTCTTGGTGGACTAAACCGTGGCTTTGACGCCATAGTCTCCCCTGCCTTTAATCTTCCACTGGCAGATTCATCTTGTACCTTCTGCGGCCAATGTGTGGCAGTTTGCCCAACGGGTGCAATTGTAGAAGTTGATGCAACTGCAAGAGTCTTTAAAGAAATTAAAAATCCAAGAAAGCACCTTGTAGTCCAAGTTGCTCCATCAATAAGAGTTGCCATAGGAGAACTCTTTGGCATGGACCCAGGTCAGGTTACAACAGGTAAACTTGTTACAGCCCTAAGAAAACTCGGATTCGATACAGTTTTTGACACAGACTTTTCAGCAGATTTGACAGTTATGGAAGAAGCCAGTGAGCTAGTTGATAGGATTCAAAATGACAAGACAATGCCAATCTTAACATCTTGCTGTCCAGCCTGGGTTAGGTTTATAGAAATGAATTATCCAGACATGTTAGATATTCCATCATCATGTAAGTCACCACAAATGATGATGGGATCCATGGTAAAGACTTACTACGCAGAAAAAACTGGCATACCTGCCAAGGACATTGTTATGGTTTCAGTTATGCCTTGCACTGCCAAGAAGGCAGAAGCAGACAGGGCTGAACTTGGATCTAATGACATGAAGGACGTGGACTATGTCCTTTCAACAAGAGAGCTTGGCAGGATGATAAACTTATATGGAATTGACTTTGAAGGGCTTGAAGAGGGAGAATTTGACCAAATCATGGGAGAGTCCACTGGAGCAGGAACAATTTTTGGAACAACTGGCGGCGTAATCGAAGCAGCAATAAGAACTGCATCAGAATGGCTAACTGGAGAAGAGTTAGAAAAAATTGAATTCCAAGAACTAAGAGGATTAAAGGGCATAAGGTCAGCAGAAGTAGCTGTTGGAGATATGAACCTAAGAGTTGGAATCGCCCATGGACTTGGCAACGCAAGAAAGCTCCTCGATGGAATAAAAGATGGAACTTATAATTTTGATGCCATAGAAATCATGGCTTGTCCAGGTGGATGTATTGGAGGAGGCGGCCAACCTTACCACCACGGCAAGGAAGAAGTCTTACTTAAGAGACAAAGAGCCCTTTATGAAATAGATAAAAATAAAGAAATAAGAAAGGCTCACGAAAACCCAATGATTAAGAAGATTTATAAAGACTACTTGGGAAGGCCTTATGGAGAAAGAGCCCATAACTTGCTTCATACAAAATACCAGGCGAGAGAAAAGATTTAGGGGAAAATTATTTTAAAAGCTTCGCTTTTATAAGATTTATAAGGAGGGGGAGCCAGGGGCGAGCGAGGCCCCCCCTTGTGCCTGCGTGGTATGACCCCCTCCTTAAACCTCCCCCCTGACCCCATCGCCCTGGCAGGGGCCCGACCCTCTAATACGCAAAAAGCTCTACGACTAAAAATTTCAAACTCGCTTCGCTCAAACAGTGAAATTTTTTTAACGTCTCCGAACTTTTTGCTTACTGCCTCATTAGCTTATGGTTTATTAGCAACATTTACGACCTTATAAAGTTTCAACAAGCTGGGTCACTCCATTAGTTTACTGCTTAAATATGAAGTTGTAATTTGTTTTGAAGTCATAAAAACTTCCAAGCTCACATTTACTTCTAAAGTTATAGAAAAATACAACTTCACAAATAATTATGAAGTTATAAAAAAATTAAGCTTAATCTTTATGATTAAGCTTTTTTTGATGTAAAAGTTTTAAATTGTTGTCAAGTTCTCTTAAGTGACTTTACATAAATTTGAAATTGTGTAAAGGTAAAACCATTAACTAAGGTTGAAGAACCACGTAAGGCAAGACAGCCGTTAAGAAAATTCAATGTGCTTGAGCAATTTATTGCTCA
>CABQNX010000005.1 GCA_902465645.1 uncultured Peptoniphilus sp.
TTAAAGTTTTTTCACAAAAGTATTAAATAAATTAAGAAAAATTTAAAAAAGATAATAAATTACATAACATCGTGCAATCTAAGAAATAGGTTATCGAGAAAACGTATTAAAACATTGTATTTTTTATGTCGATAGAGTTTTATTTTCTCCAAAATTATTGACAATGATTTATATTTAGAATAAAATCTAGTTAGAAAACATTTGCAAGGACTTTCCATGCAAGTGTAGAAATTTTGGCAACTACTTTTTCAAAAGATGATTTGATATTTCATCTTTAATATTTCTTTTGAATTAGTAAGTAAGATGCAATGTATTAAAAGAAAGGGAGTACAATTATGAACAAAGTAGTATTAACAGGTAACGATCTAGATCTTGAACAATTAGTAGCTGTATCTAGAGACCACGTAAAAGTAGAAATTGATGAAAAGGCAATCGCTGATGTAAACAAATCAAGAGAATATGTAGAAGAAATCGTTGAAGAAGAAAGAGTTGTTTACGGAATCAATACAGGTTTTGGTTCTCTATCAAGAGTAAGTATCTCTAAAGAAGATTCAGCTCAACTTCAAGAAAATATTATTAGAACTCACGCTGCTGGATTTGGTAACCCACTTCCTGAAGATGAAGTAAGAGCAGTTATGCTTATTAGAATCAACTCTCTATTAAAGGGTGTTTCTGGTATTAGACTATCTACTATTGAATTACTTCTTGAAATGTTAAATAGAAATGTAGTTCCATTTATTCCTGAAAAAGGATCTCTTGGAGCTTCTGGTGACTTAGCACCACTTGCACACATGGTTCTTCCAATGCTTGGACTTGGAAAAGCTTACTACGAAGGCGAACTTCTTCAAGGAAAAGTTGCTATGGAAAAAGCTGGCTTAAAACCAATTGCACTTGCAGCTAAAGAAGGACTTGCACTTATTAACGGTACAACAGTTCTTACAGCAACTGGAGCACTTGCAACTTACGATGCACTTAAACTTTCTAAGATTGCTGATATCGCAGGAGCTATGGCTACAGAATCTGCTAGAGGAATCATCGACGCATTCTGGGAAGAACTTCACACAATTAGACCACACGCAGGATCACTTAAGACTGCTGAAAACTTAAGAAATATTCTTGAAGGTTCAACTTATGTAACTCACACAGCTGAACTTAGAGTACAAGATGCTTACACATTTAGATGTATGCCACAAATTCACGGTGCTTCTAAAGACACTCTTGAATATGTTAAAGAAAAAGTTGAAATCGAACTTAACTCTGCAACTGACAACCCAATCATCACTCACGATGGTAAGGTAATTTCTGGTGGTAACTTCCATGGAGAACTAATGGCACAACCATTTGACTTCCTAGCAATTGCAGTTTCTGAACTAGGTAACGTTTCTGAAAGAAGAATTGAAAGAATGGTTAACACTACACTTTCTGGAATGCCTTCATTCTTAGTTAAACACCCTGGTCTAAACTCTGGTTTCATGATCACTCAATATGCAGCAGCTGCTTTAGCATCAGAAAACAAAACTTTATCTCACCCAGCAAGTGTTGACTCAATAACATCTTGTGAAAACCAAGAAGACTTCGTTTCTATGGGTAACTGGGCATCAAGAAAAGCAAGAGAAGTTGTTAAGAACACAGCTAGAATCCTAACTACTGAACTTATGATAGCTGCTCAAGCACTTGACTTCAGAATGGAAATGGAAGAAAACAAGTTTGAACTTGGTAAGGGAACAAAAGTTGCTCACGAAGTAATTAGAAAACAAGTTGCAGTAATAGAAGAAGATAAGACAATCGAAATCTATGAAGAACTTGAAAAAGCTCAAGAACTTATCAATACTGGTAAACTTCTTGAAGAAGTTGAAAAAGTTGTTCAACTTTAAAAATAAGGAAAAATCATATATAATATAAAAGGATAGAAAAAAGTTATTAGTAATCTATATTTAGGAGGAAAAATCAATTGAAAAGAGTAATGTGTATTCCAAACTATTCTGAAGGTAGAGACCTTGAGAAAGTTGAAAAAATCACTGAATGTTTTAGAGCAAAAGAAAATGTTAAATTAATCGACTACCAACCAGACGCTGACCACAACAGACTTGTTGTTGAAGTAATTGGTGAACCAGAAGCTGTTATCGATGCAGTACTTGAATCTGTAAAGGTTGCTTCTGAAATTATCGATATGTCTAAGCACGAAGGAGCTCACCCAAGAATGGGAGCAGTTGACGTTATACCTTTTGTTCCAGTAACAGAAGTTACAACTGAAGATTGCGTAGAATATGCTAATAAAGTTGGTAAAGCTATAGGAGAAATGGGAATTCCTGTTTACCTATATGAAGATGCTGCAACTACTCCAGAAAGAAAGAACCTTGCTAAGGTTAGAAAGGGACAATACGAAGCATTCTTCGACAAAATTAAAGAAGAAGAATGGAAACCTGACTTTGGTCCACAAGAAATGAACGCTAAATCAGGTGTTACAGGTGTTGCTGCAAGATTCCACCTAATTGCATTTAACGTAAACTTAAATACTGACAGATTAGAAGTTGCTCAAGCAATTGCTAAAAAAGTTCGTCACATTGGTGGAGGACTAAGATTCGTTAAAGGTATTGGACTTGCACTAGAAGAAAAAGGTCAAGTACAAGTATCAATGAATCTTGTTAACTTCGAAAAAACTGCAATTTACCAAGCACTTGAAATGATTAGATCTGAAGCTAAGAGATACGGAGTAAGTGTTGTTAACACAGAACTTATTGGACTTCTTCCACTACAAGCTCTTGTTGATTCAGCAGCTTACTACATGCAAATTGAAGACTTTAAACCAGAACAAGTTCTAGAAACACTTTTAATTGAGGAGTAATTAAATAATATGGCATTTAAAACAGATATACAAATAGCTGACGAAGCTAAAATGCTACCTATTGAAGAGGTAGCTGCAAAGGTTGGTTTCGAAAGAGACGATCTTGAATTATATGGTAATTACAAGACAAAAATCTCTTGGGATGCAATCAAGAGAATTGAAGAAAATAATGAAAATGGTAAACTAATTCTAGTTTCTGCTATTTCTCCAACACCAGCAGGTGAAGGTAAATCAACAGTTTCTATTGGTCTTACTCAAGGACTTAATAGAATTGGAAAGAAATCTGCAGTAGCTCTTCGTGAACCATCTCTTGGACCAGTATTTGGTGTTAAGGGTGGAGCTGCAGGTGGTGGATACTCACAAGTAGTTCCTATGGAAGATATTAACCTTCACTTCACAGGAGACCTTCATGCAATGACAGCTGCAAATAACCTTATTTCAGCTTGTATTGATAACCACATCCACCAAGGAAATGCTCTAAGAATTGACTCTAGACAAATCACTTGGAAGAGAGTTATCGACATGAACGACAGATCTCTTAGAAATGTTGTTATTTCTCTTGGTAAAAAAGCTGATGGCTTCCCTAGAGAAGACCACTTTATGATTACAGTTGCATCTGAAATCATGGCAGTTCTTTGTCTATCAGAAAACATTGAAGACTTAAAGAACAGAATTGCAAAAATGATTATTGGATACAACTTAGATAATGAACCAGTAACAGTTGCTGACCTTGAAATCCAAGGTGCAGTTGCAATGCTTCTTAAAGACGCATTAAAACCAAACATGGTACAAACTCTTGAAAATACACCAGCATTTATCCACGGTGGACCTTTCGCTAACATTGCTCATGGATGTAACTCAATCCTAGCTACTAAACTTGCACTTGCTACAAGTGATTACGCAGTTACGGAAGCTGGATTCGGTGCTGACCTTGGTGCTGAAAAATTCATGGACATTAAATGTAGAATGGCAGGTCTTGCTCCAGATGCAGTTGTAATTGTTGCTACAATTAAGGCTCTTAAGATGCACGGTGGAGTAGATAAGAAAGAACTTAAGACTGAAAATGTTGAAGCTCTTGAAAAAGGATTTGCTAACTTAAGACGTCACGTTGAAAATGTTAAGAAGTTTGGCGTTCCAGCTATTATCGCAATCAACAGATTTGCTGATGATACTGAATCTGAAATTGCTAAATTAGAAGAACTTTGTAAGGAACTTGGAGTAAGAATTTCACTTTGTGAATGTTTCGCAAAGGGTGGCGAAGGTGCAGAAGACCTTGCTGAACAAGTTGTTGCACTTATTGACGAAGAAAAATCTAACTTCAAACCACTTTATGATGAAAATGCATCTATCGTTGATAAGGTAAATACAGTTGTTAAAGAAATCTACAGAGGTAGAGAAGCTAAATTCACTAAGGCTGCAATGAAACAAGTTAAGAAACTTGAAGAAATTGGTCTTGACAAGCTTCCAATCTGTGTAGCTAAGACACAATTCTCATTCACTGATGACCAAAAGGTAATGGGAGCACCTACAGACTTTGACATTGAAATTCAAGATGTAAGAGTATCTGCAGGAGCAGGCTTCATCGTTGTTCAAACTTCAAACATCATGGTAATGCCAGGACTTCCAAAAGTTCCAGCTGCTAACAAGATGGATATTGATAACAACGGAGTTATTACTGGATTATTCTAATTCACGGGAGGAAAAATGCTTAAAGATTTAAATATAGTAGAATTCGCTGACGAAACTGCTTCAAATTCACCAGCACCTGGTGGTGGATCAATTGCTGCACTAAACGCATCAATGGCAGCTTCACTTCTTGCAATGGTTGCAGGTTTAACTATTGGCAAGAAAAAATATATGGACGTTTCTGAAAGAATGGAAGAAATTCAAGCTGAACTTTTAAAATACAAGGACGAATTTGTTGATGGAATCGACAAAGACGCTAACTCTTTTAACGGAGTTATGGACGCTATGAAACTTCCAAAGGAAACTGAAGAAGAAAAGGCTGCAAGATCAGAAAAAATTCAAGAAGGATACAGAAATGCAATTGAAGTACCTCTTGGACTTGGAATGAAAGTTACTGAATTATATGACTATGCAAGAGAACTTGCTGAAAATGGTAACTCAAATGCAATCACTGACGTAGCAGTAGCTCTATTAAACATTGAAGCTGCAGTTCACGGAGCTTTCCTAAATGTAATCATCAACCTTAACTCACTTAAGGATCAAGATTACAGACACGAACTTGAAGAAAAAATGGATGCTACAAGAAAGATTGTTGAAAAGAATCACGCAGAAATTATGAAAGTGGTAGATGAAAAATTAGCATGATTTATCTTTTAGTCGATGTTGGATCAACTTATACAAAGTTGCATTTAGTGGATACAAGTAAAAATGTAATTTTGGCAGGTGCTTCAAGTTATACTACTGTGGAGACTGACGTTAGAGAGGGCTTTAACAAGGCTTACAAAAAGCTAAGGGAAATCTCTGATGTTAAATATGATAAAATTTTAGGTTGCTCTTCAGCATCAGGAGGACTAAAGGTCATAGCTATTGGTTTTTCAAAAAGCCTAACTACTGACGCTGCAAGACTTGCGTCATTATCAAGTGGTGCTAGGATTTTAGATGTTTATTCCTACGAACTCAAGGATGAGCAAGTGGAAGAAATAAAATCTGCTGGCGCCGATATCATAGTCTTATGTGGTGGAACTGACCACGGCAACAGGGACAATATAATCTACAATGCAAAGAAACTTGCAAAGGGATCTGTTAAGACGCCTGTAGTTGTGGCAGGAAACATTGATACTCATGAAGAAATAAGGGACATCTTTAACAAGGCTGATGTCCCTTGTGACTTCACTGAAAATGTAATGCCAACGACAAACACAATAAATTACAGGCCTCTTAGAAAGACAATTGGAGATCTTTTCATTAAGACAATTGCCCATGCCAAGGGGATTGATTTACTAAGCCAAGATTTTGAAATACTCTTGCCAACTCCAGTTGCTGTTCAAAAGGCCATGTCTGTATATGCCAAGCACCTAGACAAAGTTATTTTGTCAGTGGATATTGGCGGGGCAACTACGGACATCCATTCCATAGGGAAAACTTATTATGGAGAAGAAAATGTCATCTCACCTCCCATTGATGAGCCCTATGAAAAGAGAACTGTGGAAGGCGACATGGGTATGAGGTATTCTGCTACTGCTCTTTATGAGTCAGTTGGCGATGAACCCTTCTTAAAGTTTGGAATAAAAGACGCGAAGGAAAAAACTGAATTTCGCTTTAACCATACTAACTACATTCCAGACAATGAAGAGGATTTATTCTTTGACAATGCCTTGTGTTATATTGCAACTCATACTTCGCTAATGAGACACGTTGGCCACATAAAAAAAATTAAAACACCTACTAGAACAATTTATGAACAGTATGGAAAAGATTTGAGACCGGCAGAAATGTTTATTGGAACTGGAGGATCACTCATCAATTCTGATGATCCAAAGAAAATCCTCTCAGCCATTAGGGACTTAGATGAAAAATATCTAATTAACAGGGACGTAAAGTGTTATTTAGATAAGGATTATATCCTGTCATCAGCTGGACTAATTTCTACTGTTGATGAAGAAGCTTCATACAAATTATTAAAGAAATATCTTAAAGAACTATAAATTTTTTAGAAGTTACCTCTGTGGTAGCTTCTTTTTTTGTTTAATTTTTTAAAAATTAAAAGTGATTGAAAAATCAAAAGTATAAGGAGGGTATAAAAACTAATTCTTTAGCAACTTATTATTAACTTATAAAGTTTTGGAAATAAAGTAATAAGCTTTAAAGAAAATCTTTAAGAAATATTTTATAAATGAGGAAGAAATTATAAAATAATTTGGAGGAAATAATTTGACAAGTGAGTTCAAATTAATAGTAAAGATTTATTGATAAGCTTCTTATTAAGGAATAAAAAATTGAAATTTACGGGGAAAAGTTATATTCTAAAGTTATAAATAATAAAGGAGCTGTGACATGAAAATTAAAAATTTATTTAAACTCACAATTTTGTTTGTCCTCCTACCTGTACTTGTCTTTGCAGAAGATTTTAAGTCTATAAAAATTGATGCAAACATAGATAAAGATGGAGTTGCCAAGGTAAAAGAAGTTTGGCAAATAAATGAAGACAACAAAGATTACACAGAGAGATACAAGAGGATCGAAAACTTGCAAGGCATAGAGATTGAAAATTTTTCTGTCAATGCCCTTGGAAGGGACTTCACAGAAAAAAATCCTTGGGATATTGACCAGTCCTTTGAGGACAAGGCCTACCATTATGGAAGGATTGATAAGGAGGACCAAGTTGAGCTCACTTGGGGGATAAGTGAATTTAAGGATAACACCTACAACTTGTCCTATACAATAAATCCACTTGTTGTGGGACTAAATGATGCTGACATGGTCTTCTTTAATTTTGTTGGAGATAATTTTAATCCAAAGCCAGAGAGGGTTGAGATAAATATTAAAGGTTTTGAAGACTTTAAAGATGTAGAAATGTGGGGTTTTGGTCTTGAGGGCGAAATTCACAATGTAGAAGGCGTAATTCAAATGATATCCTCTGGATATGTTGATTATGCAACAGTCATGCTAAAATTTCCAAAGGGCTACTTCAACACAGCTTATAAGATCGGCAAAAATTTTAATGACTATGCCAACATGGCAGCCAAGGGTTCAGACTGGGAAAGTAGAGAAGGCCAGGCTTATGAGGATCCAATTTCAAATACAGAAAAGTCAGTCTTAGGTCTTGTGGGTGCTCTTGTCCTTGGAGTAATTTATTTTATTGCAAGAGCTATGAGCCTATCCTTTAACAAGAGAAAAATCCAAAATAAGAAATCCCTTCCAACAATTAAGGACTTAAAGGGACAATATTACAAGGACATACCCTATGATGGACCAATGGAAGACTTATCGTACTTCATAGGTCAAGCCTACCTTGTTACAAGTGATCTAGTTGGCAACTACATCAACGCCTTCATCTTGAAGTGGAGTCTTGAAGGAGCCATTGAATTTATAGAAGAGGGCAAGGGCTATGCCGACAATAAGATAAAGATTAAAAAAAGGCCAGAAGGCATGGGACCAATGGAAGAAGAACTCTTTGACATGATTGAAGCCGCCAATGAAGAAAGTGACGATGACTTCATCACTGCCAAGGCCTTTAAGAAATACGTCAAGGGCCACAAGAAAGAAATGGAAAATTATTACGAAGAATTCCAAACTTCTTCTATTAGAAATCTTAGGGAAAAAGGATACTTAGAGGACTATGCCTATGAAAAGAAATTCCTAGGATCAAGAAGAACAGGCAAGGAACTAAGAGTTACTGAGAAGGGCAAGGTCCTCTACGAAAACCTAATTAAATTTAAAAATTATTTAAAAGACAATCTTGACCAAGTGACAGAAGAAGTTGACTTCAACAAGTGGGAAGAATATCTAATTTATTCATCAATCTTCTTCTTGGACAAGGAGTTTGTCAAAGGAGCTAAGGCCTACCCAGCCTATTGCAGTGAATATTCTGTTTACAATGCCCACCTAATTGCATCGAGAAACTTCTCCAGCAAATTAAACAGGTCCTACCAATCAGGCACTGGTTTTGCCAGCCCTGGTGTTGGAGGAGCAACTTCTGTCGGAGGCGGCGGAGGATCCTTTGGTGGAGGTGGAGGTGGCGGTCGCTAATGATAGCCATCTCTAATATAAAAAGAAAGACAGTTTCACTATGGAAGCTGTCTTTTTTCTTGTAAAATATTATTTATTTGAATATGAAGAAATACACTAAATAAAAATATTCGATATAAAGAATTACTTGTAAAAATATAAATGTGAGTAACTTGTTTTTTGAATAACTTGTAATTTGTTGAAAATTATGTATATTTATTACAAAAAATACTAGACTTGTTAGAAGAATTAAATACATATAAATGTTTGGAGAAAATAAATTTGCAAATTCCAAGTGATATTTATCTGGAATTAAAAATATCATGGGAGTTAATACAATAGAAGATATCATGTATAGAAAGATCCCCTTGTCGCTTTTTTTTTCTTCATAGTATAAATAGAGAAAAATCATTGCTAGGAAAGTTATTAAAGCTAATAAGAATTCTTTATCAAAACAAAAAGCTAGAATAAACATTACGTATCCTATATTTCTAATTATTTTTAATCTATAGTTAGAATTACTTTTTTCTCCTTCTGGAAAAAAATTAAATATAATAAATCCAAAAATAAATAGTAATAAGGTTACCAATTCGGGCTTCATAAATAATCACTTCCTTAAATTTATTATAACAAAAGAAAGAAGACTTAGAAAAGATCTAAGTCTTCTTGATAAATTATCAATCGTCATAGGATTTGAAGGGTTCTCCTTCTTCTGGCAATCTTTCTGGTTTTATCTTTAGTCCCATTTTCTTCTTCTCGTGGTTTAACTCCTTTAAGAGGGAAATCATTACAAATATCATAACTACAGAGAAGGGAAGGGCAATTATTATAAGTGTATTTTCAAGGGCCGCAAGGCCACCGGAAAATAATAAAACAATGGCTATTGCTGAGAGAAGTATTCCCCAAATGACCTTCTTCCTATTTGATGGAAGGAGGTTTCCATTTTCAGACAGCATTGCCAAGACGTAAGTGGCAGAGTCTGCTGAAGTTATAAAAAATGTTGAGACCAAAATTATTGCTATGAAGGATAGGATGTTTCCTCCAAGATAATTGTTAAAGGTTGCAAAGAGAACTTCTTCTGTGGCAAATTCTGAAAGATTTATTCCAGCATCCTGTAGGCTAGTTGATAGGGTTCCAAAAGTTGAGAACCAAATAATACTAAGTAGGGTTGGAATTAGAAGGACAACTGTCAAAAATTCACGGATTGTTCTTCCTTTAGAAATTCTCGCAATGAAAACTCCAACAAAGGGTGACCAAGAAATCCACCAAGCCCAATAGAAAATTGTCCAAGAATTTATCCAGCCACGCTTAGTTCCATCAAAGGCAGCTGACCTAAAGCTCATCCTAAAAAAATTTTGGAGGTAGGCTCCAATTGAGTCTGTCATGTTGTCAAAGATCCTTACTGTTGGTCCAATAACTATGGCAACTGCAAGAAGTCCTATGGCCAAGATCAAGTTGACATTAGAAAGGATTTTTACTCCCTTGCCAAGGCCTGACATGGCAGACATGACGAAGAGGGCCGTTGTAATCACAATTATTATTGTTTGAGTCACAATATTATTTGGAATGCCAAAAAGATAGGATAGACCACCATTAATTTGCATAGCTCCGAAGCCAAGAGTTGTGGCAACACCTATTACTGTAGCTACAATTGTTATAGTGTCAATCATCTGACCTATCCATCCCTTGGCACGGTCGCCAAGGAGGGGTTTAAGGGTAACTGATAGTAGATATTTTTCTTGCTTTCTAAAGCCAAAGTAGGCAAGAGCTAGTCCAATAATGGCATAGACTGCCCAGGCATGGATTCCCCAATGGAAGAAGGTAAACCTAAAGGCATCGGCTAAGGCTTCTTGACTTCCTTTTGGTGCAAGAGGTGTCATCACTGCGAAGTGACTTAGGGGTTCGGCTGCTCCGTAGAAGACAAGGCCGATTCCCATTCCTGCTGAAAACATCATGGCAATCCAAGACATGGAGTCGTGCTATGGTTCAGACTTAGGGCTTCCCAACCTAATTTGTCCTATGGGACTTAGGATTAAGAAGACACAGAAGATCAAAATTCCAGTCACCAATAAAAGATAAAACCAACCAAAATTTACAGTGATCTTATCTCTTAAAAATTCTGTAAGTCTTTGGAAGGGTTCTGGTATTATAATTCCAAGTAAAACAAGTACAGATAATAATCCCAAGGACAAAAAATATACAAAGTGTTCTTTTAAAATTTCTTTTTTCATATTAATTCTCCTTTTCTAAAAAATTTCATACCTTAATAGTCTATAGGAAAATCTTGTGCTTTGTCAAAAATGAATTTTTATAAAAATTTTAATATTTAAATAAAATTTACTACTTACTTAATAGAATAGAGAAGATAAACTTGGGTAAGTGTTAACTAAGTAAAACTTTTAACTTTTAAGGAGGTAAATAATGGCAGACGACAAGAAAAAAATGGACCCAACTGAAAAAAATAAATCAGGGGACCCAATCCCTAGTAGAAATCAAAATGTTGATGATCCAGAATTAAGACGTGCAGGTGGACAATTAGTTGACAATGACGAAGACTCCATGACTGCAGGTATGGATGGTCATCTATCAGTCCAAGACCTTTGGTTATTTGAAAAGCATGCCCACTTCAACAGGGAAGTTATTCCTGAAAGAAGGATGCACGCCAAGGGCTGGGGAGCTTGGGGTGAATTCACAGTAACTCATGACATCACAAAATACACTAAGGCCAAAATCTTTAACAAGGTTGGCAACAAGTGTAAGGTTTTCTCAAGAATGTCAACTGTTGCTGGAGAACGTGGTGCAGCTGATGCTGAACGTGACATCCGTGGTTTCGCTGTAAGGTTTTATACAGAAGATGGAAACTGGGACGTTGTTGGTAACAACACACCTGTCTTCTTCTTTAGGGACCCAATGAAGTTTATCGACTTAAACCACGCAGTTAAGAGAGACCCTAAGTCTCACCTTAGATCTCCTAACACAAACTTTGATTATTGGTCATCATTACCAGAATCATTACTACAAACAACTATAATAAATAGTGATAGGGGAATCCCTTCATCCTTTAGGTATATGCACGGATTTGGTTCACACACTTACTCCATGTATAACGAAGAAGGCACAAGAGTTTGGGTTAAGTTCCACTTTAGAAGTCAACAAGGTATCCTAAACTACACTGACCAAGAAGCTGAAATGGTAAATGGTAAGGACAGGGAATCTTCTGGACGTGACTTATATGAAGCTATTGAAAATGGAAACTATCCAAAGTGGAAGATGTACATCCAAGTTATGACAGAAGAACAAGCTGAAAAGCACCCAACAAATCCTTTTGACTTAACAAAGATGTGGCTAAAGGAAGACTATCCACTAATTCCTGTAGGTGAATATGTTTTAAATAAATATCCAGACAACTTCTTCCAAGATGTTGAACAAGTTGCCTTTTCACCGGCAAATATTGTACCAGGAATCGCACTTTCACCAGACAGAGTTCTTCAAGCAAGGGCCTTCTTCTATTCAGATGCCCAAAGATATAGACTTGGAGTTAACCACCACCAAATTCCTGTTAACTCACCACAAGGTGTGAAGCATCCTCATGACTACCACAGAGATGGACAAATGAGAGTAGACGGTAACAAGGGAGCAGAACTCCACTACAGACCAAACTCTTACGGTGGCTGGCAAGATCATCCAGACCTAGAAATACCACATGACAAGGGTGGAGAAACTAAGAGATATGACTACAGGCAAGACGACAGTGACTACTTCACTCAACCAGGTATGCTATTTAACAGGATGACTGATGAACAAAAATTAGTTTTATTTGAAAACACTGCAAGAAACATGGGCGACTCAACTATGCAAATCAAACACAGATATATTAGGAACTGCTATGCAGCTGACCCAGAATATGGAAAGGGAGTTGCAAAGGCACTTGGAATTGACATAGATACAGTTGATTTAGAAATGAAGGCGCCAAAATCTCGTGAAGAATGGGAAAAATTAAATGCAAGAGATGCTGATTTAAATTATCCAACAGATCCTGCTGAACCAGAATCTGCAAAAGACCTTCCACCTGAAGGAAGAGATACAAATGCCAAGGACCCAACAACATTAATTGCTTGGGAAGATGACCCATATCTACTTTGATAAGAAAATAAATTAAATAATATTGGAATTGCCTCTCTTATGAGGCAATTTCTTTAGGAGGTTATAGGAAAAATGAAAATTGTATCTTATAATGTTACAAAAAAATGCAACCTCTACTGTGAACACTGCTATAGGAATTCTAAAGAAGATGTGGACTTGTCAGATGAATTATCTACTGAAGAGGCAAAGAAAGTCATTGGAGATATAAAAAAAGCTGGCTTTAATATGCTTAAACTAAGTGGTGGAGAACCCCTAATGAGGGAGGATATTTTTGAGCTTGCAGAATTTGCATCGAATCTTGGTCTCTACACTTGTCTTGGCACTAATGGGACCCTTATAAATGAAGACAACATAGGACTTATAAAAAAATATATAAGGTCAGTCGCTATTTCTATAGATTCGAGAGACAAAAATGTTCACGATTCCTTTAGGGGGTATGAGGGAGCCTTTGATGAAACCATGAGGGGAATAGAGATATTAAAGGAAAATGGTGTTAAGTTTCAGATAAACACCACTATCTCTAAAATTAATTTAAAGGAAATAAAGAGTCTTTTGGACTTTGCAAGTGACTTAGGAGCATCTTCAGTCCATGTTTTATTCTTAGTTATGACAGGCAGGGGGAAAAACTTAGAAAATGTCTACCTAACAAAGGAAGAGTACACAGAAGCTATTAAAAAAGTTTTGGAGTATGAGTCAGACTTATTTATAAAGCCAACTTGTGCACCTCAATCCACTGTCTTGGCTAAAAAATTAAATTTAGACCCAAGAGTTAAAAAGTCTTGTATTGCAGGTACAAGTTATTGCAGCTTGGTATATGATGGCAGGGTAAATATCTGTCCATATGCAGAAGTAGAGGCCGGAAATGTAAAAGATGATTCTTTTTATGATATTTGGAATAATAGTGAGGTTTTCCAAAAACTTAGGGATCCTTCATCCTATAAGGGAAGGTGTAGAACTTGTAATTTTAATAATATTTGTGGTGGATGTAGGGCAAGGGCCTTTGCAACTACTGGAGATTATTTAGAATTTGATAATTATTGTGTTTTAGGTGATTAGATGAAAAAATTTAGAGTGAAAGATTGGGTTTTAATGGGCCTTTCTCTGGCCATTATGATTGTTGTTGGTAAAATTCTTTATACAATATCCTTGAGTTTGCCAATACCATCATCAAGAGTGCTTACGACAGCACCAGCCTTTGCCTTTATATACACAGCAACAATTTTAAAAACAAGAAAGATTGGGACTGTGTCCTTAATAGCTTTGTGCTATGCAATTTATATGCTTAGGTTTTCTGTCTTTGGAGCCTTGGCTGGACTAGCGAGCGGAGTCTTAAGTGATATTTTAACCTTAATAGTCTTTAAAAATTATGATAAGGACAGAAATATATATTATTCAGTACCAACAAAAAGTGCTTTTGGCGTGTGGACTTCCTTTTTTATAGTAAAAATCTTTGTACCACAATCTAGATTTGTCCAAGCAGGGATTATTCCAACTCTTATAGTCACAATTATAATATATTTAATTGGATACCTTGCTTCTAGATATACCTTAGAAGTATTTTCAAAAAGGATTGTTAGGGCATGAAGAATTTAAAAGTTATCGAAAAAGATTGTGTAAAAGATTTAGAATTAAAAAAAAGGAAATATATACTTTCTCACGATGATGAGACAGGAGAACTTTTTGTCGACATAGTTGATAGTCTAGATGATTTTAAAATGAGCGAGGAAAAGGATGAAGTTTTTGGATATTGGGAAGATGAGTACTTTGTTTTTGAATGTTTTTTAGACAATGAAAACTCAAAATTTTCAACAAAGGCAAGATTTATTATTTTCAAAGAACATTTACAAAACTCCCTTCTTGCAATGGTAAAGGCTGAGAGAAAATTAAAATTTTCTGATACAGATATTTATGTAAAGGAAATTTATAATTCCAAAGATGAAAAATTTAATATAAGACTTGTAGAAAAAACCCTAAGAGATTATGTCTACAAAGAAGATGGGACTTTTGTAGAATATAGAAGAGAATTTGATTATAAGTCTTTAAAAAATATTTAAGTTTAAGTGGATGAAAAATTCCACTTTTTTATTTTGCAAAAATATTCTTAATAAGAGAGCAGATTTTACTTAAATAAAGTCTTCATAATCTTTAAAAAAGACCCTAAATAGTGTAAAATAACTATAAGGAGTTTTGTCGTGGAATATTGGGATGTATATGATAAAAATGGAAAATGGAAGAGACGAGTCATAAAAAAGGGCCAACGTCTTAGAAATAGTGATTACCACCTTATAGTTGAGGGTTGGATTTTAAGAGATGATGGAAATTTTATTATCCAGAGAAGGTCTCTTAACAAAAAATCCTTTGCTGGCATGTGGTATTGCTCTGCAGGTGGGTCTGTTATATCTAGAGAGACTCCCAAGGAGGGCATGATACGTGAGTTTAAGGAAGAGCTTGGCATTGACATAAGAGAAGATGAGCTCAAGCTAAAGAGGATAATCACTGAAAAAAACACAATATTTTATATTTTTCTAGTGCGTAAAAATGTTTCTCTTGATGAAATAGTCATGCAGGAGGAAGAGGTTATGGATGTTGACATAGCCAGCGTGGAAAAGATTCAACAAATGATTGAAGACAAAACTTTTATTGGACTTGATTACTACGAAAAATTTTTCAGAGGTATATAATCGTCTCAAATGAGGCGTTTTTTTATAGGAGGATTTATGAAATTATACAATACTCTAACGAGAAAAAAAGAAGACTTTGTGCCAATTAAGGAGGGTGAAGTTGGGATCTACAACTGTGGTCCAACTGTTTATAACTTTATCCACGTTGGTAACGCAAGACCTCTTGTTGTATTTGATACCTTGAGAAGGTACTTTGACTACAAGGGTATGAAGGTTAAGTTTGTAGTTAACTTTACAGATATTGACGACAAGATGATCAACAAGGCAAATGATGAAGGTGTTAAGGTTTCTGACATTGCCGAAAGATATATAAAAGAATTTAAAAAGGACGCAGGTGGTCTCCACCTTTATGACTATGAAACTATAAATCCTAGGGCAACTGAACACATAGATGAGATTATTGATTTTATTCAAACTCTTGTAGACAAGGGTGCAGCTTATGTGTCCAATGGGGATGTTTACTTTGACATTAGTCACGCCAAGGACTATGGCAAGCTTTCAAGAAAAAATCTTGAAGACCTAATTTCTGGCCACAGGGTTGATGTAAATGATAACAAGAAAAATCCGCAAGACTTTGCCCTTTGGAAGAATAAAAAAGAAGGAGAACCCTTCTGGAAGGCACCTTGGGGAGAAGGAAGACCTGGATGGCATATTGAGTGTTCTGTAATGGCCAAGACTATTATTGGCGACAACATAGACATCCACACAGGTGGCGAGGACCTACAATTCCCTCACCATGAAAATGAAATTGCTCAATCAGAAACTTGCAACGACGTTCCCTTTGCCAACTACTGGCTTCACAATGGAATGATAACTGTTGATAATGAAAAGATGTCAAAATCTAAGGGCAACTTCTTCACAGTTAGGGAAATCTCTGAAGAGTTTGACCTAGAAGTCTTGAGATTTTTCCTTTTGACAACTCAATACCGTTCACCAATTAACTTCTCAAGAGAAGTGATGGAACAGACAAAAAATTCAAGCAAAAGACTTTACAATGCAAAGTACAAGCTTGAAGATGCTATAGAAAAAACTTCTGTAGAAAAAATGACAGAAGATGAAGAAGCCTTATTAAAGGGTTATGACAAGCATATTGAAAAATTTGAATCAGCTATGGAAGACGACCTAAATACAGCTGATGCAATTACAGCAATCTTTGACTTAGTTAAGGACATTAACTTAAACTTAGACGAAAATTCTTCCAAAGAAATTCTAGAAAAATCACTAGAACTTCTAAAGAAGTTAACTAAGGTTCTTGGAATTATGGAAGAAGAAAGAGAAGAAATATCAAATGATATAGAAGAACTTATCAAGGAAAGAAATGAGGCTAGAAAGAACAAAGACTTCGCTAGGGCTGATGAAATTCGTGATGAGTTGAAGAACATGGGCATTGAAATAGAAGATACGAGAAGTGGAACAACTTGGAAGAGAATTTAAATTTTTTAGAAGTTAAAAATTATAGTGAAGCTGAGGTAAGGGAGCTAAGTCCCCTTGCCCTAGCTTACATAGGTGATGCTTGTTTTGAAATCTTAGTCAGGAGTGAAATCCTAGATTTGAGAAAGAACCCCAACAAGCTTCACAGGGAAAGCATAAAATATGTCAGGGCCAAAGGCCAAAGAGAGCTCTTTGAAAAGATAGAAGACCTCTTGACAGAGGATGAATACAAGATTTTTAAGAGGGGACGAAACGCCAAGTCTCACACAGTGCCAAAGAATGCAGATCCAATTGACTACAGGATTGCAACTGGAGTTGAGGCCCTTTTTGGCTACCTCTACCTCTTAAAGAGATACGATAGGATTAGGGACTTATTTAAGGAGATGATAGGATGAAGGTAAAAATTATTTCGCACACAATGGATCCTGACAAGACCATTGCTGCAGCTGCAAAACTTTGCTATTCAAGAGTTGGTGTTGAAGAGATTACAGAAAATTTGACAGAGGAATCTACAGAAAAGTTTTTAGATAGACTTATGTCTTTTTCTCACTTATCACCATTAGAACACGTTAGCTTTACCTTTGCCATAGAAGGAGTTTCAAGGACTCTTACTCATCAACTTGTAAGACACAGACTTGCCTCTTATTCACAACAATCTCAAAGGTATGTAAAGCTTGATTCCTTTGAATATATTATTCCACCTCAAATAGAAAAAAATGAGGAAGCAAAAAAAGTTTTTATAGAAGCTATGAAGAGGGATCAAGAGGACTACGACAAGTTAGTTGAGATTCTAGTAGAAGAAAATGCAAGACCTCTAATAGCTGAAGGAATGGATGAAGCCAAGGCAAGGAAGTCTGTGGAAAAAATGTCCATAGAAGATGCAAGGTATGTCTTCCCTAATGCTTGTGAGACAAAAATTGTTGTCACAATGAATGTTAGGACTCTAAGGCACTTCTTCACTGTGAGATGTTGTGAAAGAGCCCAATGGGAAATAAGAGAACTTGCAACAGAAATGCTAAGAGAAGTAAAGGAAGTTGCCCCACTATTATTTAGGGACCAAGGACCAGGATGCGTGACTGGACCATGCCCTGAAGGAAAGATGACTTGTGGCAAGGCAAAGGAAATTAGAGAGAAGTTTAAGAATTTAAAATGAAATATATATACGGAAGAGGCCCCGTTATGGAGGCCATTAAAAATAAAGAAGTAGAAAAAATTTATGTAGGGAAAAATGCCAGTGGATCTATAAAGAAAATCCTTGGCATGGCTAGAGATGCAAGGATCCCTGCAGTTACAAGTGACAATGAAAAGCTAGAAGAGCTTGCTGGCACAAAAAACCACCAGGCAGTAGTGGCCCTTGTAAGTGACTTTGAATATATTGAACTTGAGGACCTAATAAGAAAATTGGAAGGCAAGGAAGATGCGAGAATTTTCATCCTAGATAAGATAGAAGATCCTCACAATTTTGGAGCCATTGCAAGAAGTTCCAACTTCTTTGGGGTTGATGCTATAATCTTCCCCAACAGGAGGGCTGCAACGGTAAATGACACCGTAGTAAAATCTTCTGCTGGAGCAATTTATGACATTGATGTCTGCAAGGTTTCAAATATTTCTCAATCCATTGACAAGTTAAAGGAAGCAGGATTTTGGATATATGCAACAGACCTTGAGGGAGAAGACATAAGGGAATGTGACTTCTCTGGCAGGACAGCCATAGTTATAGGCAACGAGGGCAAGGGAGTTTCAAAAAATATATTGAAGAATTCCGACAAGATTATAACTATTCCAAATTTTTCTGACTTCGACTCACTTAACGCTTCAGTAGCAGCAGCAATTGTTATGTATGAGATTAGAAGATAACAGAGCATAAAAATGAGAAGGCGAAAGAGTAGGTACAGAAGGGATGTAAATTATCTCTTTGTCGATGGATACAATATAATAAATTCTTGGCAATCCTTAATTGAATTAAAAAATGTATCTCTTGAAGATGCGAGAAATGAATTAATAGACATTATGATTGAATTTTCTCACTCAACAAAGGAGCACATCATCCTAGTCTTTGATGCCTACTTGGTGAAAAAATCTGGCGGCAAGACCTACAAGAGAGATGGGATTGATGTAATCTTTACCAAGGAATTTGAAACGGCAGACCACTATATTGAGAGGCAACTTGATGAAATAGGCAAGCTCACTAATGTTCGGGTAGCTACAAGTGACAATGTAGAGCAGCAGATAATTTTATCTCGTGGTGGAACAAGGATCTCAGCAAGGGAGCTTGAAGCTGAAGTGAATAATTCCAAGAACAAGGTTAACTATGTGGCCAAGAAACTAAAGGAAGAAAGGGTTACAGCCCTTGATGATGATATAATTCATAAGCTCAAGAAATTAAAACATGATATGACAAAGAAAAACAGTTAGGAGGTTTATGATGAAGTGCAATAATTGTGGAGAAGAAATTTCAAGTGAATCTTTAACCTGCCCATCTTGTGGCGAAAATCCAAGAATCAACCAGATATCTTCACAAGAAGATGACAATGTTATTATAAAGAATAACTCCTTCCAAGACGACTCCATGGGAATTAAGGAAAAGGGTCTAGTATTTCTTTTTGTAGTCCTTGGACTCATTGGATTTTCTTTATTATTTAACTTTTTTCTTGGATAAGTAAATAAATTATTTTAGACAGTCGATAGGCTGTCTTTTTTTATTGGGCTGAGATTATTAAGGGAAGTAAAAAAAAGTAAACAAGTAATAAGCCTAGTCTTTATAAAAATTATTAGTTTAGAAAGAATTTAGAAGTTATTAATTCGAATAAGGTTAGAAAAATATATAAGGCAAAGAATCTTTATAGGGTCAATAAAAATTTATAAAGTTAGAAATACTTACAAGGCACTAAAAAATAAGAAAGTTAAAAATAATTATAAGGCAAGAAATATTTCCAAAGTTAAGGCTTATTATAAGGCTAAAAAAGTTTATGAAGTTATAAATAAGTATAGGACGAGAGAAAATATATGAACTTATTGAAGGATTATAAGTGATTAAGAATGAGGGAATAATAAAAAATTATTTGCTAATAAAAATTTATAGACTTAGAAAAAATTGTAGAGTCATAAAAAACCGTAAAGCTACAAATAATTATAGAATCATAAAAACTTAAAAGTAAACAAAGATTTAAAATTCATCTATTATATAGGCCTACATAGGTCCATAAAAATCCTAATAAATTAATAATTAATAACTTTTAAAAATATTAAGGATCTTAAAAATTTACTCATCTTCAAAAAACTAGGGAATTTGATTTTATTTTTCAATTACCTATGTTATAATAATTAAGCAAATGATAATCAAATTCAAATATTGATTTAAGTTTAATGAATTTATATAAATTAGAAACGAGTGATCAAATGCTTAGCTTATTAATGGCTCCCTTAAATGTAAATTTCAAGATTTTAAGGGTTAAGGCTCTTAGGAACAGTGATGTAACAGAGTCTCACCTGGCAAATCTTGGTTTTGTAAAAGGCGCAGTTGTAAAAGTCGTAAATGAAAATGACGGCAACTTAATAGTTTCAATCAAAGATGCAAGAGTTGCAATTGGCAAGGATATAGCGAAGAAAATTATGGTAGAGGAGATGTAAGCTTGCTAACTTTAAAAGATGCAGTTGTTGGAAAATACTATAAGGTAAAAAAGATAAATGGTACAGGTCCTCTAAAGAGAAGGATTATGGACATGGGCATTACAAAAAATGCAGAAATTTACATAAGAAAGGTTGCACCCCTAGGTGACCCTATTCAAATTAATATAAGAAATTACGAGCTCAGCCTAAGACGAGCTGATGCTGAGTTGATTTCCGTTGAGGAAATAGAAAAGGAGGATTAAGATGGCAATAACTATTGCACTTGCCGGTAATCCCAACAGTGGTAAGTCCACACTTTTCAACAGCTTAACTGGTTCCAACCAATATGTTGGTAACTGGCCAGGGGTAACTGTTGAACAAAAAACTGGTAAGTATAAAAAGGACAAGGAGGTCCACTTTACAGATTTGCCGGGAATTTACTCCCTATCTCCCTACACTTTGGAAGAAGTTGTATCAAGGGACTATCTTGTAAATGAAAGACCTGATGTAATTATAGACGTTGTAGATGCAACAAATATCGAAAGAAACTTATTTTTAGCAACTCAACTTCTTGAATTGGGAATCCCTGTTGTGATTGCCCTAAATATGATGGATGTTGTGAGAAAGAACAACGACTTCATTGACATTAAGAAGTTAGAAAAAGATCTTGGTTGTAAGATTGTTGAGATTTCTGCTCTTAAAAATGAAAACATTGATAAGTTAATTGAAACTGCCAAGTCAGTGGCAGGTCAAAAGAAGATGACTTATCAAGAGTTTGAAGAAGATGTAGAAAAATATATTAAAGAAATCGAAGGATTTTCTGTTATCAAGGACAATCCTGCTAAGAGATGGCTTGCAGTAAAATTCTTTGAGCAAGATGAAAAAATAATGAAAGAGTTTCCACTTTACGGCAAGGAAACTAGAAGGCTTGAAGAAATTATTGAAGAAGCTGAAGAAAGGTATGACGACGATGGAGAGGGAATCATCACAGATGGAAGGTACAACTTTGTTTCGAATGTTACCAAGGACACCGTGAAAAAGGGAAGAAAGGGAATGACGACTTCTGATAAAATCGACAGGATTGTCACAAATAGATTCCTTTCAATTCCAATTTTTGTTGGAGTTATAACACTAGTTTATATAATCGCCATTAACTTCGTTGGAGGTCCAGTGACTGACTGGGTAAATGACGTCTTCTTCACAGAAATTATTGGCGAAAACTTTAGAGGATTTTTGGAAAATGCTGGTACATCAGAATTTTTAACATCACTATTAGTTGATGGTATTATTGCTGGTGTTGGGGCTGTACTTGGTTTCCTACCAGTAATTGCAGTTTTATTCCTATTTATTGCAATCCTTGAAGATATTGGTTATATGTCAAGAATTGCCTTTATCCTAGACAGGGTATTTAGAAAGTTTGGTCTATCAGGTAAGTCTTTCATTCCAATTCTTATGGGTACTGGTTGTTCAGTTCCTGCCATTATGGGAACAAGGACAATTGAGTCAGACAACGACAGAAGGATGACAATAATGACTGCCTCCTTCATGCCATGTGGTGCAAAGCTTGATGTTATTGCCATGTTTGCTGCCTTCTTAGGTGGCAGCTGGTGGTACGCACCTATTTGGTACTTTGGAGGAATAATGGCAGTAGTTGTTTCAGGTATAATCCTCAAGAAGACAAAATACTTCTCAGGAGATCCTGCACCTTTTGTAATGGAACTACCTGAATATCATATGCCAAGTGCAAGAAATATTTTCAAAGCAACTTGGTTTAGATGTAAGGCCTTTATTGTTAAGGCAGGTACAGTAATCCTTCTTGCAACAGTTGCAGTCTTCTTATTAAAATCTATCTCCCTTGATGGACACTTCGTGGATTTCAATGCAGATCCAGAAGATTCAATTTTAGCAGGATTTGGTAAAATTATTGCACCAATCTTTGCTCCACTTGGATTTGGAGATTGGATGGCAAGTGTTGCTACAATCCTTGGCCTAGTTGCCAAAGAAATTGTAGTAGGAACTTATGGAGTTCTTGCAGGTATAGGAGAAGTTGGAGCAGAGGATTCCAGCATGGTTGCTCTTGTAGCTTCTAAATTCTCTGTGGCATCAGCCTTTGCCTTTGTCTTCTTTAATCAGCTAACAGTTCCTTGTTTCGCTGCAACGGGAGCAATAAAAGAAGAAATGGGATCAAATAAGTGGTTTGGACTAGCAATTGGTTACCAATTACTTTTCTCTTACACAGTTGCCTTTATGATTTACCAATTTGGAAGAATAATAGAAGGTGAATCCTTTAACCTAATGACAGGCCTTGCAGTAGTAGTATTATTTATCTACGGATACTTACTATTTAGGAAGGACAGGTCAAAACTTGAAAATAAAAATTTTTCAAGCAAGGAAAATGACGAGGTGGTAAAGTATGAATCCAATTAACATTGTTGTTGGTTTAGTAATTATTCTTGCAATTGTACTTGCAGGAAGAAGAGTTTTTAGTAAAAAAGATGGATGTGGCTGTGGATGTGATTCTTGTCACGCAGCTTGTCCAAGTCATGAAATAGAAAAATAATTTTTAAAGAATACTTCTTAGGGAGTATTCTTTTTTTGTTTAACTTTTTTAAGAGATATTTATATTTATTTAAAATAAGGTTTTTTAAGAAGAATTCCAAAGCGAGTGACTCTTAAATAAAATTTCCCGAAGATTAATTGAAATTTATTAGTAAGCCAATCATTGATTCTGCAAATAAAATTTTTGAATTTTTAAAATTCAATTTTACAAGTGAAGAAATGGCTAAAATTAAGAATTTTTTATAAATATTTAACGAGATAATTTAATTATTATTAAAAACTAATGAAAGAGATTTTCACATGGGAGAATAAATTTTCAATATATGGAATGTGATAGAAATGTGAAATATTTCAAACTCCTATAAAGCCCTTGAATTAGAAACTGAAAGTAATATAATGAGAATTGCACAAGGAAATAAAAAGAGTGGTGATATTTTTGAAAGAAAGTATAGATAGTATTTTGGCAATAGATAAAAAAACCAGAGAACTTGTCGAAAATACTGATAAAGAAATAGAAGAAATAAAAAAAGACCTGCGAGAAAAGTTAACAGATCTTGAAAATGAATCAATAGAAAAGTCAAAACTCCTTGGCAAGGAGAAAAGCGATGAGATTTTAAAAGACTTTGAAAATAAGGCCGATGATCTTAGGAAAGAAAACCAAAAAAATCTAGAAGAAATAGAAGCTTTTTATGAAAAAAATTCTGACGACCTAATAAGAGTTGCCTTTGATAAATTGATTGGAAGGGACTCCAATGTTTGAAGGTCTAAAGGCTTTAAATGCTAAGATTTTAAAAATGTATTCGAACTTTTTAGTCTACGAAGACTTTGTCAATATGGCGGAGGGAGACAGTGTTAGGTTTTGCCTCTCTTACTTAAAGGAAAAGAAGTTCTCAAATATTGATTCCTTTTCAGATATATACGAAATCGAAGAATTTTTGCAAGACTACAGAAGAAGGCAAATAAAAAAGCTTCAAGGATTTTTGCCTGGTAAGTACTCAGACTTTATCAAGGCCTACATGGAAAGAGAAAAGGTAGAAAAAATTGTAAAAATCTTAAGGTCCCTTAGGATGAATAAGGAGCCAAGGGTTGAAAACTTAGTAATAAATGGAAGAAATATTCCCTTTAAGGAAGAAAGTTTCGAATCTTTTATAGATAACTTAAAGGATACGCCCTATTACGACTACATGAAGAACTACAAGTCATCAAGAGATGAGGATTCCCTTTTTTCCATTGAGATGAATCTTGACAAGTACTATTACAGGAACTTGACTGAGTCCATAAAGTCTTTATCAAAAGCTGACAGAGACGAGTTCAAAAAGATCTTTGGGGTCAAGATTGACTTATTAAATATTATCTGGATATACAGGGCCAAGAAGTATTATGATATTTCACCAGAAGAAATTTTCAACTTTACCATCTTTGGAGGAAACTACAATTCTGAAAAGCTCCTCCACCTATCCTATATTGATGAAGAAGAATTTGAAGAAGAGATTAAAAAATCTAAGTATTCTATTCTTTTTGCCGACGGTAGGGTCATAAGAACTGGAAGGACTTCAAAAAAGCTAATGTATTCTATTGCAAATAAGAACTTTAGAAGGACAGATGGGATTGGAAAATTTATGAGTTTCTTAATTCTTTTGGATTCTGAAATTGAAAACATCGAGAGGATCTTAGAGGCTACAAGGTTTGGACTAAGTAAAGAAGAAAAATTAAAATATATGATTGTAGATAGAAAGGAAAGTGAAGAAGTTGGCCGTTGAAAGAATGAAGGTCGCCAATATAATGGGCGAGATTCAAGACATGGATTCCATCATTTTAGATATTTTAAATTTGAAATGTATGCAATTTATGTCAGCTGAGACAAATCTTGAAGAAAACAAGTTTGTCTTCAGTCTAGATGATGAAAAAAATCTAGACAAAAACCTAGAGAGAAATCTTGAACTTAATTATATTGAGCCTATTGAAGAAGATGAGTCCCACAAGGTCAGTGCAAAAAAAGCGACAGAAATTATGGAATTTCTTGGCATTGAAAAGATTGAGGACAAGTATTTTGAAAAAATAGATGTAAATGAAGATGTGGATTCCTTTGTACAAAATATAAGTAAAAAAATGGATGAGTATGAAAATACAAAGGAGAGCCTAAAAATATTAGACACCCTAAAGGAAAATTATGAACTTTTCAAGAATGTTGATATAGACCTTAAGGATATTGCTGACTTAAAATACTTTAACACTAGGTTTGGCTTCTTGGACAAGGATGCCAGGGCTAGATTAAAGAAAAACTACGGAAATATCCTCGCCATGATTTATCACACAGGAACAGTTGATAATAGGGAGCTTTTCCTTGTTATCTATCCAAGGGAAACTGAAAAGGATATTGACAGGGTCCTAAAGAGCTTAAACTTCACAGAAGTTGACCTTCTTGGAGAAAATGTTGAAGGTACTGCCAGCTTAATTTTCAAGAATCTTGAAGAAGAGGAAGAAAATGTAAAGAGAAAGATTTTTGAAATTGAGGAATATAAGAAGAATCTTTTAGAATCCATGAATGAAGAGCTAAGGACAAGCCTTGCCCACATGCTCTCTTATGAAGAAATTGAAAAAGCAAAGAAATATATGCTTAGGTCAAATAAGTACTTTTATCTTTCTGGCTGGATTGGAGTAAGTGATACAAAAAGGTTAGAAGAAAGGCTCTCCAAGTACGAGGATATTGATATTGAGTATTTTGACCCTAAGGAAGGAAGCAAGAAGACGCCTACAAAGCTTAAAAATGCAAATTTTTTCAAGCCCTTTGAGCTACTAATTAACATGTATGGGACTCCTGCCTATGGGGAATTTGACCCAACAGTGATTTTTGGAATTACCTACATGATTCTTTTTGGTGCAATGTTTGGCGACTTAGGTCAAGGGGCAGTATTTGCAGTTGCTGGACTTCTACTTGCTAAAAAGAACAAGGACTTTGGCGGACTTTTACTTAGGATGGGAGCTTCTTCCATGTTCTTTGGCTTGATGTACGGGTCAGTCTTTGGCTTGGAAGAGATTATTCCTGCTATTTGGTTTAGGCCCTTTGAGGACATCAATGGCACACTTGTAACAGCCATTTACTTCGGCATTATTTTACTTGCCATAGCCTATGGCATTGGTATTTACAATAGAATAAAAAGTGGCAGACCTGACGAAGCCTTCTTTGCAAAAGAGGGATTCTTGGGAGTCCTAATTTTTATAGCCATGATTAACATTGGTATTTCAGTAATGGGAGGATCTGCTCCTATTCCTAAGAATATTTCTATAGGGATTTTACTTGGATCTCTTGTAATCATGCTATTAAAGAGGCCTATTCTTAAAGCTTTATTTAAGAAAGAGCCAGAAGAATCTGCTTCAGACTATTATATTGAGTCCTCCTTTGGACTCTTGGAAGCCCTTCTATCTACTATGTCTTCAATTATTTCTTTTATAAGGGTTGGTGCCTTTGCAATAAATCACGTTGGTTTGTTCTTGGCCTTTAAAACTCTTGGGGAAATGCTTGGTTCAAGGGGAGGAAATATTGCAGTCTTAATTTTCGGCAATATCTTAATCCTTGGTCTAGAAGGTCTTATTGTATTTATTCAATCTCTTAGACTTGAGTATTATGAAATGTTTAGTAAGTATTATAGTGGTGACGGCGAACTATTTAAAGCCGACAAAATTTATTAATAAGGAGTTTAATAATGGAAAAGATAATTATTTTAGGAGTTTTAACAGTATTTTCAATGGTAGTTTCAGGTTTTTATTTTATATATAAGGGAACAGACAAAAACAGAAAATTTGCCCGTGCCTTTATGAAATTAAACCTATTTGTTTTTGCACCAGTTTTCGTGTTTGGTCTTATTTCTCTAGTTCCACAAATGGCATCAGCTGCAGCTGCTCCAACAGGTGGAAACGGACTAGGCTTCTTAGCAGCAGGTCTTTCAACAGGTCTTGCTTCACTAGGTGCTGGTGTTGCCGTTTCTAATGTAGGTTCTGCAGCAATTGGAGCTGTGTCAGAAGACCCTAACATTCTTGGTAAATCAATGATTTATCTAGGACTTGCAGAAGGTATCGCTATTTATGGTCTTATCATTTCAATTATGATTCTTGGAAGACTATAATGAGATCAATTCTTTTAACATCAAATGACGATATAATTAACGGCCTTCGCCTAGCTGGCGTAAGGTCTGTTAAATGTAATAACAGATCTGAACTTTTAAAAAATTTTAAATCTTACACTAAGGAAGAAGACATTGGAATAATTATCCTAACTTATTCATCCTTTAAGGAAATAAAAGAGGAAGTCCTAGAATTTAAATTATCTGGCGACCTTCCCCTAGTGGTAACTATTCCAGACCTTGACGGCAAGATGGAAGATGACTTTATTTTAAAATACGTCAGAGAATCTGTTGGTGTGAAAGCTGTAGGTGATTAAATGATTTTACTTGAAAACAAAATTGCCATATTCAACAAAATTGTTTTTCTAAAGCAAAAAGAAGAGTGTGAAAGAAGAATAAAGGAAGAAAGAGAAAAGGCAGCAAAGATCCTTGAAGAAAAGCTAAAGTCTCTTGAAGAAGACGAAAAGGCCTTTGTTGATAGGAGGGTCAATCTCGCCAAGAGAAGGGGATATGAACTTATTGCTTCTGTTGAAGAACAAAAGAGGGTCCTCTTTCTTGAAGAAGATGAAAAACTCTTAAATGAACTTCTTGAAACTCTTTCAGAAAAACTCTTAGAATTTACAAAGACAGATGAATATGTGGAAAAAGAAGTTGAAAGCTTTAGAGATATCTTAGATGAAATAGATGAAGAAGCCATCTACCTTTATGTAAAAAATGACGAGAAAAAAGAATTAGTGGACAAGTTTAAGGAAATTGCAGAGGAAAAAGGGGTTGAACTTAAGATTGACCAGCTCTATGAATATCACCTTGGTGGCTTCATTGTGTCTGATATCAATCGAACTTACAACATCAACCTTTCTCTAAAGAATAAACTTGACGACATGAAATATGAAATTGGATCAATGCTACATGAAAGACTAAAGAAAAGGGGTGAAGTCATTGGAAAGAGCGAAGATTAAATCAGTTGACGGACCTGTTGTAATTGGTAAAGACATGGCCGACTACAAGATTAGAGAGATGGTCCTAGTTGGTGAGAAAAAATTAATTGGAGAAGTTATTTCTATTGACGGAGACCTAGGAACTGTTCAAGTTTATGAAGAAACTGAAGGCCTAAGACGTGATGAGGATATTATCTCAACAGGAGCACCACTTTCTGTAAAGCTTGGACCTGGGATGATAAGGGGTATCTTCGATGGAATAGAGAGACCACTTGAATCCATAAAAAAAGAACATGGATCTTTTATGCCAGAAGGTATTGGACTTATTTCTCTTGATGAAGAAAAACTTTGGAATGTAAGTTTCAAGGTAAAACTTCACGACAAAGTCCATGGTGGACAAATTTTTGCTGAAGTTCCTGAAACAGACATCATCACTCACAAGGTTATGATTCCTCCAGATGTGTCTGGTGAAGTTGTAGAAATTCTTGATGATGGCAAATACAATATTGAAACAGTCCTCTTAAAGGTTAAGGACGAATTTGGAAAGATAAATGAAGTTAAGATGTACCAAAACTGGCCAGTAAGAATTCCAAGACCAGTTAAGGAAAGACTTCCCATTGACAAGTTACTTGTAACTGGTCAAAGAGTCTTCGATGTCTTCTTTCCAATTGCCAAGGGTGGAACTACTGCTGTCCCAGGAGGATTTGGTACTGGAAAGACAATGACTCAGCACCAAATTGCCAAGTATTGTGACGCTGACATTATCATTTACATTGGTTGTGGTGAACGTGGTAACGAAATGACAGAAGTTTTGGAAGACTTCCCACAACTAATTGACCCAAACACTGGCAAGGCCCTAATGGATAGGACAATCCTTATTGCCAACACATCTAACATGCCAGTAGCTGCTCGTGAAGCCTCAATTTACACTGGTGTAACTATGGCAGAATACTTTAGGGACATGGGATATCACGTTGCCCTAATGGGTGACTCAACTTCTCGTTGGGCAGAAGCTCTTCGTGAAATTTCTGGTCGTCTAGAAGAAATGCCAGCCGAAGAAGGTTATCCAGCTTATCTTCCATCAAGAATTGCAGGCTTCTATGAAAGGGCTGGTTATGTAAATACCCTTTCAGGAGCTGAAGGATCTGTAACTCTTATTGGTGCAGTTTCACCAGCAGGTGGTGACTTCTCTGAACCAGTTACAGAAAACACAAAGAGGTTTGTCAATGTGTTCTTGGCACTTGACAAGGAATTAGCCTACTCAAGGCACTATCCAGCTATTAACTGGATGAATTCTTACTCAGGTTACATTCCACTTCTTAAAAATTATTATGACATGAGGCTTGATGGGGACTTGCCAGATTTAAGAATAAAATATCTTGACCTTCTTCACAAGGAAGCCAAGTTAAATGAAATAGTTATGCTTGTTGGTGAAGACGTCCTTCCCGACGAAGAAAGACTTGTCCTTGAAATTTGTCGTGTCGTAAAAGTTGGATTCTTACAACAAAATGCCTTTAACCCAATTGACACCTTTGTGCCACTTGAAAAGCAATTTGAAATGTTAAAGACTATAGACAATTTATACGAAAGAGGAAAGGAAGCCTTAAAGCTAAAGATTCCTATTTCTGTAATCAAGAATAACAAACTTTATGGAAAAGTAATCAACATGAAGTACGATATAGAAAACGAAAACTTAAAGAAATTTGTAAGCTTGAACAATGAAATTAACGACTTTTATGTAGAGCTTGCCTCAACTTATGGTGATGTAGAATGAAAAAAGAATATTTAACACTTGATAGAATTGAAGGATCCCTACTAGAACTTTCAAATCTTCACAGAGTTAGCTATGGTGAAGTTGTAAAAATTATCTCAAAAGACGGCAAGAGATCTGAAATTGGTCAAGTTATAAAAATCGATGAAGACAGGGCAATTGTCCAAGTATTTGGCAATAACCTCGGTGTATCAACAAAAAACACAAAGGTAGAATTCTCTGCCCACCCTTTTGAAATACCTCTTTCATCAGATATCTTGGGAAGGGTATTTAATGGTACAGCAGTCCCAATTGACAAGGGCGGTGCCATTTATTCAAAAGACGTTTACAACATAAATGGTAGACCAATTAACCCATCAGCAAGAGAATACCCAAGGAACTTTATCCAAACAGGTATCTCTTCTATTGATGGACTAATGACCCTAATCAGAGGACAAAAACTTCCAATCTTTTCAGGATCAGGACTTCCTCACAACGAAGTTGCTGCCCAAATTGTAAGGCAAGCTAAGATTGCAGACGAGGGCGGAGAAAATAACTTTGCCATTGTCTTTGCTGCAATTGGTGTAAAGCACGATGAAGCTGACTTCTTTAGGGAAAGTTTTAAAAATTCTGGAGTAATCGACAAGGTTGTTATGTATATCAACTATGCCGATGATCCAATTATGGAAAGACTTATTGCACCTAAGTGTGCCCTTACTGCAGCAGAGTACCTTGCCTTTGAAAAGAACATGCAAGTTCTTGTAATCATGACAGATATCACTTCCTATGCAGAAGCTCTAAGAGAAGTTTCATCTTCAAGAGAAGAAGTTCCATCAAGAAAGGGCTATCCAGGTCACCTTTATTCAGACCTTGCAGCTCTTTATGAAAGGGCAGGTATGATTAAGGATAGCGATGGATCTGTAACTCTTATTCCAATTTTGACAATGCCTAATGATGATATCACCCACCCAATCCCTGACCTTACAGGTTACATCACTGAAGGACAAATTGTAGTAAGTCGTGACTTGTTCTCCAAGGGAGTTTATCCACCAATTGATGTCCTTCCATCATTATCAAGACTTATGAAGGACGGCATTGGGGAAGGTTATACAAGGGAGGACCATCCAGACCTATCATCACAACTCTTTGCATCCTACTCAAAGGTACAGGAAACTAGGGCCCTTGCCCAAATTATTGGTGAAGATGATATATCAGATGATGAAAAATTAATTTTAAAATTTGGCGAAGAGTTTGAAAAGAGATTCTTAACTCAAGACCAAAATGAAAATAGAGACATTGAAGAAACCCTAGATTTAGGTTGGGAACTGCTAAAGATTCTTCCAAGTCAAATGATTGATAGAATTGATCCTAAGTTAAAAGAAAAATATCTAGGTGATAAGAATGGCGATTAAGGTAACACCTACTAAGGCAAATTTAATTGCATCAAAAAATGCCCTCGTCCTTGCTGAGAAGGGTTATGACCTTCTTGACAAGAAGAGAACAGTTCTTATAAAGGAAATGATGGACTTAAACAAAAATGCCAAGGCCTTACAGGATGAAATAGAAGAAAAGTTTGACAAGTCTTATTCTGAACTTGTAATGGCAACTATATCTATGGGAGCCTTGTCCCTAAAAGATATGGGAGAGTCAGCTCCACTAGAAAAGGACTACGAAATTATTTCACGTTCAGTTATGGGGCTAGAGCTTCCAAAAATAAAATATGAAAAGCCAAGTGCTAGGGCAGACTATTCCCTCCACCAATCTAATGCAGCCTTTGACAGGGCAAAGATAAATATTTCAGAAATTCTCCCTGTAATCTATGAACTTGCCGAGATAGAAACTTCTGTCTTTAGGCTTGCCAATGAAATAAAAAAGACTGCCAAGAGGGCCAATGCCCTTGATAAGATTCAAATACCTAAGTACAAAAGTATTATTAGAGAGATCGAAGAAATTTTGGCGGAAAAGGAAAGAGAAGACTTCTTTAGACTTAAGAAGGTAAAAAATAAAAAGAATAGAAAAGTAGAACAAAATAAATAAGATAATAAAAAAATCCCAAGTTGAAAATAAATTCAGCTTGGGATTTTTTTGTGTCTTTATAATTTTTTAATATTAACTCATTGGGAAGAAAATATTAATTATCTGTGGCAAGAATACCATCATAACTGTTGCAGTTGGTTGCGTAGCTGCATAGAAAGATGAAACCTTGTCGTCCCCATTAGTAACTTGGAGTAGGGCTCCAAGAGATGGGGCAGAAGTCATTGATCCAGTTGTGGCACCAAGGGCTGCAAAAAGTGGAAGTTTGAAGACCTTGTAGGAAATAAAAAGTGAAATAAGTGCAGGCACAAGTGTTAAGATAACTCCTGCAAAAAATAATTTTATTCCATATTGATTTACAACTTCAACAAAACCTGTTCCTGCACTAACGCCTGACTCTAATAAGAAGAAGGCAAGACCAAGGTCACGAACAAGAGAAAGTCTCTCGTTAGAAACAACTAAGTTAATCCTGCCAAGTCTTCCATAGTGACCAAGTACAAGACCAGCGATTAAAGCGCCACCACCTGCTCCAAGTGAAAGGCTTACGCTTCCTATAGGAATCTTAATTGAACCAAGTAGGATGCCAAGAGTTGAAGCAAGAGCTACTGGAAAGAGTCCATTTTTTTCAAAATTAATTAAATTTCCAACATCCTTTTTATTTAGATTTGGATTGTCTTTTGGTAAAACTAATTTATTAATTTCTTCATCAACATCGACCTTTAAAATTTTTGGCATAAGTTGAACAATAAGTACAACGCCAACAACACCGAAGGCATAAGCAATTCCGTAGCCAACGCCAGGTAGGTTTGATGTAGTAAGACTCTTCACTGTACCAAGCATTGATGTTGAAGTCATGGCTCCAGTTGCAAGTCCCATGGATAGAGCTAGCTCTATATTAAAAAGCTTAGATACTAGGACGATTAAAATTCCTCCAATAGCAACTGTGATAAAAGAAATTGCCAAAAAGGAAAGTCCATTCTTCTTAATGTTTGCCATAAAACTTGGGCCTGCCATTAGGCCAATAGGTGCAAGGAAAAGCACAAGGCCAATCTTTGCCAAGAACTTTGGGACAGTAAAGCCAAAGTGACCAAAGAAGAGGGCCACAATTAAAATTGCCGATGCACCAAATTTTATTCCAAAAAAGTTAATATGACCAAGGGCGTAACCCAAGACCATTATCAAAAATATGATTAATAATTCATTCATATAATACCTCCTTATAATTCTTCCCTAGGTTTTTTATAATAAACCAATGAAAGCTTGATGTAAAGAAAAATGTACAAAATAAAAAACAATTTTACATAGATTTAAGTAAAAATTAAAAACATAAGAGAAAAATTATAAGAATTTATCAGCTCTATATCCTATTTAAATCTTAATTGGAGGGCTAGTGGAATTTTTTTACAAAGAATTAAAAAAAGTCTTGCAAAAATAAAAAAGCTTGTATATAATAACTATTGTATTAAGGAGTTGATACAACAATACAAAAAATCTTATTTTGGATTTTATTAAGAATATGTAAAAAGATAAAAGATAAAAGATAAAAGATAAAAGATAAAAGATAAAAGATAAGAGATTAAGATTTGAAGATGAAATTAAAAATTTACTTAACATAAAAGAGATGAGGACTTTTAAATAAAAAATTATCCAAAAGGGATCCAAAAAGGAGGCAAATATGGAATTTGATAACAACAGACCCATCTACATCCAGCTCCTTGAAGATTTTAAATTAAAGATTTCAAGCGGAGAATGGAAGAGTGGAGACAAGATGGAAACTGTTAGAAATCTTGCCCAAACCTATGGGGTCAACCCCAATACAGTCCAAAGAGCCTTGCAAGAACTTGAGAGAGAAGGACTTGCTAAGTCAAATAGGACTAGCGGCAGATTTATAACAGATGACGAAGAACTAATAGAAGAAATTGCAAAAGGTGCCTTTTATAGGTCCTGCGATGACTTAATTGGAGTTGCAGAAGAGCTCAAGATGACAAAGGAAAATTCACTGGAACTTTTAGATAAATATTGGAGGGAAGTATGAGCAAGCTAGAGATAAAAAATTTAAATATGGGCTACAAGAATAAGGTCCTTGACGACCTAAACCTAGAACTTGATAAGGGACAAATTGTGGGCCTAGTGGGACCCAATGGTGCAGGTAAGTCAACCTTACTTAGGATACTTGCAGGTCTAGAAAAAACTTACAAGGGGAGTGTAATAATTGACGGAGAAGAAATTTCTTACAAGACAGGAGAAATTTTATCCTACCAACCAGACAAGTTTGCCTTAAGCGACAAGCTTTCTGTGAAGGAAGTTGTCAGGACTTACAAGAAATTCTTCAAGGACTTTGACGAAGATAAATTTTATAGGATTTACGAAGAATTTAAACTTCCACAAGGAGCCAAGGTCAAGGAAATGAGTAAGGGTATGAGAGAAAAAATGCAAATTGCCCTAAGTCTTTCAAGAAGGGCAGAGATCTTCCTCTTAGACGAGCCAATTTCTGGAGTTGACCCTTCAGCGAGAAAGGCCATCATCCAAACTATTTTAGATAATTTTGAAGAAGATTCTCTAATTATTTTATCCACTCATTTAATAAATCAAATCGAGCCACTACTTGACAGGGTCCTCTTCCTTTCAGAAGGCAAGATCAGTCTTAACAAGACAGTAGATGAAATAAGAAGTGAAGAAAATATGAGTATAGAAGACTACTTTACGGAGGTATTTTAATGGGAAAATTACTTGGACATCAAATAAGAAATCACTTTAAAAATAATTGGTTTATTCCAGTTTTGCCAGTGGCCCTAATTATTTTTGGGATAATATTTTCAAATGTAAATAACTCAATTGGTGGAAATGCAATTGGTCTAGGCATGATGGCGCTAATGTTTGGCTACATGGCAGCAGCTATATCAGTAATAGTTGGAGATTACAATATGTTCTTTGGCGACAGCGCCCTGTTTTATGAGTCAACACCAATAAGTCCATCAGCAAAAACTTTTTCAAGATTTTTATATTATCTTATAATGTTTATTATCTATTCAATTTATGTAGGATTAATTTGTTTCCTATTTATGGCAGTACCTTCTGTTGATGGTGGAGTAATATATATAACTTGGGCAGATATAAATGAACTAATAAATGAAGTTGGAATAAGAAACATATTAGTGCTTGTTGCCTGGTGCTTGCTATTTTTATTTAACAACATCATTGGAATAATCTTTTCAGTGACATTTGGTGGTGGAAAAAAACTTAGAAGATTTGGACTAGGTGGACCAGTCCTTGTCTATATAGGACTAGGATTTGTGGAAGGAGCAGTCATCTATATCTTAGATAAATTTGACTTGTTTACAAATATTGAACTCCTTCTAAACAATGGAGATGTGTTTATGAGGGGACTAGGAATAGGAATACTAATTCCAATGCTTTTAGAAACAATAGCCTTGTTCTTTGCAGTTTATTATATGCATAAGAAGAGAATTTCAGTAAGTTAAGGGGAGTAAAAGCTTCGCTTTTAGAATCAATATTTAAGATTTGATCTTTAAATAATTTTTCTAAAGCCTAGGCTTTAATTCATCTTTTGGAAGGGTTAGCAAGCTAAAAAAATTATTTTAAAAGCTAACGCTTTTATATCTTTAATCCGGAGGGGGTTAGGACCTTTCGATTGGTCCTTCCCCCTCCGGACCACCCCCAACACCTTCAACGACCTGGCAGGGGCCTTTGCCAACAACCCCGAGCGGCAGCCAGCCTAAAAATTCAAAACTTGCTCGCTATAAACTTTTAAAAACTTAAGATAATTTATCAATAGAGTCAGAAGTACCTGACTCTATTTTTTATTTGCGAGCTTCGCGTGAACCTAATCAACTCAAAGTTCGCTAC
>CABQNX010000006.1 GCA_902465645.1 uncultured Peptoniphilus sp.
TTCTGCCGCATTTATTAATGAACGCTCCATTACTTCCTCCTTCTTAGAATTTTAGACCAGCTTCTCTAGCTGCATCAGCAAGTGCTTTGACTTTACCGTGGAATACATATCCACCTCTGTCAAATACAACTTCTTCAATTCCTTTTTCTTTTGCCTTCTTAGCAATAGATTCTCCAACAGATTTAGCTGCTTCAATATTTCCAGTGTTTTCTAGGTTTAATCCCTTATCAAGTGTAGATGCACTTGCTAAAGTATTGCCAGCTTCATCATCAATTAGTTGAGCATAAATATGTTTAGATGATCTGTAAACTGAAAGTCTAGGCTTCATAGAAGTACCGGAGATATGATTTCTAATTCTTTTGTGTCTTTTAATTCTGTTTTCATTTCTATTAATCTTTTTTAACACTTAAATTCTCCTTTCTTACTTACCTGTCTTACCAACTTTACGTCTTACATGTTCATCAGTATATTTAATACCCTTACCCTTATATGGTTCAGGTTCTCTGAAGCTTCTAATGTAAGCAGCATAAGCGCCAACTTGTTGTTTGTCATTACCTCTAATAATAATTGAGTTAGGAGATGGAACTTCTACTTCAATACCTTCTGGATCTTCTAAATCAAGAGGGTGAGAGAAACCTAAGTTAAGAGAAAGAACCTTTCCCTTCTTAGCAGCTCTGTATCCTGTACCGATTATTTCAAGAGATTTTGAATAACCTTCTGTAACGCCAATTATCATATTTTCAATTAGAGTTCTAGTTAAACCGTGAAGTGCCTTAATTCTTTTAATATCATTTGGTCTTTCTACAGTGAGAACTCCGTCATTTAATTCTATTTTTAAATCTTTATCGAAAGATTGTGTTAGTTCACCCTTTGGTCCCTTAACAGTAACTGTTTGACCGTCAACTTTAACATCAACGCCCTTTGGGATTTCAATAGGTTTTTTGCCAATTCTTGACATTTTTCACCTCCAAATTACCAAACGTAGCAGATTACCTCTCCGCCAACTTTATTTTGTCTTGCCATTTTATCTGTAATTATTCCCTTAGATGTAGAGATAATTGCAATTCCTAGTCCACCTAGAACTTTAGGAACATCATCGCACTTAACATAAACTCTAAGTCCCGGTTTAGATATTCTCTTTAAACCAGAGATAACTCTTTCACCGTCCTGAGAATATTTAAGATCTATTTTAATAATTCCTTGTTTGTCATCTTCAACAACGTCATATCCTTTAATATAACCTTCATCAAGAAGAATCTTTGCGATTTCTTTTTTGATGTTTGAGCAAGGAATATCAACAGATTTGTGTCTTGCATTATTTGCATTTCTAATTCTTGATAGCATATCTGCAATTGGGTCTGTCATCATATCAGTTTGCCTCCTTTCATCTAAGGCTTATTACCAGCTAGCTTTTCTTACGCCAGGGATTTGTCCTTTATACGCAAGTTCTCTAAAGCATATTCTACATATTCCATATTTTTGTAAAACTGAATGTGGTCTTCCACAAATTTTACATCTTGTATATTCACGAGAAGAATACTTTTGTTTCCTCTTTTGTTTAGCAATCATTGATTTTTTAGCCACTTTGTACCTCCTTAAGCCTTAGCAAAAGGCATTCCCATCTTGTCTAGGAATTCTTTAGCCTCTTCATCAGTTTTAGCTGTAGTTACTATATTGATGTCCATTCCTCTAATTGTGTCTACCTTATCGTATTCAATTTCTGGGAAGATAAGTTGTTCTTTAAGACCTAGTGCATAGTTTCCTCTGCCGTCAAATGCAGTTGGCTTAACACCTCTAAAGTCTCTTACTCTTGGAAGAGCAACGTTCATAAGCTTATCTAAGAAATCATACATTCTTTCGCCTCTTAGAGTAACCTTAACACCAACGTTTTGACCTTCACGAAGTTTAAAGTTAGCTATAGATTTTCTTGCCCTAGTAACAAGTGCCTTTTGACCTGAGATAAGAGTTAGGTCTTCAACAGCTGCTTCTAGAGCCTTGTGGTTATCTTTAGCTTCGCCAAGACCAATGTTTATAGTGATCTTTTCAAGTTTCGGTACTTCCATAACGCTTGAATAATTGAAGCGTTCCATTAGGTGGCCCACAACTTCTGTCTTATATTTTTCTTGTAATCTTGAAGTCATTATTCTACCCCCTACTTAATGATGTTTCCGCTAGATTTTGCAAATCTAACTTTTTTTCCGTCTTCAAATTTATAACCAACTCTTGTTGCCTTTCCTGATGCACTGTCAAAGTACATTACATTAGACACGTGAATTGGTGCTTCCATTTTTTCTATTCCACCTGGTGCTTGAGGTCCTCTTGGTTTCATGTGTTTAGTAACAACATTTACCTTTTCTACAACTACTAAGTCTTTCTTAGGAATTGTTCTTAGGACTTTACCAGTCTTGCCTTTATCTTTTCCGGCTATAACTTTTACGATGTCATCTTTTTTAATTCTCATATTACACCTCCAAATTATAGTACTTCCGGAGCTAGAGAAATAATCTTCATGAAGTTTCCAGCTCTAAGTTCTCTAGTTACAGGTCCAAAAATACGAGTCCCAACAGGGCTTCTATCGTCTTTTATTACAACAGCTGCGTTGTCATCAAATTTGATGTAAGATCCGTCTTTTCTGCTAATACCCTTGTTTGTTCTAACGATAACTGCTTTTACAACAGCTCCCTTTTTGACAACGCCACCGGGTGTTGCATGTTTTACAGAACATACTACAATGTCGCCAATGTTAGCTACTCTTCTATTAGTACCACCAAGGACTTTAACAACAGATAGTTCTCTTGCACCTGAATTGTCAGCAACACGCAATCTTGTTTCTTGTTGAATCATGTTATTCTCCTTTCAAGCTAAAATTATTGAGCCTTTTCAATAATTTCTACAAGTCTCCATCTTTTATCTTTACTTAGTGGTCTAGTTTCCATAACTTTTACGCGATCACCAATACCACATTCATTATTTTCGTCATGAGCCTTGAAATTAGTAGACTTCTTAAATCTCTTTTTATAGATAGGATGAGTCTTTAAAGTCTCAGTTTGAACTACAATAGTCTTATCCATCTTATCGCTTACAACAATACCTGTTAAAGTTTTTCTTGAATTTCTTTCCATGAGATTAAGCCTCCTTTCCTACTTCAAGTTCACGTTCTCTAATGATCGTTTTTACTCTTGCTATATCTCTTTTAACACTTTTAATACTTGATGGATTGTCAAGTTGGCCAGTTGCCAATCTGAATCTCAAATTAAAAAGTTCATTTTTAAGTTCATTAACTTTATTATTTAAATCTTCGCTTGACATCTTGCGAATTTCATTAGCCTTCATTTGAGTCACCATCCTTATCTTTCATAACGAATTTTGTTCTAATAGGGAGTTTCATGGATGCAAGTCTCATAGCTTCTCTTGCAACTTCTTCTGAAACACCACCCATTTCAAATAAAACTCTACCTGGTTTAACAACTGCTACCCAGTATTCTGGTGCACCCTTACCGGAACCCATACGAGTTTCAGCAGGCTTTTCTGTAACAGGTTTGTCTGGGAAAATCTTAATCCAGATATTTCCACCTCTACGAATATATCTTGTCATAGCACGACGTGCCGCTTCTATTTGATTTGAAGTTATCCAACAAGGTTCTAAAGCTTTTATACCATATTCGCCGTATGCAAGCTCATTACCACGCATAGCCTTGCCCTTCATTCTGCCTCTGTGAACTTTACGATATTTTACTCTCTTAGGCATCAACATGACTATTCCCCCCTTCTTTAAGACTCTTTATTTCTATTGTCTCTTCTATTATTTCTATTGAAGTTATTGTTTCTGTTATCGCGTCTCTTGCGATTTCTGTTATCTCTATTATCTCTAGATCTTCTTCCTCTTTCTTCAGTTAGTTCAGGAAGAACTTCGCCCTTGTATAGCCATACCTTAACACCGATTTTACCGTAAGTTGTATCAGCTTCAGCAAAACCATAGTCAATGTCAGCTCTTAAAGTTTGTAGAGGAATAGTTCCTTCAGAATATCCTTCAGTTCTTGCCATGTCAGCACCACCAACACGACCTGAAACAGAAGTCTTGATACCAAGTGCTCCTTGACGCATAGTTCTTTGGATTGCTTGTTTCATAGCACGTCTAAATGCAACTCTTCTTTCAAGAGCTTCAGCAATACCTTCAGCAACGATTTGTGCATCTAAGTCTTGGTTTTTGATTTCTTCTACATTTATTACAACAGATTTACCTGTAAGTTTTTCAATTTCAGTTCTTAGTTCTTCAACGCCTGCTCCACCACGGCCAATTACCATGCCTGGTTTTGCTGTGTGAATAGAAATCTTTACTCTATTAGCAGCTCTTTCAATTTCGATCTTAGAGATACCTGCAGCATAAAGTTTTTTCTTAACATAATTTCTAATCTCGTTGTCTTCAACTAAAAGATCGGCAAAATTTTTCTTGTCTGCGTACCATTTTGAATCCCAATCTTTGATTACTCCAACACGAAGTCCATGTGGGTTTACTTTTTGACCCATTCTCTACCTCCTTACTCTCTTTCTGCTACTACAACGCCAATGTGACTTGATCTTTTTAGAATTGGATAAGCCATTCCCTTAGCCTTAGGACGGAATCTCTTCATTGTTGGGCCTTCGTTTGCGTAAGCCTTTTTAACATAAAGATCTCCTCTGTCTAAGTTAAGGTTGTTTTCAGCGTTAGCTACAGCTGAATGTAGTACCTTATATAGTTCATGAGCTCCTCTTTTGTTAGTAAACTTTAAAATAGAGAGGGCTTCATCAACGCTTTTTCCGCGTATTTCTGCGCAAATATAGTTCACCTTTAGAGGTGATATTCTTACATATTTAGCAATTGCTTGTGCTTGCATTATAACCCTCCTTACTTAAGTGTAGTACTCTTTTCGCTCTTGCCGCCATGGCCTCTGTATGTTCTTGTTGGAACAAATTCGCCTAATTTATGTCCTACCATGTCTTCAGTAATATATACTGGCACATGTTTTCTGCCGTCATGAACAGCAATTGTGTGAGAAACAAATTCAGGGAAAATAGTTGAGCGACGAGACCAAGTTTTAATTACTTTGTGTTCGTTTTTATCATTAAGCTCGTCAACCTTCTTTAGAAGGTGTTCATCAGCAAATGGTCCTTTTTTTATTGATCTACTCATTAATACCCTCCGATTACTTAGTTCTTCTTCTTACGATATACATATCAGATTTTTTAGATTTCTTTCTAGTCTTAAGTCCTAGAGCTTTCTTGCCCCAAGGAGTCATTGGTGAAGGTCTACCAATTGGAGTTCTACCTTCCCCACCACCATGAGGGTGATCAACAGGGTTCATTGCAGATCCTCTTACGTGAGGTCTTCTTCCAAGATATCTGCTCTTACCTGCCTTACCTAAAGTGATAAGTTCGTGAGAAATGTTTCCAACTTGTCCAATAGTTGCCTTACATCTTTGGCTTATTAATCTAAATTCACCTGAAGGAAGTCTAAGTTGAGCGTACTTACCTTCTTTAGCCATAAGTTGTGCAGATGATCCAGCAGATCTTGCGATTTGGCCACCACGACCTGGAGTCATTTCTACGTTGTGAACAGTAGTACCAACTGGAATATCAGCAAGCATTAGTGTGTTACCAACTTTGATATCTGCATCAGATCCAGATTCAACTATATCTCCTACCTTTAAACCATTTGGTTGGATGATGTATCTTTTTTCACCATCAGCATAGTTTAGAAGTGCAATGTAAGCTGTTCTGTATGGATCGTATTCAATAGCTGCTACTCTTGCAGGAATATTGTCTTTATCTCTCTTTAAATCTATAATTCTGTATTTTCTTTTAACTCCGCCGCCTCTATGTCTACTAGTAATTCTACCATGAGTATTTCTACCGGCAGTTTTGTTGATAGTTGTTAGAAGAGATTTTTCAGGTGTTGTCTTAGTAATCTCTTCGAATGAAGCAACTGTCATTTTTCTACGGGCAGGAGTTGTAGGTTTAAATCCTTTAATCGCCATTATTAATACCTCCTACTATCAAATAGAATCAAAAAATTCTATCGGCTCTGAGTCATCAGTAAGCTTAACTATAGCTTTTTTCCATGAAGGACGTCTTCCTTGATGAACTCCTTGTCTTTTAAGTTTACCACGCATATTCATTGTATATACTTTTTCAACCTTAACGCCGAAGATTTCTTCAACAGCTTCTCTGATTTCAGGTTTTGTAGCAGTTTTAACAACTTCAAAAGTGTATTTGTTTTCTGCCATCATGTCCATACTTTGTTCAGTGACTAAAGGTCTTTTTATAACGTCAAATTTATTCATCAGTTAAAAACCTCCTCAACAACATCAAGTGCAGACTTTGTGATAACAAGGTTATCGTACTTTAATAAGTCGTATACGTTAATATCTGTAGCTCTTGATGTTTTAACACCAGCGATGTTTCTTGCTGCTCTTTGAACATCTTTTTCGTCGTCATTAATAACTACAAGTGCCTTGTTGCCAGCACCAATTTCCTTTAAGATGTTAGCAAAAACTTTTGTCTTAGCTTCTTCCATTTGGATAGAATCTACAAGAATCATTTCGCCATCTTGTAACTTGCTAGTAAGAACTGACTTAAGAGCAACTCTTCTAGTCTTCTTAGGAGTTGTGTAAGAGTAATCTCTAGGTTTCTTAGCGAAAACAACTCCACCGCCTCTCCATTGAGGTGATCTAATAGAACCTTGTCTTGCACGACCAGTTCCCTTTTGTCTCCAAGGTTTTCTTCCGCCTCCACGAACTTCAGCACGTGTCTTAGCAGAGTGAGTACCTTGTCTATTGTTAGCCAAAATATTTTTAACAACTAAATAAACAGCATGAGTGCTAACAGGAGCAGCAAATAGCCCTTCACTTAGTTCGACTTCTTCAACAGGATTTCCCTTAATGTCAATCATTTGAATTTTAGGCATTTTTTAACCTCCCTATCTTATTTAGTCATTTTAACAGTGCTTTTAACTCTAACAGTTCCCTTCTTAGGTCCTGGGATAGCACCCTTAACTAAAATTAAATTTTTATCTGTATCTATTCTTACAATTTCTAGATTTTGTACAGTAACTCTTTCGTTACCCATTTTTCCAGCCATTCTGTGGTTTTTCCAAACTCTTCCTGGATAAGAAGCAGCTCCCATACCACCTGGCATTCTGTGGAATTTAGAACCGTGAGTTTCTCTACCACGACCGAAGTTGTGACGTTTGATAACACCAGCAGTTCCTTTACCCTTTGAAGTACCAACAACATCAACGTGTTCTCCAGCTTCAAAGATATCTACCTTTATTTCATCGCCTAGGTTGTAAGATTCAACATCATCTGTTCTAAATTCTGAAAGATGTTTTCTGTATCCTACACCAGCCTTGTCAAAATGTCCCTTCTCAGGTTTGTTTAATCTTCTTTCTTTAACCTCTTGTGTTGCAACTTGGATAGCATTGTATCCATCACTTTCAATTGTTTTCTTTTGCACAACAACATTTGGTTCTACTTCAATAACTGAGACAGGAGTGACAGTACCCTCTTCATCAAAAATTTGGGTCATGCCAATTTTTTTACCTACTAAATATTTCATGTTGCACCTCCTAATATTTACAGCGGACTTCTATGAGTAGAAGTCATATAAAGCAAAGTTTTAAAGTTTAATTTCAATATCTACACCAGCTGGTAGATTTAACTTCATAAGTGAATCTACAGTCTTTTGTGTAGGGTTTAATATATCAATTAGACGCTTGTGAGTTCTTTGCTCAAATTGTTCTCTTGAATCCTTGTACTTGTGTACAGCTCTTATAATTGTGATGATTTCCTTTTCAGTTGGAAGAGGAATTGGTCCAGAAACTTCTGCACCGCTCTTCTTAGCAGCATCAACAATTCTTAGTGCTGAATTGTCAAGTAGTTCGTGATCATAAGCTTTAAGTTTAATTCTAATTTTTTGTTTGCCTTTGTTAGACATATTTACCTCCTATTCGCTAAAGCCTTACTTGCGAATGGGGTTATCGATACACGCACCCTGGTGTGTAAACAGGGCGCAATAGAAAAAAATAACCCTCGCCCAAGTCCAGCTTGGACTTCTCTGTCATAATTACCTCGAAACTCCTTTTTTTCAACAAAATCTCAAGCAACTTATGACTTCATCGCAACATTCTTTTTTAAACGCTCAAATATTATATAATAAAAAATCCCACTTGTAAAGGCTATTTACAGGTTTTTTTGAATTTCTTCAGATTTTTTTATTATATTAATATTAGCAATAATTTTTTGGCCTAATTTATAGGCACTCTTCTTAATATAGTCTAAAAACATTTAAATTGCAATGATTTATGTGAATTTAGTGAAGATTTTTTAATTTTTTATTTTTTCTCCTTAACTTTTAAATATTCTTTCCTATTTAAATATATTTCTCCTAATTTTATTTTTATTAAAATAAATTATCTCAAATTTTAAATTTTTTATTAGCTTACAAATTTTTATGAAGTCCTAGTAAACTATCAAGTCATAAAAATATATAAGCTGATAAAAATTTGTAAAGTCTCATTTGATTATATCTTTATAAAAAACTATTAACTTATAAAAGTTTGTAAAGTCATATTTAATTTTCAACTAATAAGTATTTTTGAACTTATAAAAACTTATAAGGCTACAAATATTTTTCAACTAATAAATATCCTATACTTAATAAAATTTAACTCATCCTCATTTTTAATTAATTCTTATCTCATAAAAATATTCCCTATTATATAGGAAGAAATTTAAAATTTCATAGTTTTTTATCTCTTATAGACCATAAATTTACATTAAAAAAGAAGCCATCTAGGCTTCTCAATAACTTTATTATTTTACTTATCTTCTATCTCAAGAGGTATTACCCTCTCATAGGTCTTCCCATCAATTTGAAATTCTGAAATACTCACATCAACAGAAAAAGATCTTTTTAAGTTTCCCCTTGTGAGGACCTCCCTAGTTGGTCCAAACTCATAGGTCTTGTCGTAGCTTAACAAGAGGCACTTGTTGGAAATGGAAAGGGCGTGGTCTGGGTAGTGGGTGTTCATGACAATTATGACACCTGCCTCTGCCAGGTTTTTTATCAAATTTAAGATTACCATTTGATTCTTGTAGTCTAGTCCACTTTCTGGTTCATCCAAAATTATAATCTGTGGATCCTTCATCAGACTCCTAGCAATTAAGAGCATTTGAACTTCTCCTCCACTCATTTGGTCTGAGGCCTTGTCACGGAGATGATAGATTCCTATGGACTTCATAACTTCTTCTGCCCTTCTTAGGTCCTTGTCCCTTGGCTTCTCAAAGATTGACATGGAAGAAGTAGACCCAAAGAGGACCATCTCAAGGCCTGTGTAGGCAAAGGCAGAAGACCTCTTTTGAGGAATATAAGAAATCTTTGACCAAAGTTCTCTCTCTTTAATAGAAGAAATATTTTTCCCATCTAAAAAAGTTCCCCCACTTGTCCAAGGGAGTAGGCCTGTCAAACACCTTATTATGGTAGTCTTGCCCACCCCATTGGGACCAAGTATAGAGAGGACATCAGAATCTTCAAGAGAGAAATTTATATCCTTCAATATAAAATCAGATTTTTTAAATTTAAAATTTCCTCCAGAAACTTCTAGCTTCATTTAAAAATCCCTCCAGACCTTCTCATTAAGATTATAAAAATTGGGGCTCCTATTATTGCCGTTAAAATTGAAATTGGAAGTTCAATCACTGAAACCGTCCTTGATAGGGCTTCGATTAGGACCATAAAGCCTGCCCCAAAACTTATTCCCAAAGGCATAGTGTAGAGATTGTTGGACCCCACCATCAACCTCACAAGATGGGGGATAATCAATCCAATCCATCCAATTTGTCCACAAATAGAAACTGAGGACGCAGTTATAAGGGTAGCTGCAAGTATAAAAATCAACCTAGTCTTCTTGACATTTATCCCAAGTGACCTGGCCTCGTCTTCTGAAAGAGACAAGAGGTTGAGACTCCACCTCATCTTGTAGATTACAAAGATTGAAATCAAGATAAGGGGACCTGCCAAGGCTAGGTTCTTGTAAGAAGTCCTCCCAAAGGACCCCATTAGCCAATAGGTAATTTGCGGCAACTTGTCCATAGGATCAGCTGTGTACTTTAAGAGAGAAGCCAGGGCATTAGCAAGGGATGAAACAATTATCCCAGCCAAGACCAACATTATCATAGAAGTCTCGTCCTTCTTCACAAGATTAATTGTTATGAGGATTGAAAGGAGTCCAAAGACCATGGCGAGAACTTGAATCCCCATAGTCCCAAGAGATAGGATTATCCCAAGGACTGCCCCAAGAGATGCCGCTGATGTGACTCCCAAGATGTCTGGAGTTGCCAATGGATTTGAAAAAAGTGCCTGGAAAGCAATCCCTGCAGCAGTAAGTCCTCCTCCAACAATGAGGGCTGTTAGGACCCTTGGCAGCCTAATATTTATAATTAAAGACTCCATAAGGGGATCAACTTGCCCTCCACCTATTAAGTTTTTAAAAAATAAAATAATTTCTGATATTTTAATATCCATCCTCCCCATTGAAAGGCCAATGAGGCCACAGACCAGGGGAAAGAAAATTAAAATAAAATAAACATAGGGATGAAGTTTTCCATCATCCCTAGTCCAAAAGTTTTTTGTCATATGTTAAACATGTCCTCGATTTGTTCATCTGTAAGTTCATAATTGTACCACTTAGCGTAGTAGTCCTTGATGACCTTATTTAAGTCGTAGTCCTCAAAGGCTTCAGGGTAAGTTTCACTTGCAAGCCAAGCTAAAACTAGTGGAGCATCTGGGTTTGGTGTAAGCCAGTTCCACATACCAAGCTTTGAGTTGTAAACTCTCTTGTCCTTAACAGACTTTAAGTTTGAAAAATCAAAACCTTCAACAGTGTTGTTGTAAACTTCTTCCCTCTTTATATCCAAGAGACCAGGTCCATCAAGGTAAAATACATCAGGATTCCACTTGTAAATTTCTTCCACATTTACCTTGGCATAACCCTTGGCATCTTGGGCAACATTATTTACCCCAAGTCTCTTTAGCCAGAAGTCTCCAAAAGTTCCCTTGCCGGCAACAATTGGTGTCCCTTCAACATATTTCCAAAGGATCATACCACTTGGTCTGTCAGCTTCAGGCACTGTGGCAATTCTCTTTTCAACATCCTTTACAATGTCGTCACCTGCTGCCAAGAAATTATCCATCTTGCCTTCTTCACCAAAGACATCTTCAAGAAGCTTTAGCCATTCGCCATACCTGTTAATTGGGTCAGCTGGAGTGTCTGCTCCCATAGTTACAAAACCTACACAAGGAACTCCAGTCTTTGCCAATTTTTCATAACGGTCTTGGTTCTTAGCGTTGTAGAAAATTACATCTGGCTTTAATTTAATAATTTCTTCCACGTTGATGTCAGATTGACCTTGAACTGTGTTTGTTGTGTCAAGAAGTTCTGGTGCAATATCTTGAAGGACAGTGTTGGAAATAACTTGTTTTAGGGAACCAGCGTAGCCAACAATGTAAGGAGCCTTACCTTCATTGTAGGCCATGTAAGTAGAAAGAATTGGCACTTGGTCAATTACAATCTTTTCAATCTTATCTGGCACTTCAATTTCACGACCTGCGTGGTCAACTATCTTATGAGTTCCAGTCTTTTCTTCTGCAGCAACCTTAGTGTCATTTGCTTTTTCATTTGCCTCGTCATTAGTCTTTTGAGCACAGCCAGTCATTAAAAGACCAACCATTGTGACTATAAGCATAAGGCTGGAAAACTTTTTAAATTTTTTCATCTTATATAAACCTTCTTCCTATATAAAAATAATAAACTTCCTCTTCCATTATAATACAAGCAAAAAAAATTTTAAGTACCTTATGAAATAAAGTGAATTTATTTAAGGGTTTTTTGATTATTTTTATCACTTATAAAAATTTTCTTAATACTTTCGCCATTTTGGGGTATGATATAAATATATTGAAGTAAAAATATTTTAGGAGGAACTATGAAAATATTATTATTAATGAAGATTGTTCCTGACACAACAAATGCAAAAATCGATCCAGAAACAAAAAACCTCAAGAGAGATGGAATCAAAACAGTTATTAACCCATCAGACCTTTGTGGTTTAAAATTTGCACTTAATGTCAAAGAACAAGTGGAAGAAGAAGTACAAATTGACGTGCTAACTATGGGACCACCAGACGGAGAAAAATACCTTCGTGAATGTATCCAAATGGGTGCAGAAGAAGCTTACCTATTAGAAGGAATAGAGTTCAAGGGTTCTGATACCTTTGCAACATCCTATGCCCTAGCAGAAGCCATTAAACAAATTGGCGAATACGACATCATCTTCACAGGTGACCAAACAATGGACGGAGACACAGGACAAGTTGGACCACAAATCGCTGAAAGACTTGGCATGAACCAAGTTACTTATGTATCAGACATTAACTACAAGGACGACGAATTTGAAGTTAAGAGAAAAGTTGCTGACGGAACTGAAACAGTTTCATTAAAGGCACCTTTCGTTGCATCAGCACTAAAGGGTTCAGTAAACAAACCTTCAAAGTTTGCCCTAAAGAGATCTAAGATTGCAAAAGAAAAAGAAATCCACGACCTAACTGCAGACAAACTTGGACTTAACCTTGATAAGATTGGACAAAGGGGATCCCTTACAGTAGTAAAAGACCTTTCAGCTCCAGACAAGTTTGAAACAGGCAAGATAATTGACGAAGGTTCTGCTGACAAGAACATAGACGCAGTTATAAAGATAATCGAAGATGCGAAAGTTTTAGTGTAGGTGATAAAATGAAAAAAGGAAATATTTGGGTAGTAAACGAATCTTCAGAAGGCTCACTTTCACTTATAACTAAAGAAATAATGTCTATAGCGAGAGAACTTTCTGATGAATTAGATAGAGAACTTGTGGCAGTAGAAATTGGTCACAACAATGATGACAAGGCAAAATTATCAGGCAATCTTGGAGCCGACAAGGTAATCCAAGTTTCTGATGAACTTTTAGAAAATTACAACACTATGGCCTATGCCAAAGTCTTAGATGGCCTAATGGAAAAATACGATCCAGCAATTGTTATGCTTCCAGCATCCCATGATGGACGTGACCTTGCGGGTAGGGTTTCAGCAAAAAGAGAGGTTGGACTTGTTGCCGACTGTTCCAGCGTTGAAATAACTGAAGACAAGGAAGACATCAAGTGGATAAGACCTTCCTTTGACGGAAAACTCTTCTGTGATGTAAGAATTTTATCTGAAACTATGATGGCTACAATTGGTAGAGGTGGCTTTGTTGAAGCTCCTTTCGACGAATCAAAAGAAGCAGAAGTAATAAAAGAAGAAGCCAATATCACAGCAGATGACGTTAAGACAAAATTCATTGACTTCGAAAAAGAAGAAATCAATCCACTTCTTGATAAGCTAATGAATGCAAAAGTTGTTGTATCAGGTGGTAGAGGACTTGGTGGACCAGAAAACTGGCACCTAGTAGAAGAACTTGCAGAAGCACTTGGCGGTGCAGTTGGAGCAACTAAGGCTGTAACAGACCTTGGATGGTGCGACAAGGACCTACAAGTTGGTGTAACTGGTGTTCAAGTAAGACCAGACCTCTACATTGCCCTTGGACTTTCAGGAGCAATCCAACACACTAAGGGTATGGAAGACTCAACAACAATAATTGCCATCAACAACGACCCAGACGCTGCCATCTTTAAGACAGCCCACTACGGAATTGTTGACGACTTATTTAATGTAGTTCCTGGATTAATAGAAGCAATCAAAAATAGAAGGTAATGATAAAAAAACCGAGACGAGTCTCGGTTTTTTGGTTTTCACAGCAAATGCGAGCGTTAGCGACGCATGAGCTGATGAAAAATCTTATCCAGCGAAAGGAAGACGATGCGACCGAATAGGGAGCATTGTCGAGTGAGTCGGATTTCTTGAAATAAATTAAATAAAAAAAACAAAAAGTAGCCTAAAACCATAAGGCTACTTTTTTTGGTTTTCACAGCAAATGCGAGCGTTAGCGATACATGAGCTGATGAAAAATCTTATCCAGCGAAGGAAGACCATGCGACCGAATAGGGAGCATTGTCGAGTGAGTCGGATTTCTTGAAATAAATTAAATAAAAAAAACAAAAAGTAGCCTAAAACCATAAGGCTACTTTTTTTGGTTTTCACAGCAAATGCGAGTGCTAGCGACACATGAGCTGATGAAAAATCTTATCCAGCGAAAGAAGACCATGCGACCGAATAGAGACCATTGTCGAGTGAGTCGGATTTCTTGAAATAATATAAATTAAAAAAGCTTGGTGAAATTTTACACTCACCAAGCTTTTTTAATGATTTGACCTATTGAGGGAGACAATAGGTCCTTATATACATATTCTTTACTTATATTTATTTAAATCAAAATAACATCTCTATAACTCTCATTGCAACAGGCATTAGGATTACAGTCACAAGACCTGCCACTGCAATAGAAAGTCCACTCATAGCCCCTTGGATTTCTCCAAGCTTTCTCGCTTCAGAAGTACCAACAGCGTGGGAAGAAGTACCAATGGCAACTCCTTGTGCAGTTGGGTCCTTGATCCTAAAGAGTTTCATAATAAGTGGAGCGATTACTGCACCAGTAACCCCTCTTATAACTACAAGAACAGCAGTTATAGCAGAAGCACCACCATACTCTTCAGAAAGAGAAATTGCAATTGCTGTTGTGATTGATTGTGGAGTTGAGGATACCACAAGATTTTCGTCAATGCCCAAGAAGCTTGAAACGAAAACAACGAAAAATACAGCAATAGCAGAACCTAAAATTGTTCCAGAAAGAATAGGGATTAAGTTTTTCTTAAGTTCTGGAAGGTTTTCGTACAAATCAACTACCATGGCAACTGTAGCAGGAGCGATAAAGAACATAATAAAGTCCCCGCCTTGCTTGTAATCTTCATAAGGAATACCAGTTACCTTTAAAAATAATATACATAGAGCAATGGATATTAAAAGAGGATTGGCCAAAGGAGTCTTTAGTTTCTTGTTGATCATCTTACCGATCTCAAAAGTCGCAAAGGTCAAGATGATACCAAAATATTTGTTACTAAACATCTTTCCTCCTTTGAAGCAATTCTATAATCTTGCCAGTTAGGCCCATAGTGACAGCAGTACCAATAATAACTAGTCCAACTAGTAGGCCTGCTTGACCCTTTATCTCATCATAACTATTGATAATACCAACACCAGCTGGCACAAAAAGAATAGCTAGATTTTGCAGGATACCATTTGAAGTCTTTTTAACGTCATCTGGTTTAATAATTCCTACTGCAAAAGCAATAAAGAGATAAATCATCCCATATACCGCTTCAGGTATTGGGAAGTTTATCAAGTGTCTTGTCACTACCCCAAGCATTAAACATACACAAAGTATGACAAATTCCTTTAAATAATTCATAGGTCACCTATTAAGCGTTAGCTTTTATTTTCTTAATTTCTTCGATAAATAGTGGAAGAACTTGTTTACAATCTCCAACAATTCCAATATCAGCCATATCAAAAATAGGAGCGTCTTCGTCCTTATTGATAGCTACGATAAAGTTTGAGTTTTCAATACCAGAAACGTGTTGAACAGCACCACTTACACCACAACCGATGTATAGGGCTGGAGCAACAATCTTACCTGATTGACCAATTTGTGAAGCCTTTGGAAGCACTCCATCATCAATAACTGGTCTTGTTCCAGAAATTGGAGCACCAAATACGTCAGCAAGTTCCTTTACAAGTGGGAAGATTTCATCAGATGATGCACCCCTACCACAAGTAACAATAATTGGAGCATCTTCAAGGTTAATTAGACCTTCATTTGCAGTAACAATATCCTTGATAACTGCCTTTAGGTCCTTAACTTCATCAATGTTTTCTTCTACAAGATTGCCTGCACCGTCAAGGTCGTCTCTCTTGTCAAAGGATCCCGCTCTTACAACAGCAATTCTTGGAGCCTTTTCGATTTTTGATTCAGTTAAAACAGTTGCACCGTAAGAAGGAGTTACATAGATTATGTCGTCACCTTCGAACTTAATGTCCATTACGTTAGTAATAGAAACTGTGTCAAGACTTGCAGCAGCATAAGGAGCTAGGTCCTTGCCGTCAAGAGTTCCTGGGATAAATATGTCTTCACAGTCATATTTCTTAGAAACTTCAACAATAACATTTGCGAAGTCTTCTAGGTTATAAGCTTCTCTTTTTACAAGTACAATTTCTTCTGCTCCAGCAGCCTTTAGCTTAGCTAACTCATCATCAGCAAGTTCAAAAGTAATAAGAGCAAGAGACTTGCCACCCTTTTCTTTTGCAATTTCGCTTGCCTTAGAAAGAGACTCTAAAGAAAGTTTAATAGGAGCAGCATCTTTAATTTCTATATAAGTTAATATATTTTTCATCTTTTCCTCCTATTATAAAACCTTTTGTTCTACCATTAGGCTAATAGCCTTAGCTACAGTATCTTCAACTTCTTCTTCTTGGATCTTAACTCCAGCTTCCCTCTTCTTAGGTTCGAAGTCCTTTACTTCTTCAAGAATTGGACTAGAAGTAGCTTCTACTTCGAAGTCATCAATCTTTTGTCTTCTTGCAGCCATCTTAGATTTTATAGTAGGATATCTTGGCTCATAATCTGGCTTAGCAATAGTTACAACAGATGGAAGCTTAGTTTCAACTTGTCTATATCCACCGTCGATTTCTTGCTTAGATACAAGCTTGTCACCGTCTTTTTCCATTGCGATAACAGATGTAACAACACCAAGATCATTTTTATTTGCAAAGTAAACTCCAACTTGTGAAGCTTCTGCATCTGTAGTTTCTTTACCGAAGCAAATTACATCAAAAGCACCAAGTTCTGCTTCTAATTTTTCCTTTGCTCCCATTAGAATTTCAGTTATAGCCTTAGCATCAAGCTTTCTATAATCATCATTCTTAACTAAGTAAGCCTTGTCAGCACCAACTGCTAGACAGTTTTTAAGAGAGTTCTTAACTCCTTCATTTCCTATAGAAACTACAACTACTTGACTTTCTTCGTCTTCTTGAGCTTCCTTTAATCTTACAGCCATTTCTAGGGAGTAAGTATCGAAAGCATTAACAACAGGCGTGATATCAGAGATAGCAGCTCTGTCCTCTTGGACAGAAACTGCTACTGAATCATCAGGCACTTCTTTTATAAATACTAGAATATTCATTATATAATCCTTAACCTCTCAATAAATTATTAGAAACTACAATTCTTAAAATTTCATTAGTACCTTCAAAGATTTGGAAGATCTTAGCATCTCTTAGAAGCTTTTCAACAGGATATTCTCTTGAGTATCCATATCCACCAAATAATTGGATAGCATCTTCAGCAACTCTCATAGCTATATCAGAAGCAAAGCATTTAGCAATTGCAGATTCCCTATTGTAAGTTAGTCCCATGTCCATTCTAGTAAGAGCGTTAGCAACCATTTGTCTTGCAACTTCTGTTTGAATGTCCATGTCTGCTAATTTAAATTGGATAGCTTGGTTCTTGTTAATTTGTTTGCCGAATTGGATTCTTTCAGTTGTATATTTTTTAGCTTCGTCAATACCCCTTTGAGCAATACCAACAGCAATACAACCCATCCAAGCTCTTGCTTGGTCAAGAGTCTTCATTGCTATAGAGAATCCTTGTCCTTCTTGGCCAATAAGGTTCTTAGCAGGAATTCTACAATCTTCAAGAACGACATCAGTTGTGTTGGAAGTTCTGATTCCCATCTTGTCTTCTTCCTTACCAGCACTTAGACCAGGAGTTCCAGCTGGTACTAGGAACATTGATAGGCCTCTAACACCTTGAGACTTGTCTGTAGCTGCAGTAATACAGTAGTAAGATGCAACAGCACCATTAGTGATGAAGCACTTTCTTCCGTTTAATACATATTCGTCGCCGTCCTTAACAGCAGTAGTAGTTCCTGCACTAGCATCAGAACCAGCACCTGGTTCAGTTAGGCAGAAAGCTCCAAGTCCACCTTCGAAAGTAACATCAGCAATATATTCCTTTTGTTCTTGGTTTCCAGCAATAAGAACTGGTTTCATACCAAGACCAGATGCAGAAATAGTAGTAGCAAAACCAGCGTCAGCCTTAGCCATTTCTTCAAATAGGGCAGCTATATCAACCCTAGAAAGACCAGGTCCACCTAGTTCTTCAGGAACTTCAAGGGCAAAATAACCTTGTTCCTTTGCCTTTTCATAAAGTTCTTCTGGGAATTCTCCAGTTCTATCTGCTTCTTTACAAACTTCTACAACTTCTTTTTCACAAAAATTTCTAATATCTAAAAGTAAGTCCTGTGCTTCTTCTGAAATTAAATATGGCATTAATTAAAATCTCCTTCTATTAAACAACTTTATCTGGGTTAAGAATTAAGTTTGGATCAAATACTTTCTTGATTCCTCTCATAAGCTCAGTGTTAACTTCGCCTTCGAATTCGTGTAAGAAAGCCTTCTTACCATATCCAATACCGTGTTCACCAGAAATTTGTCCACCAAACTCATAAGCCTTCTTGTAAATGTCATTCATGAAAACATCAACTTGCTTAATAAATTCATCTTTTTCCATGTCATTTGAGCAAGTGTAAATGTGTAAGTTACCGTCACCAGCGTGACCAAAAGACTTAACTTCAAATGGGAAGTCCTTTGCTCTTTCGTTTACATAGTGAACGTACTTAGCAATCATGTTAATAGGCACAACAACGTCACATTCGTCAAGAAGCTTAGTTTGAGATTCAATAGCTTCTAGGAAAGAAGATCTAGCAGCCCAAGCTTCCTTCATCTTGTTTGGAGTGTCAGCAACTAAAATGTCAATTGCTCCAGCTTCCATAAGAACTTCAGCAGCTTGTTCAACAATATCGTTAAGTGCATCTTCATCTTCATCATCAAAAGTGATAAGAAGGTAAGCACCAATTTCAATTCCTTCTAATTCCTTAGGGAAAGTAGACTTTCCAATATAGATTTCTGACATGTCAACAATTTCTTTTTCCATGAACTCAATAGCTTGAGGATTTAAGTTAGCCTTAAATAATTGTGGAACAGTAGAAATACAAGTGTCAAGATCTTCGTAAGGAACGATTAAAGACATAGTTTCCTTAGGAGCTGGGATAATCTTAAGAGTAAGCTCAGTGATAATACCAAGAGTACCTTCAGAACCAATCATAAGGTCCTTAAGAGAGAAACCAGTAGAAGTCTTAGAAACAGTTGCACCAAAAGTAGTGATTTCACCAGTTGGAGTAACAACTTCCATAGAACGTACATAGTTTCTAGTAGTACCATACTTAACAGCCCTCATACCACCAGCGTTAGTTGCTACGTTTCCTCCTAAAGTAGCGAACTTTTCACCTGGATCAGGTGGGTACATGTAACCCTTAGATAGGCAGTCTTCAGCAAGGTCGTTTAATAGAACACCAGGTTCAACCCTAACAACCATGTTTTCTTCATCATAATCAAGAATCTTGTTCATTGATTGCATGTTGATCATAACTCCACCGTGTCTAGAAACACCAGCACCAGTAAGACCAGTACCAGCACCTCTTGGCACTACAGGAATTTTATTTTCATTACAAATCTTTACAACCTTAGCAATTTCTTCAGCATTAGTTGCGTCAACAACAAGTTCAGGTTGTCCTTCACCGTAAATAGGCATTTCATCGTGGAAGAAGTCGATGTTAATCTCTTCACCAACGTAAACTTTGCCTGATACAGCATTTTTAATTTCTTCTATTACGTTTTCTGTAACAGTATTATAATTTACCATTTTTCCCTCCAATAATTCATTAAAAATATTATTGTCTTTATTATATAATGGACCTCTTGAAAAAAATTGTTTTCCCGCTTGAAATCTCTTGAATTTTTTCGACAATATTTGACTTTTATTCAAGCAAATAATATAATTATCTTGTATTTATAAGAGATTGGAGGGATTTTATGTGGCAATACAGACAGGCTTTTAAGACCTTAGTTGACCTGACAAATACCAAACTGTCCACAGTCGCCTTTAGCCTAGGTTATGACATATCCTACATAAGCAAGTGGAACAGTGGAAAAAAGCTGCCATCATCAAAAAATATCTACACAATAAATAGGAAGCTTTCTAGCCTCTTTGCCAAGGTCATAGTAGAAGAAGACAAAATAGATGACTTTTTCCTTGCCTTCAACTTGAATAATAAGGAAATCTTGACTAAAGAGTCAAAAAAGGCCCTAGAAGTCTTAATCTACAAGCTCCTAAACGAAGCCTACATGAACTCCAACCAGGACCTTCCTATGGACAAGGTCTCAAATACAAACCTCATCTTCAAAAATTCATCAATAGACAAGGAACTAAAAGAAATTTTGGAGAAAACACTTGGGAAAAAGAAAAAAGTTGACATCTGGGCAACTTTTGACATAAATAGTCACTTCGCCCAAATCCTCTTGCAAGTTGGCAAGAACTTGGATAAGGACGTGGAATTCAACCTCCACCTCCTTTGCAAAAAAGAAGACCTAGAAGACTTTGATATCCTAAAAAATATCACAGACAACTCTAGGATCAACATGGAACTTTACGAGGACTCAGGCCTTGACTACAACTTTATCCTAGTAAGAGATACTGCCTACTTCATTCTTAGAGAAGAAGCAGACTTCTCCTTTTTAACCCATGGAGAAGAACTTGACACCCTCTTTGAAATCACATCCTTTATCACGGGACTCTTCAAAGACCTCAACAAGATAATAGTTTTCTCCCAACCAGAAGAACTGGCAAAGTCCAGCTACAGGAAGTACTTCTACTCAGATAGCGACTTTCTCTTCCTCTCCAACTACGGCTTTGAATTTCTCCTGCCCAATAAAACCATTGACAGGATAATCCAAAAGATTGATGACGAGAAAGACTTCAAGAAGGCAGAAGCCGAGAACATCAAGCTCCTTTGGGAAGAACTCTTCTCCGATGCAGAGATCAACTTCTTGACCACAAGGACTGGCCTCTTAAAATACTTCGAGACAGGAGAAATCTACTACTGCTCCATAAGGGCAAAACTCTCCATCGAGGAAATCGAAGCCCACTTGAATAGCATAATCTCAGTAATGAAGAAAAACAAAAACATAAATTTCTACATCATCAAGGACAACAGGACTCTCCAAGCCATGGGCCTAGACAAATTTAACTTCTTCATAAACGAAAACAACATGTTCTTCAAAAAGATAGACGAAGATGGACGTCTCACCTCAACATCCCTTGTCACCGACTCCAAGATTCATCACAAGATCCACGACAGATTAGAAGAAATAATGGAGTCGCCCTACAGCCAGAAGTATGAAGTAGATGACCTGGAAAAACTCTTCAATAAATACGCACAAGTCTTTAAAAAAATGTCCCACAAGGCCTAGCCCCATGGGATAAATTATCGATTATTTATTTAGAAAAAATTAAGAAAAAACATCGCTTAAAAAAAATTATTTAAGAAATTATTTTACTTCTTATTATTAATAAGACAAAATTTTAGAAAATTATTAAAAACAAAAACAATCACTCTATAAAATTAACTAACCAAAAACGAAAACATACTAAGAAAAGCTATGAGGATAACCCCATAGCCTTTTTTCTTGGCTGACACTTGATCTAATTTCTATAAGAAATTTAGATAAGTCTGCCCGCAGATTTTTGCCTGTCAGAAATCTGTGTTCATTTGCCTAGACTAGATCAAATTTCTGTAAGAAAATTTTATAAGACCTTCAAGAGACTTGCCAAACAAATTAAAATTAGTCAAAAAAATAAAAAAACTTCTCTCCTTGCAACTTTCCTTATACAAAATGAAATCGTTTTGATATATACTAATTACAAAGATATAGCCCTTTAAATCAAAAAAATTTTATCAATAACAAAGGACCTCTATCTTTATACATATCCATAAAAATCTACTAAGTGGCAAAAGCCTATGACCTAGTCCAAGACCCCAGGCTCGTAGACTTTAATAACTTAGGATCCTTTAAGAAGCCCGTAAATTTTTACAAACTCATAAATTTTATAAAAGTCATAAAATTTACAAAAACTCTTAAAGAATATTATGGATAAATCTAAAATCGAAAGGAGAAAAATTATGAGCAAAAAAGATTTAACAAAATTCAAAACCCCCCACACTTATGCAATTATTTTTGTAGTAGTTCTTATCTCTTGGTTAATAACATTTTTGATCCCAGCAGGTAAATTTTCAACTCACGAAGTTGAATACGAAAATGCCTCTGGTGAAATGGACACCAGAACAGTTCTGCAAACCGAAACCTTTAGGTATATGCACCCATTAAACAAGGACTTCTTGGCAGATAATCTTGACAAATTATACCAAGATGAGGCTGCTATGGAAGAAAATGACATAGACAAAGATAACTTCGGAGACCTTCTAATGACTCCAGCAGAAACTTGGGACCAAGCTACCCTAGACAAGGTTGGCTTGACAGACGATGTCCTTTACGGACTTTATGGGGACAATTTTTATGACAAGTCTGTCAACCTCAACAAGACTGCAAAAATTTGGGGAACAGATCACTTCAATGGATTTGGTTTCCTCAACTACCTCTTCGAAGGACTTGTATCAGGAGACAAATACGGATCAGCCGTTGGTATAGTTGCCCTCCTCTTAGTTGTAGGTGGAGCCTTTGGTATCATAATGTCAACTGGCGCCATTGATGCAGGTATCTATGCCGTTATCAACAAGACAAAGGGCCTAGAAAAATTTGCAATTCCAATTTTATTCTATCTCTTCTCACTAGGTGGAGCTACCTTTGGTATGAGTGAGGAAGTCATCCCCTTCTCCATGGTCATGGTTCCCTTTGTAATTGCCCTTGGCTACGACTCCATTGTTGCAGTTACAGTTACCTTTGTTGCATCACAACTTGGCAACGCAGTTTCATGGATGAGTCCCTTCTCTGTTGCCATAGCCCAAGGTATAGCTGGGATTCCAGTTTTATCAGGTGCAGGCTTTAGGCTTACTTGTTGGGTGATAGTAACAGGACTTGGAGCTGCCTACACTATGGTTTATGCCGAAAAAATTCGCAAGAACCCAACTCACTCAGTAGTTTATGAAACAGATAACAAATTTAGAGAAAAATTAGCAGAAGACGACACAGCAAAAGAATTTAAACTAGGCCACAAAATCATCCTACTTGAAATGTTGGCAGTATTAGTTTGGATAGTTTGGGGAGTTATGAAACAAGGTTACTACATCCCAGAAATCGCATCCCAATTCTTTGTAATGGGTCTAGTAGCAGGCCTTACAGCAGTAATCTTCAAACTAAACAACATGACAATTAACGACATGGCTTCTTGCTTCCAATCAGGTGCAGCAGACCTAGCAGGCACTGCAGTTGTTGTAGGTATGGCAAAGGGTATTCTAATTGTCCTTGGTGGCAGTGATGCAAATTCCTTCTCAGCCTTAAACACAATCCTTTACTCCATGGGCAATGCCTTCGCAGGAGTTCCAAAGGCCATAGCAGCAATTGGCATGTACCTCTTCCAATCCCTATTCAATTTAGTAGTTACATCCAACTCAGGACAAGCTGCCTTGACAATGCCTATCATGGCACCTCTTGCTGACCTCGTTGGACTCTCAAGACAAATCGCAGTCCTTGCCTACCAAATGGGTGCAGGCTTCATGGATGCCTTCACACCAGTATCAGCAAGTTTAATTGGTGTCCTTGGTGTCGCAGGTATCGACTGGTCCAAGTGGGCAAAATTCCAAATCAAGATGCAAGCCTTCTTCTTTCTACTTGGCTCAATAATACTAATTATTGCAACAGCTATAAATTTCCAATAGGAAGTGATAAAGATGATTAAAATTATTAGAAACGCAAAAATTTATGCCCCAGAAAAACTAGGGACAAAGGACGTCCTCATTCTTGGTGACAAAATTGCAGGCATAGAAGACGAGATTAAACTAGATGTGTCCTGCATAGAAGTAGAAGAAATTAACGGAAGTGGAAAAATTTTAACACCTGGCTTCATAGACTCTCACGTCCACATACTTGGTGGCGGTGGTGAAGGTGGCTTCAAGACAAGAACACCTGAGATCAACCTTACAACTCTCACTAAAGCCGGTGTCACAACAGTAATTGGAACCCTTGGCACAGATGGACTGGCAAGAGACACATCAGCCCTTCTTGCCAAGGCAAGAGGCCTTGAAGAAGAAGGAATCACATCCTACATCTACACAGGAGCCTACCAAGTGCCAACACCCACCCTAACTGGCGACGTCATGAAGGACATCATGTCAATAGACAAGATAATTGGCGCAGGAGAAATAGCCCTCTCGGACCACAGGTCCTCACAGCCAACTTTTGAAGAGTTTATTAGACTTGCTGCCAATGTGAGAGTTGCTGGCATGCTATCTGGCAAGGCCGGCATAATAAATATCCACATGGGCGACGGCAAATCAAACCTATCCTATCTCAACCGAGCAGTAGATGAAACAGAAATACCAATATCACAATTTCTGCCAACCCATTGTGGCAGAAACCCAGAACTATTTGAAGAAAGTATCAAATACCTAAAACGCGGTGGCTACTGTGACTTCACAGGTGCCGACGACCCCGACCTCTGGGAAAAAGAATACGGAGAAGTGAGAATATCCAAGGCCCTAAAACGCATCATCGACGAAAAAATCTGCCTAGACAATTTCACCTTCACATCAGACGGCCAAGGCAGCTTCCCAATGTTCAACGAAAAGAACGAATACATTGGACTAGGCATTGGCAAATCATCCTGCCTAATAGAAGCCATTAGAGAATGTGTCTTTAAAGAAGAAATACCACTAGAGATCGCCCTAAGAGGTCTGACTACAAACCCAGCCAAAATATTGTCCCTAAGGACCAAGGGAAATATAAAAGTTGGCTACGACGCAGACATCAACCTTCTAGATGAAAAAACTCTAGAAATAGATACAGTCCTCGCCATGGGCAAGATAATGGTAAGAAATAAAAAAGCAGAAGTATTAGGAACCTTTGAAAATATTTAAAACAAAAAACGTGCAGCTTATGTGAATATCACATTAAACTTGCACGTTTTTTATGTATTAATTTATCTCTTATCTTTACTTCTCCTTGCAGTCTTATCCATTTCAAGCTGATTAAGTACAATTTTATTAATTAAAGCCAATGAATCTAAGTCCTCTTTCCTTATTAAATCAGACTTATATTTTATCCCACTTACTAAACCCTCATTACTAAGTACAAAGGTTGAAACAGGGCAGCAAAATAAATCAGACAACTTATCAAGTAAATCTGCTGAAATATTCCTTTCTCCATTTTCAATTTCAGCAACAATTCTTTGATCTAAATTTAAAAACTCAGCAACTTGCTTTTGATTTAGTCCAGATTCTTCTCTTAAGCTCTTTATATTTCTTCCTACTTTTTTTAAATCTAACACTGATCCACACCTCATCTATTTTCTACCTGTTTATAATTTATAAAAAACTCTTTACCAAGAATATCATATGTAAAAATTGGAATGAAATATTCGGGCAAGAGCTTTTTCTTTTCAAAAATTAAATGTAATAAAGTTTCTATCCAACTTGCCTTCCTTGTATTCCCTGTACTTTCTTTCAAGGTATTCAATATTCTTGTCACAATAAAAAAGATTTTCTAAGATCTCATCAGGTAACTTCCCATCATCAGCAATTTCTTTAAGGAAAATATCTATTGAATTAGAAATACTGATACCCTTCTCCTGGCATACCTTATTAACTTCTTCTAAAATTTCATCATCAATATCAATAACTAATTCAACCATAAAACCATCTCCAATTCCTTTACAAGCATTTTATATCACATGAAATTAAAATCAAGAAAATTTTTATTAAAAAGCTCTTTGCCAAGAATATCCTATGTAAAAAATTGTCATGCTTTCATATCGAAGACCTTCGGCCAAAATCGCATTGTCTGAGCGAAGCGAGTTTGCGATTTTAGAAGGTCGAGATTTAGAAAGCATCAATTTTTGGAATGAGATATTTGGGCAAGAGCTTTTCTTTTTTTGCAAACTAAAAACAAAAAACACAAAACAAAAGAGCCTGGCTGTTGCCAGGCTCTTCCCATCAGACTACTCCTATCTTCTCCTAGACCTTCTCTTAGAAGACCTAATATATCCCACCATCCTAATAAAAACTAGGACCATGGCGATCCATCCAACAAGAGTAATTCCATAAATCACATATTTTAAATAGTTTACTTCTGTCTTATCTTCCACCACAGATTTGACATCAGCCTTCTTCTCCTCTACCCTCTCGGCATTAATAAGCAGTCTCTTAGGCCTTGGCGGCCTCTTTGGATGACAAGTTAAAAGCGTCACCATGTCCTTTCCTGCCACTGGAAGGATAGACTCCCAATCACTAGGGGAAATTATATCAGTCCCAGTGACCCTGTACTCAAGCAGACCTGTGCGACCGTCAATTAAGATCTCATCGCCAACCTCTAGCTTGTCAACATTATAAAACATGAGGTCACCCCACCAGCCCCTGTGGCCGGCTATGACAGACCTAGTTGACATCCCACCAAGGGGAAGACTTGTCCCCTCAACTTGGGCCACACCCCAGTCGAGATGGTCATAAGTTGCATCAAGATAAATCGGCTTCTTCATATCAAGCTTGGGGATAATGAGATAAGCAAAGACCTCGTCCTTGTCAATCCCCTTGATATCGTGAGCACCCTCATATTCCTCATTGTCAAAGGGGTCAATAATATTGCTCTCCTCCTTGACAACTTTCTTGTTGTAATCAATCAAATCATCAGTCACTTGACTGTCCTTGGCCTTAAAAGAAGCATACTTCTTGTCTGCCATAAGCTCCCTATAAGACATGGAAGTAAAGGCAAGTAGGGGCAAAAATATCCCCAACAAGATAAAGATATATCCAATTATGACCCTTGACTTAGCCTTCATAACGTCTCCTCCTGCGTCTTTTAATATAGATAAAGATAATGATAATAAGAAGAAGAATAACAAAACCAGGCACGATTAAGTCCTTGTAGTTAAACTTAGCCTTATCTTCAGCCTCTTCCTTTTCCTCTGGCACATAAGGAATCCTGTGACCACGAACTAGGAGCCTGTGAGAATTAATCATGTAAGGCGTACAAGTAAGTAGAGTCATATAATCCTTGCCCTCAACAACTAGGACAGGATCAAAATTCCATGGCTCAATAACGAGAATTTGGTCCACCTGATAGGCGAGAGTTTCCTTTACGTTAGTGTAGTAGAAAACATCTCCCACTTCCATCTTGTCCAAGTCCCTAAAGAGCTTGACTTGTGGAAGACCCCTGTGAGCAGTGATAACAGAGTGGGTAGACTTGCCCCCAATAGGAAGAGAAGTCCCCTCCAAGTGACCACAGGCCTTTTGGAGGACATCCTCAGAAGTACCAGCATAAACTGGAATCTGTTGGTTGATCTTTGGAACATCAAGATAACCAATCTTCTCCCTGGCCTCTAGCATACGGGCATAATTTTCCACACCCTTCTTCTCCCTGTCAGTGTAGGGGTCAGCCAGCTTTGAAGGGTCCAAAGTTTCATTATAAGCACGAGCCAGGTCAATCCTCTCGTCAATCTCAGCCTGGCTCATCTCATCAACAGCTTCCTTGAAGTCCACAATCTGATTGTTGTTCTCCACAGTGTAATACCAGTTGGATATAATTGGATAAGAAGCGATCAAAAGACCAGTGATAAATAGAAGAATAATCTTCCAATTCTTTTTAAATTTTTCCTTCATGGTCCTCTCCACCCTTCTTATCCTTTAAATTACCATCAGAATTATCAATAGAATTCACATTTGAATTCCCACTAGAATTCTCTTGGCCCTTCATCCTTGCCATCTCAATATTCCTTAGCCTATCAGCTTCCCTCTTGGCAGCCTTCTTCTTCCTTCTCCTATCAAGAATAAACCTCAATAAGATTATTATAGCAAAAATAAGGAGAATGATAAGTCTTTTATCAATATCTAAGTTCTTACCAACATCTTCCCTCACCTTGTCGTCCTCTTCAGGCACATAAGGAACCCTGTGACCACGGACAATGAGCCTGTGAGTGTTGATCATAATTGGCGTACAAGTAAGAAGAGTTGCATAGTCCTTGCCCGGCACCACAAGAAGTTGTGAAAAATCAGAAGGATCAATGACATCAATGTGGTCCACTTGGTAGGCCAAGACACCACCAATGTAGTTGATGTAAAACTTGTCCCCAATCTCCACCTTTTCCAGATCCGTAAAGAGCCTAGCAGAAGGCAGACCAGAGTGAGCCGTTATAACAGTGTGAGATGACTCCCCACCAATAGGAAGTGAAGTCCCCTCCAAGTGGCCAGCACCCTTTTGCAAGATCTCCTCATTAGTCCCAGCATAAATAGGCAGGTCCACATCAATAGAAGGCACCTCAATAGTACCAATCTTGGTCCTAAGCTCCAGCATCTGAGCATAATTGTCAAAGGCCTTCTTCTTCTCCTCTTCACTGTAAGGATCCTTAGGCGTCACATTCCCCAGATTGTCATTATAAATTTGAGCCAGCCTCAACCTCCTTTGGATTTCCTCTTCACTCAAGAGGTCCCTGGCTTCCTTGTAGTCGGCAACCTGGTTGTTGGCCTCAATCCTGTAATACCAATTAGAAATCAAGGGATAAGAAAGAATCCCCAGACCCAAAACAAAAATAAAAATAAATAACTTATTAGATTTTTTCCTTATTTTACTCATCTTTTCACCCATAAAAAAGAGGCTCCCAAGGAGCCCCTCTTAATTCTTGTCCTTGATCATAAACCTACCCAATCCTATCATAATTGCACCTGCAATCACAAGCACAATTAGGGTAATATCCCCTGTCTTTGGAATAGGTGGCTTAGTAGTATTCTCTATAATTAGGACTTTTTCAAAAGAATTGTCATTAATCTCAAATTTTAAAGAACCCTGTAAAAGAGTATAACCATCAGGAGCCTTAGTCTCCCAAATTTCATAAGTACCATAAGGAAGGTCTCTCACAAAGAACTTGCCGTCATCGCCAGACTTCAAAACAAGATCCTTGCCATCCCTTTGAACCCTTTGGTCCTTACCCTTGACCTTTTGCGTGATGACAAATTCAGCACCACCAAGGCCCACATCTCTCTTCTCATTAGTCTTATAGAAATTATAAGACCCAAGCTTCTTCTTGTTAAGGACACTTAGCTTGGCAGCTTGCCCTTCGAAGATAGTGAACTGACTCATCTCATCCACAATCTCATAACCAAAAGGCGCCTCAATTTCCTTGAAGAAATAAACTCCAGGCTCAAGATCCCTTATAATAATAAAACCATCCTTGTCAGTCTCAAAGACCTCCTCAGTCCCCTTAGGGTCCATAGTGTAGGCCCTTGTCTTCACCACATTACCATCCTCATCAAGAAGTTGGAACTTGGCACCAACAAGACCCCTTCCCTCGTCACTGTACTTAAAGAGACGAACAGAATTAGGTGGAGTCGGTGGAGTTTCATGAGGTGGCTCTTCTGGAGGTGGAAACTCTGGAGGAGGTGGCGGAGTCTTTCTCTCTCCCCACTTCAACTTGATAATATTAGTTTCCTCAGGCGAGAAAACAGCAGACTCAATGAACTTCTTCCTGTCCTTGTTTCCTAGCTCCCTTAAATAATAAGTGCCAGGTTCAAGGCTTAGAACAGACTTATAGTCATTTTCTTCCTTAGGATTTAAAATCCACTTGTCGGCCTTATTAGCAAGTTGCCTATCCAGTTCTTCCTCACTAAGCTTGTCAAGGATCGCCACAAGATTGGTCTTATCCATCTTAGTGTCAATAAAACTCTCATTAATCTTCCATATGCCCAGAGTCCTACCCTCCAAGTCTTCACGAGTCAGGTCCTCTCTGGTGTTGATTTCGATGGTAACAGATGATGCTCCTAAAACATTAAGAGGTAGGAAGACCATAGTTACCATCATGTATAAAATTATTAAATCTTTAATTCTCTTCTTCATCTCTACCCCTCTATCATAATATGTAGAGGAAGGGGTTCCCCCCTCCCATTAGATTTAAATAATTAAACCTCTTTGAGAAAAGTATCTCAAAATATCTTACTTAATCAAATTAAGCTTCTTCTCTGTTTCTCTTCATAGCAACAACAGCGCCAGCCATTAGAGCAATACCTACGAATGTAAATAGAACAGTACCCATACCACCAGTTTGTGGGATAGTTACTTTCTTATTGTCTATTCTTTGAGCTCCACCAACTGTTGCATCACTTACTGGATCGTCTGATTCATAAGTTACTCCACCTTCAGTAGCGCTATAAGAACCTTTAGCAATCTTAAATTCATATCTAGCTTTATTTAGAGCATATCCATTTGGTGCTTTAGTTTCTTCTAGGTAGTATGTTCCATAAGCAAGACCTGTTATTTCAAACTTACCTTGTCCATCAGAAACTAATTTTACTCTTTCAGCAGTTTTGTCACTTGTTTCAACCCATTTGTATTGTTGTGCTGCTGCAACTACTGCTTTGTTATATGCTTCTTGAGCTGTGTTAATATTAGCTTTTGCAGTTGTTCCTTCTTGTCCTTTTTGTTGTTCAGCTGATAAATCATTATATGCTTTTATAGCTTTATCTAATGCTGCCTTTGCATCTGTAACTGCTTTTTTAAGATTTGCAGCATCTTCTGTTGTAACATAAGCTAAAACTTTTCCTTTTGTTTCAGAATCATAAACTTCGAATTCTGCTCCAACTAGTCTTTCGCCAGTTGTTTGGTCAGCCTTTACAAACTTCTTACCACCAGTAGTTACTTCTGGGTTTGTTGGTACTAAAACATCTGGATTAATTTTATTTGTTACAGTTACTTTTCCATTAGCTTCTGATTTATAAGCTGCTTTATATCCACGTACAACTTCTCTTACAGTGAATGTGTCGTTTGCAATTTCTTTATCAATATTAAATGTGTGGTTGAAGTCTGGACCTTTCTTAGTAACAGAATCTACAACTTCACCTTTACTATTAATTAGGAAGTAAGTTACTTCAACACCTGTAGGAGCAGTTGCTGCTTTTCCGTCTTTATCTACCCATGACTTTGTAACTTCAATCTTGTTATCTACAGGTGTTAAATCTGGTGTTGGATCTGGTTTACCTGGTGTGAATGAAACCTTGTTGTTTTCATAATTATCAACTACTGTTTTGTTATTTACAGTTGCAGAATATTGTAAACGAACCTTTACAGCTCCATTTTGAGCTTTTGCCAATATATCTTTCATTATAGCGCCATTTTCATCGAATGTTAAATCGAATCCATAGCTTCCTTGTTTATATGTTGCTCCTGCTACTGTAGCAGCATCTGTAAAGTCATATACTGTATCAGTTTGTCCTTCTTGTGAAACTGTTACTTTAAGGTCATTATTAAATGTTAGTCCCTTAGACATAATATCTGACCAAGACATAGAAGTGTAGTTATAGTTTTGTGGAATTTCAGTTACGATGTCGTAAGGTGCCTTTGTACCTACTGTAAGAGCAATTTTTGCTTTTTCAGCATTGTAATTATTTATGTCTGCTTGCCATTTGTTAATTTGTTCTTCAGTATATCCGCTTGCAATAGCTTCTTTTTTAAATTGAGCAAATTCTTCATCTGTCATTTTACCAGCTTTTTCTTTTAAGAAGTTCTTGTCAATTTTTACATCATTTGTTTCAATGTTCTTTGGATAAATGTGAACAGGGTTAAGGTACTTAGTACCAGCTTTTGCGATTACATCTCCATTTTCATTTGTAACATCATATGCATTTGTAAGTGGAAGTGTTAATCCAAATGGTACTGCGATTTGTCCTGTTACTTTTTCTGGTGCTTTACTTTCAACTACCCAGTAATATCCTTCACCAAGTTTAACAGTTGCTAGACCATTTTTATCTGTATCAGCTGTATGTCCGTCAGTTAAGCCTTCGCCAGTTGCTATTGCAAGTTTGTTTTTTGCGATTGCGTTCATAGTATTATCAACTTTGCTTGGTGTTAATTCAGTTTTTCCATTAGCAATTAAATCGTTCATTTGAGCTACTGTTTTAAAGCTACTTGCGTTAGCTTTTAAAAGTTCAAGGATTTTTTCATTTTCTACATCATTTTCTCCATTGATTTTGTAGAATGTAAATTGAGCTCCTGCTAATGCTGTAACATCTGCTCCTAGAGTTTTTAAATCCTCAATTTGTCCACCAGTATGATTTAGTGGTTTGTCAAAATTATACTTTGTCTTAGTTGTCAACTTATAAAGATTAACAGTAGTCTTTTCTGGTTTAGTATCTTGTAGTTGATCTTGTCCAACTTTTCCAGTTGGTTCTGTTACTACATTATTTGCTGCTAGTGCTGTTAGTGGAGAAAATACTCCCACTAGCATCACTAATGCCATGATTAGTGATAGAATTTTTTTCTTGTTCATAATATAACTCCTTATTATAAATTTTTATAATTATTTACTGTCCCCATTAACAGTAAATTATTACCATAAACTTTAGTCTTTCGACTCTTGCCATAAAATGGCTTTTTTAGTATCTCTAAAAACATTTTATAAAACATTATTTAGATTTACCTAAACTTTCCTTAAGCTCATTTGTTAGAAAGTTTATGAATGAGAGAGTGGGTGCGTGGCCCTTTCATCTATGAGGGTGGACCACCGGACTTCCCTCCACCACTCTCTATTCATTTAACATTGATTTTGACTTGCACTTTTCACAAGCACTACGGAGGGTGCCTCTTCTTGTCCTTAATACTATTAATCATAGGACAACCACCTTCTCTCGTCGGCCACGAGGCCCCTAGTCATAAAAGATTTTGTCTTACATGATTTATGAGAATCCCTTGTGGGATTTCCTCCGCCATTAAACTCACAGGATAGGCTTGGAGAATTTCTCCTTGTGTCCTTATAATCATTCATCATAAGAAACACCCCTCTTCCTGCTGTAAACATAAGCCGCCGCACTCATAAGCACAAGCCCAGCAAGAGTAAATATCAAAGTACCCCTACCACCAGTAAGAGGATATTCCGCCTTACGGTTTTCAATTTGGATAGGTGCAGTTCCTGTATAATCTCCATAGCTTGGTTTTCCACTTGTTAGAGCTTCAACGTTTAGCTTATCAGAAACTTGGTCATCTATTCCTGATTCAAAGACTAATTCAAATAGTTGGTCGGCTGTGCCTGTTGTGTTATTTGCATCAAGCTTACCTGTAAATTCCATTACTATTGAATCTGTTGTTGTAATTGGTTGATCTGTTGTAGAAGTTTCGCCAAGCATTTCCTTTAGACCATATCTTGAACCAGTTATGTTTCCAACTGTTTCAAAGCTAATTGCATCAAATTTCGTGAAGTCTGTATCCTTTAAATCATCTATTGATGAACCAGTCTTAAGAACGGCTACATTTACTAATCCACCTATACCAGCTGGTTTATTCAAAGCTTCTTTGTATTTTGGTGTTATCTTCCAGTCATTTTCCTTGATACGGATATAGGACTGATAAGATGGGACTGTCATAGTTTCATGGTTAGGGTTAATAATAATTCTTTGTTTGAATGTTTTGTTTTCCTTGTCCACTGAAATTATTTCACTAGTAAGAAGTCCCTTAGTAGATGTCTTGTGGCTTGCCTTTAATGGATCTTTTTCAAGAATTTGAAGCTTGCCATTTTCTACTCTGAACTCTTTGATATAACCTGGCATCTTAGTGTATCCTTCAGGTGCCTTAGTTTCCTTAAGAGCATAGTAGCCTGGTTTTGTTAGGTTAAGACTAATCTTACCATCTGCAGCAGAAGTCACTGTCTTAGTTACTTCTTTGCCATCTTTAGTAATCTTATAAGCTTGATATTCGTCACCTACATTTTCCTTATACCAAACTTCAAACTCAGCGCCTGCTAATTTCTTAGTCTTGTCATTGCCGTCTACTTTTTCGAATTCAATGTCTTTATAGTTGACAACATTTATTGGCTCATTACTTATTGTTTCTGTATAAGTTTCTGTTTCAGTGTTTCCTGTAAGATTATCAGCTAGATTTTCTACTGCGTCTGCAACTTTTGCCCTTAGTGTTTGAGCTTCTTCTGATTTTTCTTCAGCTGGTTTAACAACTTGTCTTGTTATTACTCCATCAGTGCCTACGGTAAATTCTTCTATATGTCCTTCTATCTTTTGATAGCCTTTTGGTGCTTCAGTTTCTATTAGAGCATATTTACCTGCTTCTAATTTTTCATACTTGATTAAGCCGTCTTCACCAGCAGTTCTTTCTGAACCTGTAACTTCAACCCAGTTCTTACCATCTGCTTGGTCAGCATAATACTTAACAAGTTTGAACTTAGCCCCTGGAAGGATCTTGCCTTCTTGGTCAACCTTCTTGAAGATTATTTCATTCTTAGGGTTGATTGCCTTAATTTCAAGTTTAGCACTTGCTTGTGCCTTGTCTTCAAAGATACGGATGCCATTTGTTCTTTCTACGTAAGGTTGTTCTAGGACTATTCTCCTTCCGTAATAATCGTTTTTGTAGACCTTGTTAAACATCTTGGCATAAGTGTCATAGGATGCAATATCCTTAGTGTCCACCTGACCTGTAACCTTTACTATAACAGAGTTTAAAGGATTCAAAGAACCAATTGGTATTTCTACATCAGTATTGGCTTCTGGATTGTAATAACCATAGGCAGCATAGGTTCTAAGGTTATTTGAATTTTCATTTACACCAAAGGATTCTGGCATATCTCTATTTACAATGTCATCGTTACCTTTATAATACTGTCCTGTGTTGTAATTATAAGTTGCACCATTTTGATTCAAACTCATTAGGTCTAATCTTAGGTTATTAACTTTTTCACTTGGTCTGTACTTAAAGCTTAGAGGTTTTTGAACATATTCCCTATCCCTATTGATATAGAAGTATTGGACAAATTCTCCTGTTTCCCTATTAAAGCTTACGATTTTAGATGTCATGTTTAAGCCTGAAATCTTAGCCATGTCAAGTTCATAGGCTACATCAATTTCATTTGTTTTAGGTGTGCCTATTCCCATTCCTACAGGTACCTTTTGTGTTGAGTTTTGTACCTTCATTAGGTTGATATGGGCTACGATGGTATTTTCGAAATCTGTCTTATTGTATTGTTCTGCATAGGATGTGAAGACATAAGTCAAAGTTCCTGCTTCTTTGTCGTACTTAGCCTTGGCTA
>CABQNX010000007.1 GCA_902465645.1 uncultured Peptoniphilus sp.
CAATTGTTCCAATGTTTACGTGTGGTTTATTTCTTTCAAATTTTGCTTTTCCCATGCTATTCCTCCTGGATATTTAAATTAAGTTCATAATACCTCAAATTCAAATTTTTTTCAACATTTAAGCCAATTTAAGCCTTAAATTGCTTCCATTTTTCTTCTTACAAAGGTGTTCATAAAGTAGGCTATGAAAAATACTGACGCAATCTCTGCAATTACGTAACCCCACCAAATTTCGTTAACTGTAAAGAAGGTCACTGCTATATAAGCAACTGGTAATAGGACTATGATTTGTCTTAGGATTGAGTCAAGTAGTGCCAAGATTCCGTTGCCAAAGGCTTGGAAGACTGATGTCCCTACTATTGATATGCCTGCAAAGACATAGGACAAGGCACAAATCCTAAGCATTGGTATTCCAATTTCCAACATCTTGTCCGATGCTGAAAATATTCCTAAGATTTCTCTTGGGAAGGTCATAATAAGTCCCGATACTATTAGGGTCATTACTATTACTGTTGCAAAGGCAAGCTTTATCGATTTTATAATCCTCTCTTTATATTTAGCCCCGTAGTTGTAGGCGATAATTGGAACTAGTCCGTTGTTTATTCCAAAAATTGGCATAAATACAAAGGACTGAACCTTGAAATAGGCGCCTAGGGCTGCTATGGCAGATGTAGAAATCTCTGATAGCATTTTGTTTAATACATATATTGTAAAGGACTGGATTGTTATTGTAATCATTGATGGGATCCCAACAATATAAATCCCCTTAATAATTTTTGGGTTAAAAGAAAACTTCTTAATAGTTATATCTGGATTAAACTTGTGTTGGAAGAAGGAACCACATATTGCTCCAATTATTTGTCCTGTTACAGTTGCAACTGCTGCTCCCTTTACCCCCATGGCTGGTAGTCCAAAATAACCAAAGATAAATATTGGGTCTAGGATAATATTTAGTACGGCCCCAATTAGTTGGGTCAACATGGTAAATATTGTCCTGCCCGTTGACTGAAGGGTTCTCTCCAAAAATATTTGTGTAAATACACCTACAGATAGGCCCATTACAATTTGAAGATAATCCACTCCATAGTTAATTATATTTTCATTCGTTGTTTGAGCAGACACAAAGGGTCTCGGCAAAAACCTTGACAAAATAAATAGAAGTATACCATATAGTATGGCAAGTGTAAGTCCATTCTCTGCTGTCTTGTTAGCTCGATCAAAGTTCTTCTCTCCCAAGTATCTTGAGATGAGTGAGTTCATACCAACTCCTGTTCCTACCCCAATTCCTATCATTATATTTTGAATAGGAAAGGCAATGGCAATGGCTGTGAAGGCCTCTTCATTTATCTTTCCAATGTAGTAGGAGTCTACCAAGTTATACATAGATTGGATAAACATAGAGATCACAATTGGAAAGGACACTTGAAATAAAAGTTTTGGGATTGACATAGTCCCCAATTTATTTTCATTATTTTGCACTTAATCACCTCTTACTTTTTCATTACAATCTTAACTATTATATAGGAGATTATAAGATTTTTGAAGACTAAAAAAGAAGTTAGGAAAATTCCTAACTTCTTAAATATCATTTTTTTCTCTTAACAGTAATAATATTTTCGTAATAGTATAGAAAAATAAGATTAAACCAATAAGACTTATTATATTTTCAACAATTTGAAAAAAAGCTAAATGCCCTATGCTTTGACTTACATCTCCTGTGATTTTCCATTTAATATGATTTATTAAAAAAATTACAGAATCAAAACCTAGTCCACTTCTTCCAAGTAGCATCATTGCTATTGAACTAATTAAATATAAAAAATATTTTAATACTTCATAAATTTTTTCCATAGTAATCTCCTTTATATTAATAAAAGCTATGTCTACACTAATCTCTTTTATTAATATAATATGAACATCGGAAACATCTTCTCTCTTTTAGCTTAAAATAACATTTGCTTGTTTTTTTAGTCAATACATTTTCCTGTTGCTTTTTTCTTCTTCTTTTAAAGTTTTGCCACTAGGTCCACTTTTTTCACCCAATCTTATTTATTTTTATAAATATCGTATAAGCAATAACAAATCTGAACAAAAAATCCAAAAGTAAATAGCAAAAATATACTACGACCTCTTTTAAAATATGATATAAGAGTAAAAATTAAAAATATAAAATTTAAAAATATTAACGTTTTATTCTTCTTCAAAATATCACCTGCTAAGTTTAATAATATCACAATTCTCGTCCAATTCTAAATTTATTTTTTCTCAATTAAAGAAATTACTAAATATTATTACTATATAAACTTTATTCCATAAATATAACATTGAATTTTTTTCAATTTATTTTTTAATTATTTCCAGCCTACTTTATACAATAATCATTTAATGTTAAAATAAAAGCAACGAGGTGATTTTTTGAAATTATTGATTACGAGTAATATTCCAGAAAAAATTTACGATGAGCTATACAAATATTTTGAAATAAGCTATCACGACTCCAACGTTCCACTAAAAAAAGAAGAAATTATAGAAATGATAAAGGGACAAGATGCTCTTTTATGTCCTCTTTCAGATAAAATCGATAAGGAAGTAATTGACGCTGGCGACAATTTAAAAATTATTGCCAATTATGGAGCTGGCTTCGACAATATAGATATTGATTACGCAAGAGAAAAGGGAATTGTTGTTACTAACGCACCTGCTCCTGCCTCTGCTGTATCAACAGCTGAACTTGCCTTTGGCCTTATGCTTGCTGCTGCAAGAAGAATTGTATCTGGCGACAAGGTGACAAGGGCTGGGGAGTTTTACGGTTGGAGACCAACTTTTTATCTTGGAAGTCAACTTAAGGGAAAGACTCTTGGCATCATTGGCCTAGGAAACATTGGAAAAAATCTTGCCAAAAGAGCAAGAGCCTTTGAAATGAAGGTTGTCTATTATTCACGCACAAGAAAAGAAGATTTCGAAAAAGAATTCGGCCTAGAATACATGGATAAAGATGAGGTAATAAAGTCTTCTGACTTTTTAAGTCTTCACACAGCCTTTGTGCCTGAACTCCATCACATGATTTCCAAAAAAGAACTTGAAATGATGAAAAAATCTGCTATATTAATTAATGCGTCTAGGGGTCCAGTTGTTGACGAAGAAGCCCTTGCCAATGCACTAATAGAAAATGTAATTGCAGGAGCAGCCCTTGATGTTTATGAATTTGAACCAAAGGTAAATGAAAAACTCATGGACCTAGACAATGTAATTCTTGCTCCTCACCTTGGTAATGCAACTTTTGAAGCAAGACTTGAGATGGGAGAAAATGCAAAGGACAATTTAATTGCTTTCAAGGAAGGCAAGAGTCCTAAGAACAAAGTAAACTGAGGTGTAAAATGATAAATTATTATAGTCCACAAGAAATGACAATTTGGTCTGGAAGAGTCGATGATGAAAATGATTATGAATCCTTTAGATGGCATCAATGGGTTAAGCCCCTTGATCTAAACGACGAGAACTTAAGTCCCTTTGAAGGCAAGCTAGGTTTTGGTATCATAGGCTTTGAATCTGACCAAGGTATTGAACTCAACAAGGGAAGGTTTGGCGCTGCTGCTGGTCCTGCTGCCATAAGAAAAGAACTTGCAAAACTTCCATGTCAATTCTCTGAAGAAGTTAAGATCTTTGACTGCGGCAATGTCACAAGTAAGTATACAACTCTTGAAGCAAGCCAAGACGAGCTGGCAAAGGCTGTGAAAAGAGTTCTCGAATTAAACTTATTCCCTCTAGTTCTCGGTGGAGGTCACGAAACTGCCTTTGGCCACTACAAGGGAATTAGCACCTTCCTTGATGACAAGGAAGACAACAAGCTTGGCATTTTAAACTTCGATGCCCACTTTGACCTTAGGCCTTATGAAAAAGGAAATGGAACAAGTGGAACAATGTTTAGACAAATTGCAGACTACACTCGTGAAAAGGGAACTCAATATGCCTACTATGTAATGGGAATTCAAAAGCACTCCAACACTCTTTCACTTTTTAGAACTGCTGAAGACCTAGGAGTTAAGTATGTACTTGGTAAGAACTTAATCAATGGAAACTTTTTCGAAATTGTTCACGAACTTGATGAGTACATCCAAGAACAAGACCATCTTTACGTTACAATTTGTATGGACTGCTTCACATCTTCCTATGCACCAGGAGTTTCTGCTCCACAAGCACTAGGCATTGATCCAGAAAAAGTAATCCTACTCTTAAAACACGTCTTCTCTACTGGCAAGCCAACAAGCTTTGACATGTGTGAAGTATCTCCAAGATTTGACCACGACTCTGTAACTGCCAACTTGGCATCAATTCTTGTTTACACAGTTGTATCAACTATGGCCAACCACGTCTTGGGTAAGGAAAATAAAAAATATATTCCTAGATAAAAATAAATTAAGCATAAAAATTGCCATGGATTTTTCCATGGCTTTTTCTTTTGTCAAAATTTATTAAATTTTCTTTTCTTATTTTATTCTATTATTTATAAAGAGTTACCAGACTCTATAGATATTTCATAAAACTTATCTAAAATTGAATCCAACTTAAGATTTTTCTTTTCTTTTCCAGCAAAGTCCATAATCTTTTCTCCCTTGTGCATCATTATGAGCCTGTCACCATAGTCAAGAGAATAATTTAAGTTGTGGGTAACCATAAGGGCTGTCAAATTTTTTTCTCTCACAATTTTATTGGTGATGTCCATAACTGTGTCAGCTGTCTTTGGGTCAAGAGCTGCTGTATGTTCGTCAAGGATTAAAAAATCTATGGGTACAAGTGTAGCCATTATTAGGGCAAGAGCCTGCCTTTGGCCACCTGATAAGAGCCCAACCTTGTCGTCTAACTTGTCTTCGAGTCCAAGACCAAGTCCCCTTAGGGTCTCCCTATAAATTTCTCTTTTCTTTTTATTTACTCCTGGCAGCAAGTTCCAAGACTTGTTTTTATTTTCTGCCATGGACATATTTTCTAAAATCGTCATCTTTGGCGAAGTCCCCATCTTTGGATCTTGAAAGACCCTTCCCATCTTGACGTATCTCTTGTGCTCTGGAATTTTTTTGAGGCTTTCTCCGTCGATTAAAATTTCTCCTGAGTCTTCTCTTAGAGACCCACAAATAATATTTAAAAGAGTAGACTTGCCTGACCCATTAGACCCAATAATGCTGACAAATTGTCCCTTGGGAAGAGTAAGGTCAAAACTCTCAAAAAGTTTATTCTCATTTGCTGTCCCAATATTAAAAGTTTTATCAATTGATCTTAGTTCAAGCATTTTGGACCTTCTTTCTCTTTCCCCTTCCTGCAATTAATATCACAAGGAAGATCACTGCAGTTATAAGTTTCATTGAGTTGGCTGAAAAACCAAGGGCAATGGCAAAGGCAATTGAAGCCTTGTAAAGAATTGAACCTATTAAAACTTTTGTAGTGTCCTTTATAAAGTCAAAGGACTGCAAAAGCTTCATCCCAAGCACAACTGAAGCAAGACCCATTACCATGGACCCAGTTCCCATGGAAACTTCAAAAAATCTCTGATCTTGGCAAACTATGGACCCACTTAGGGCAACAAGTCCGTTGGAAAGGGCAAGGCCACAAATTTTTACCCTTCCAGGATCAACTGCCATGGTCCTCACAAGACTTTCGTTGTCGCCACAGGCCTTTAAAATAAATCCAGCCTTGGTTTTCAAAAAATAATCTAAAAGTATTTTAATAATAAAGACAAGGAAAATCATTACAAAGATCAGGTCATAAGATTTTAAATTTTCTGGCACAAGTCTTGCAAGGCCTGTAGAAAAAATTGTCTCACTATTAAAGATAGGCACATTGGCCTTACCTGCAATTTTTAAATTAATTGTCCAAAGGGCCGTCTGCATTATTAGACCTGCAAGGAGGTCTTCCACCTTTAGCTTTATGTGGATAAGACCTGTCAAGGATCCTGCCAAAGCACCAGCCAAAAAACTAATGACTAGAGCAAGGCCAGGACTTATTCCCCTTAGGATGGCAAAGACTGTTACTGCTGCCCCTAGGGGAAAGGACCCGTCAACTGTTAAGTCTGGGAAGTCCAAGATGCTATAGGCAATGTAAAGACCCAGTGCCAAGAAACTGTAAGTCAGCCCCTGGCTTATTACTCCTAATAAGATATCCATGACCCACCTACTTTTCTTCAGGAGATCCTATCTCTGTAAAATTTTCTGAAGCCCTATCAAGTAAGTCCTTTGGAATATCTATCCCAAGGTCTTCAGCAACCTTTGAGTTGAGATATAAGTTTGGCTCTTCAATAATTTCATAAGCCATCTCACTGGCCTTGGCTTCTCCTCTTAAAATTTTTGCAGCCATCTTGCCAGTTTGTTTTCCAAGAGAAATATATTCAATCCCTTCTGATCCAAGACAACCCATCTTCACTTGCTCAATTTCAGAACCAAAAACAGGAATTTTCTTTGCATTTGCCTTGTCTAAAATTGTTGGAAGAGAATTCACAACTGTGTTGTCCAAAAGATTTGTCATTACGTCAACTTTTGAAAGTAAGTTGTCTGTTGCTAGAGGTATGTCTGCAGTAGTATTTATGGCTTCATCAATAACTTTAAAGTCGTACTTGTCTACAAGGTCCTTGTAAATTTGTAACATTGAATCAGAGTTTGCTTCACTAGATGTGTGCAGGATTCCAAGATTCTTTGCCTCTGGCATAAGCTCTCTTATTAATTTTAATTGAGCTTCTACAGGTAAGATGTCGCTTGTGCCTGTCACGTTGCCAAGGGGATTTTTGTTTTCATCAGCAACTTGTGCCACCACTGGGTCAGTGATTGCTGTGTAGACAACTGGTATGTCTGTCTTCATTGTTGCATTATAGGCAGCTGGTGTGGCAATGGCTGTCACCATGTCCACCTTGTTGCCCACAAAGGCATCTGCTATTTGGGCAGCAATCCCCATGTCTGCTTGGGCATTTTGGTAGTCAACTTCTAAATTTTTTCCTTCAACAAAACCTTCTTCCTCAAGACCTTGCAAGAAACCTTCCCTACAATTATCAAGTGATGGTTGTTGGGCAAATTGTAAAATTCCAACCTTATAAACTCTTTCACTATCAGAAGTTTTTTCTCCACTTCCACTTGAACATCCAACTAATAATAAAACTAATGACAATACTCCTAAAATTTTTTTCATTTTCATTCTCCTTTTCCTCAAACTATGAGAGAAGGATGGAAATAAAAAAAGACTTCCATCCCTAATGGGACAAAAGTCTAAACTTCTGCGGTACCACCCAAATTTGCATAAAACACCCTCTCATCAATACTAACATATTGGTCTTATTTTAACGGCTAAGTCCCGTCGGGTATTACTTTAAATCAAAGATTTATTTCTCCCCGCCCTCAGGAGTCCATTCATTTATACTTTGCTTACAAGTCTCCCACCATGTGACTTGCTCTCTTTAAAGCTCCATAAAAACTACTAACCTCCTTTATCGGTTTATCGATTAGATATAATATAGTCCTTGAAATTTATTTTGTCAAGGATAAATTTGTCTTTTTAATTTTATTTTGATTTTTAATTTTCAAAGCAATTTATTTTGAGTTTTTAATTATTTTCTCTATTTAAAAATTTATTAAGACTTCATAAATATTTCTCAAGTTATATTTTAAAATAAATCTTCAAAAGTTTGACTATTTAAATAAAAAGATATATATTATTAGCAGAAGCATCTATCGAGTGCTAATAATAGAAAGGTGATACAATGCAAAATAAAACATACAATGCTGAAACAGAAAGATTAATGGACTTGATGATTCATTCCATTTACACAAATAAAGAAATATTTTTAAGGGAACTTATCTCCAATGCATCTGATGCCATGGACAAGATGTACTACATCGCCCTTAACGACGACAAGGTTGATTTCAATCACGAAGACTACTTCATCAGGATTACTCCTGACAAGGAAAAGAGAACTATAAAAATAGAAGACGGCGGTCTTGGTATGACTGAGGAAGAACTTGTAGAAAACTTGGGAACAATAGCTAAGTCAGGTTCCCTTGACTTTAAGAACTTAAACAAAAAGGATGCTGACCACGAAATCATTGGCCAGTTTGGTGTAGGCTTCTACTCTGCTTTCATGGTTGCAGATGAAATTTCTGTCTTAACAAGATCTTACAAGGAAGATGGTGGCCACCTTTGGAAGTCCAAGGGAGCAGATGGCTACTCCATTGAAGATGCAGAAAAAGAAAACCACGGTACAGTCATCACCCTTCACTTAAGAGAAAACTCTGAAGAAGAAAATTATGACCAATACCTCGATGAATATAAGATTAGGGAACTTGTGAGCCACTACTCCAACTACATCTCCTACCCAATTAAGATGGGAGTAGAAAAGAAAAGACCAACTGCTGATTCAACAGATGATGATCCAAAATTTGAATCTTATAGAGAAGATGACGTCTTAAACTCTTCTGTCCCAATGTGGAGGAAAAATAAAAATGAATTAAAGGACGAGGACTACAACAACTTCTTTAGACAAAGACACTTTGGCTTTGAAGACCCACTTGCCCACATCCACATTTCTGTGGAAGGGATGATTTCCTTTAAGTCAATCTTATACATCCCATCAAGAAGGCCTTTTGACTTCCTAAACCCAGACAAGAAGGGCGGACTTGAACTCTACTCCAATGGAGTTTTAATTATGGAAAAATGCGAAGACCTTCTTCCAGATTACTTGAGCTTCGTAAAGGGTGTAGTTGACTCAGAAGATATTTCACTTAACATCTCACGTGAAATGCTACAAAAAACTCGTGAGCTACAATTAATTAAGAAAAATATAGAAAAGAAGATCCTTGATGAACTTGCAAAAATCCTTAAGAATGACAGGGAAAAATACGCTGAATTCTTTAAAAACTTTGGAGTTAGTCTAAAGTCAGGTGCCTATGAAAATTATGGTGCAGACAAGGACAAGCTAAAGGACCTCTTTATCTACACAACTACTAAGAGAGATCATGTGACATTTAACGAGTACAGGAAAGACATGAAGCCAGACCAAGACTTTATCTACTATGCAAATGGATCCTCAATCGAAGCTATCAAGGACCTACCACAAATCAAGCACTTTATCGACAAGGACATAGAAGTCCTTGCCCTAACAGATCCAATTGACGAGTTTGTCATTAAGATGTTAGAAGAATACGACGACAAGAAGTTTAAGTCAATTTCTGAGACAGATGATGTGAAAGAAGAAGATGAAAAATCTTTACAAGACTATGTAAAGAAGATGAAGGAAATCTTGGAAGGAGAAGTTTCATCAATTAGAGAAAATCCAAATCTAAAAGATGACGCAGCCTACCTATCAAGCAAGGGCGAAATCTCCATTGAAATGGAAAAAACTCTTAGCCACATGCCAAACAACCAAGGCTTTAAGGCAGACAAGGTCCTAGAAGTAAATCCAAACCACCCTGCCCTTAAGAAGCTAAAGGAAATGGACGAAGCTTCAGAAGACTTCAAGACTTACACAAAACTCTTATACGACGGAGCAAGACTTGTTGCAGGTCTAGACATAGAAGACCCAATTGCCTACGCAAGAAATGTTTCAAAGTTAATGTAAATAAAAACTTTATAAAGTTCAAAATACAAAAAGGCTCTTTTCATTGTGAGAAGAGCCTTTTATTTTTATAAATTTTAAATGTAACTTATGACTTTCTTTTTAAAAGTAAAAAAATATTTTCTCCTATAAGCAAGAAAAAATACAAGGCATTAAAATCATAAAGGTAGACAAAATTTTCTTGCAAATAATATTTTTTTATGACTATATAAATTGCAAATATAAAAATTTCAACTAAGAAAAATATTCCAAGAGTCTTTTTCAATAGTTTGGATGAGAAATTCATATAATAGGCGAGCATAAAACCCAACAATATAATCATTAAAATTTTTACAATATATAAGATAATCATATATTTTATGTCAAAGGTCGCTTGAATTCTCCCGTTGATGTATCCAAAAACTTTTATACAGATTAGATTTAGTATTGGAAATAAGAATAATGAGATTAAAAAATTTATATATTTTTTCAAAAAAATACCTCCTTCCTATTATAAGTTCAATATTTTATTACACCTTAATTTTTATATAATTATAGTATAATACAAAAATTAATAAACAGACAAAAACTGTTGGATTTATTTTTCCAACAGTTTTTCTTTGCTTATTTTTTCTCTTCCCCTATAAAAGAATAAGTCCTTCCCCTATCTTCAAAAACTAAGTTTGGTACGGGGTCCTTGCCCTTCTCAGTTTTCATACCATAACCAGCAAGCACAGTCTCTTCAAAGTCATCAAACTTCATTATAACTTGGTAACCAGTCCCAGCCTTTTTTAATTCATAAGTCCCAGTAAAGTCCATGGCATTAGTCCTATCAGTCATGACAAAATTTTTATCGTCAAATTTGATAGCAATGTCATTACTAAGATCCTTTCCATCATCTGTATTTATCATACTATCTAGAGTCCAATTGATTTCGCTAATTTTCTTATCTGGAAGACCTTCATTCTTGCCTGTACATCCTGTAAAAATTATTACTCCAATAAAAATTAATAATAAGGCTTTTAAATACTTTTTCATATTTCCCTCCTACTTTTATCCCTTTAACTAACAAAAGTTTCCTTACTTATATTTTAATTAAGATGTCATTTTATTGCAATCACTTGTTAAGATTATAAATAATTGGATATAAATATAGTGTAAATTAAAACAAAAATAATTTTAGGAGGAATTAAAATGGATATAACATTTGGCGGAGATAAAGTAACTCTTGAAGGTAAAGAAATTAAGGTTGGAGATGCGGCTCCTTCTTTTAAGGCAGTTAATAAAGATTTATCCGATTTTAACTCAGAAGACCTTAAAGGAAAGATCGTAGTTTATTCAGTTGCACCATCAATTGATACACCAGTTTGTGCTCTTCAAACTACAACTTTTAACGAAGAAGCTACAAAATTATCTGACGACGTGAAGATTGTAACTGTAACTGTTGATTTACCTTTCGCACAAGAAAGATTCTGTTCTGTTAAAGGAATCGACAATGCAGACATTGTTTCTGACTACAGATACAAAGAATTCGGTCAAAAATTTGGCTTCATGATGGAAGAATTACAACTACTTGCTCGTGGAGTTGTAATTGTTGATAGAGACGGAAAGGTTGCTTACGTTGAATATGTTCCTGAAGTAACTAACGACGTTAACTTTGACAAGGCTCTTGAAGAAGTTAAAAAATTAAAATGATCAACATTAATTTAATTGTACTTGGCAAGATCAAGGAAAATTATTTTAAAGATGCCATAAATGAGTACAAAAAAATGCTTAAGTCTTACGCAGATTTAAGCATTTTTGAAATTATGGACGAACCCTGCCCCGAAAACTTGTCAGAAAAGGACATGGAAAGGGTGAAAAATATTGAAGGCGAAAAAATCCTCTCAAAGATTAAGGACGGAGCCTATGTAATTGCTCTTGAGATTGGTGGGAAGAGTTTGGATTCAGTGGCCTTTTCAGATAAGATTAACGACCTCATGATTGACGGCCACTCCAACATAACTTTTGTAATTGGTGGAAGTCTTGGACTATCTGATGAAGTTTTAAAAAGAGCTGACTACAAGCTCAGCTTCTCCAAGATGACCTTCCCCCACAAGCTTATGCGAGTGATCCTGATGGAACAAATCTACAGGGCCTTTAGGATAATCAACAACCACCCTTATCACAAGTGAGGTTTTCATGAAATTAAATTTATTAAATCAAGTATTTTCCTTTCACGATTTTAGGCTCGTGAATATAGAAAATTTTTCCGATAAAATTCTTTTATATTTTGACCAGGGTATTTATTTTAAAAATACATCTGAAGGTCCAGTTGACTACATGATGGAAAATCCAAGACTTGTTCTTCATAAGACTGACACTTCCTTTTCCAAGGAGGAGATGGGAGAAATTATTGGAGGAATAATTAAGGCCTTTGATTCAGATTTTGATTTTGGAGACAGTCTTGATGATCTTGATGTCGACTTGAATAGTGGTCTTGAGATAAAGCTTTATAAAGATGGGACTTATAGAAGAATTTCTCTTGAAGAATTCTTAAAACTTGATTTTGAAGTGATTAATGAGTCCTTTGGCTATAGCTACATGAGATTTTCTGGAATAGTCACAGGCTTTGAGGATACAAGTGAGTGGCAAGATGGATCAATAGAAATTTATTACAATAATGATGCCGAACTTCTTTACGATTCACTAGAAAAATTATAAGGAGGACATGGATGGAAAAAATACTTTTTTATGTAATGGAAGGCGAGAAGATGTGCTTTAACCATGCAATGTTAAATGCTGAAGCCCTCTTAGATTCAGGCAAAGAAGTAAAAATAATTCTTGAAGGCAAGTCTGTCAAACTTCCAAAAGTTTTAGAAGACGAGAAAAATCCTCTTTATAAAAAACTCTTGGATGCAGGAGTAATTGTAGGCGTCTGCAAGGCTTGCTCCAAGGTCCTAGGTGTCTATGAGGACAATGAAAGACTTGGCCTTAGGTTTTTAGATGATATGAAGGGCCACGCCGGCATGGAAAAATATGTAGCAGAGGGCTATCAAGTTGTCGTCTTTTAATTAAATTTAAATAAAAAAATAGCCAGAGTTTATGAAGAAAATTCTTTCATAGACTCTGGTTTTTTTAAATTAGTGTATCCAAAAACATCATTAGGATGAAGCCAAGGATGACTCCATAAGTTGCCTCTCTCTCGTAACCATTGGAGTGGGTCTCTGGGATGATTTCATCACTTATTACAAAGAGCATAGCTCCTCCTGCAAGGGCAAGGATAAAGCCAAGAGTTGCAGAAAAGATGGAAACAAGTCCAACTCCTAGGAAGGCTCCAATAGGTTCAACAAGTCCTGTCAAACTTGCAATGGCGAAGGCCTTCTTGCGAGAATAGCCTTCACGAACGAGGGCAAGGGCAACTGCCAGTCCCTCTGGCATATTTTGTAGAGAAATACCAAGGGCAACTGAAAGACCATTGGCCACATTTTCTCCACCAAAGCTTACACCAGTTGCAAGTCCTTCTGGAAAGTTGTGGATGGCAATGGCAATTACAAAAAGCCACATCTTGGATAGGTTTTTTACATTTGCCCCCTCTTGTCTCTTGTCTATTAAGTGTTCGTGGGGTGCAAACTTATCGATCAAATCAAGCATTAGGGCCCCACAAAAAATTCCCAGTCCCGTTGAGATAACGCCCATTGTTCCATTGGCAATTTCAAGACTTGGTATAACTAGGGAAAAGCAAGTTGCCGCAAGCATAACTCCCGCTGCTGCTGCAAGAAGAATGTCCAGGCCTTTCTGGCTCACATCCTTTGCAAAAAATATAGGGATTGCACCAACCCCTGTCATAAGTCCTGGCACTACACAGCCCAGGATAATAAAAGTTAAATTCATTTTATCACCTTAATTCTAAATTTTACTTATTCATTATATCACAATTAATATTTGAAAAATTTGCAAAAAATAAAGCACGAGGTCCGTGCTTCATTATTAATATAAAATTTTTATTATGAACTTAAAAATTATAAGCTGTTAAAGGCTCTTTTTATTCCGCCAGCTAATTCATCCAAAAATCTTGAGACCTTGTCAAAGAGATCTCCTAGGTTAAAGTTTCTAATCCCACTAATAATAAAGTTTTTATCAACTCTTTGGTTTCCAATAAAAATTGAAATGTTAAAAAGTTTCATTAGGATAAGTATCCCTGCTATTATTCCCAAAATTTTCAAAGCTTTTTTCATTTTATCACCTAGGTCTTTAATTCTCTTTCAATTTCTTCATAATTTGGCATGTACTTCTTACACTCATTTATAAAATTCTTGTCGTGGTTAAAGAATTTTAAGTGGACTAGCTCGTGGAGGACTACAGCCTCAATTTGTTCTAGGGGTCTTGCTGCCAGGTAGAGATTAATCTTTATGTCCCCACGCTTAGGATAGCAGGTTCCCCACCTCACCTTCATCTTCCTTATCTCATAGGACTTGGCTGTGAGGTCTGTCAAGGCTTCGTATCTTGGAAAGATCTCATCTAGAACTTTTTTAAGTTCTCTCCTATAAATTTTTTCCAGTTCCTCTTCTGAAGTGAAATTTACTTTTTCGCCAAACAAATGGTTTTTGTAGCGCCCTCTTCTCTCATCTTCCCTCTTTAGTCTCTCAATAGCTTCCTTATTATTTTCAATAAAGTTTTCTATAGACTTATCCGTCATCTTTCTTGGAGCCGAAACCTTTATAATCCCATCTTCAACCCTCAGCCTAAGGCTCTTTATCTTTTTTCTATTTATTTCTATATCCATTATAACCTATAATAGCGGAGATAAAAGTCTTGAGAAGGATTCACGGACTTTAGTAAATCTAGATCTCTTGGCATAAATTTCTTTAGTTATTTCTGTGCAAGATTCGAGGTCTTTCATAAAGTCTTCCTTTAACTTTTTATTTAATTCTTCATCATAAAGAAAGGCGTTGACTTCGAAGTTTAGTTCAAAAGATCTTATGTCAAAGTTAGCTGTCCCAACTGTAGATAGATAATCATCTGCAATGACTATCTTTGTATGAAGGAAACCACCCTCGTATTGGTAGACATGGGCTCCCCACTTTAAAAGTTCTCCTAAAAAAGAAAGTGATGCCCAGTGAACAAAGAGGTGATCACGCTTAGCTGGGAACATTAAGTGAACATCAACGCCACTTAGGGCAGCGACCTTTATTGCCTTTAGGAGTCCCTCATCGGGAACAAAGTAAGGAGTTTGGATGTAAAGTTCTTTTCTTGCAGAAGTTATAAGTTTTTCATAGCCATTTCTTATGGAGTCAGCCTTAGTGTCAGGCCCACTTGTGACAATATTTATGTCTACTCCATCTTCTAAGTCTGGGAAAATTTCTGTTGTGAAGCCCTTTGTTGGGGCATCTGATGCAAACTTAAAGTCTAGGAAAAATCTCCAAGCAAGTCCATTGACTGCCGGTCCCTCAATCCTTAGGTGGGTATCTCTCCAATAGCCCATGGGACCCTTGGACACATATTCATCGCCAACGTTGAAGCCGCCAACATATCCTATTCTCTTGTCTATTACAGCAATCTTCCTGTGGTTTCTGTAGTTGATGTGGGTGTTGATTTTATCAATGATTCCTGGGAAGAAGATTGCAAACTTAACGCCCTCTTCTTCAAGAGACTTCCTGTCCCTTAGTTTCATCTTCCTGACACCCATGCCGTCAACTAATAAGTAAACGTCAAGGCCTTCCTTGGCCTTTGACTTTAATATATCCATAAATTCAGTAGAAAGTTCATCTGATTTAAAAATATAGTATTGAACGTAAATTGTATGTTTAGCCTTTCTCAAGTCTTCAAAGAGGGCATCAAATTTTTCTACTCCGTCGTTATAAACACGAACATTATTGTCAGTGTAGAGCATTTCATTTTCGGCCTTGTTAAACATCTCAATCATATCGAGATATTCTGCCGTCCTCTTTTTTGAAAACCTAAAATCTTTATTCTTTATGTCTCTTAATTGGGCTTGGGATTCCTTGCTCAAGATTTCGTCCTTCTTACTTTTGCCGCTAAATATCTTTGACTTTGATATATCTTGTCCTATAAAAAGATAGAAGATAAATCCAACAACTGGCAAGAAGTTAATAGCCATTACCCATAAAAGTGTGGATGTTGGCTTTTTGTTGTCAAATACAATTATAAAAGTAGATACCAATAAGTTTATAATAAATAGTATTGAATAAACTTGGGCAAAGTTTTTCAACATCCCAAAATATGCACTAAACATCTTCTGCTCCTGTCATAAATTTATTTATTTTTCTTTGATTTATATCTAGTTTGTGAATTTAAAATTTTCTTTCTAAGCCTAAACTCGTTAGGTGTAATTTCTATTAGTTCGTCATCTTCAATAAATTCTAGGGCTTCTTCAAGACTCATCTTTTTTACTGGAGAAAGTCTTAGGGCTTCGTCAGAACCTGATGCCCTTACGTTAGTTTGCTTCTTTGACTTAGTAACAGAAACTTCGATTTCAACACCTTTTGGTGATTCACCAACAACTTGTCCTTCGTAAACATCTTCACCTGGCTCAACAAATAGGGTTCCACGTTCTTGGGCATTGTTTAGTCCATAAGCTGAAGCAGTACCTGTGTCAAAGGAAACTATAGAAGCATTGACCCTTCTTGGGATATCTCCCTTAAATGGTACATAAGATTCAAAGATAGAATTTAGGATTCCAGAACCCTTTGTGTCAGTCAAAAATTCTGTCCTGTAACCAATAAGTCCCCTTGATGGAATAATAAATTCAAGTCTTTGGTAACCGCCATTAGGTTCAACAATATTAACAAGTTCTCCCTTTCTCCTGCCAAGCTTTTCTATGACAGAACCTGCGTAGACATTGTCAACATCTATTGTTACTCTTTCAGTTGGCTCTAACTTTTTACCATTTTCATCTAATTTATAAAGAACTTGTGGCTTAGAAACTTGAAATTCATAGCCTTCACGTCTCATGTTTTCAATTAAAACAGAAAGGTGGAGTTCTCCCCTACCAGAAACCTTAAAGGAGTCAGTAGTGTCAGTTTCTTCAACTCTTAGTCCTACGTCAGTTTGTAATTCTCTGTCAAGTCTTGCCTTGATTTGTCTTGAAGTCAAGAACTTACCTACCCTTCCTGCGAAAGGTGAGTCATTTACAGAGAAGTTCATGGAAATTGTTGGCTCAGAAATTTTTACAAACTCAAGAGCTTCTGTGTCTTCTGTTGAAGCAATTGTATCTCCAATGTTGATGTCTTCGATACCAGTTACTGCAACAATGGAACCTGACCTTGATGAGTCAACTTCAACCCTATCTAGGCCTTCAAATTCATAAATTTGTGCAATCTTTATGTTTTCTTTAAAGTCTGGATCTAGTTTATTAACCCTAACAAGTTTGTCGTTTTCATTAATAATACCTTGTTCGATTTTTCCAATACCAATTCTTCCAATGTATTCGTTGTAATCAATTGTGGAAATCAAAAGTTTGAAAGGTTCGTCGTCTCTTTGTTCTGGTCCTGGAATGTACTTGATAATAGTTTCAAAAAGTGGATCCATATTTTCCATCTTGTCATCTACATCAAGTGCAGCAATCCCTTGTTTTGCTGATGCAAATACAAAAGGACATTCAAGAACTGATTCATCAGCACCAAGCTCAATAAATAAATCAAGAACTTCGTCCACTACTTCAAGTGGTCTTGCTTCTGGTCTATCTACCTTGTTGATGCAGACAATAACTGGAAGGTTAAGTTCAAAGGACTTCTTTAATACAAACTTAGTTTGTGGCATTGGACCTTCAAAGGCATCTACTAGTAGAACAACGCCGTTTACCATTTTTAAAACACGTTCAACTTCTCCACCGAAGTCAGCGTGTCCTGGAGTGTCAATAATGTTAATCTTAACTCCATTGTGGTTAACTGCAGTGTTCTTAGAAAGGATAGTGATTCCCCTTTCCTTTTCAATGTCGTTGGAGTCCATGACCCTGTCGTTAACCTTTTGGTTTTCCCTAAAGATACCTGATTGTCTTAAAAGAGCATCAACTAGGGTAGTCTTACCATGGTCAACGTGGGCAATAATAGCTATATTTCTTATATCTTGTCTTTTCAAAAAATCTCATCTCATTTCTTCATGTTTCTATCCTATTTTAAGCTTAAATAAAAAAAAGTGCAACAAAAAAGACCTATAAACTGTGAAATTATCAGTTTATAAGTCTAATGGTAACGACAATCGTGACGAGTCACGATTGGAGTGGTATAGTTGTACATGGATTTTTGCAAGCAAAAATTCATGGGCAAGACTTAGTAAGCTTGCAAGCAAGCAACTTAAGTCTTAGCCAACGACCGAAGGGAAGTTTGAGTAGATGAAGAACCTTATGCAGGGAACAAGTCTGATACGATTGAATAATGAGTATCAGACTTGTGACTCGCACCTATTTCTTAAACCTTTCAACCAACTCATCAAAAGTAACTTCTTCTTGGTCTCCTGTCTTCATATCCTTTAATGGTAACGACAATAGCAACGAGTTGCTATTGGAGTGGTCTTCACTACGAAAACGACCGCAGGGAAGTTTGAGTAGATGAAGAACCTTATGCAGGGAACAAGTCTGATACGATTGAATAATGAGTATCAGACTTGTGACTCGCACCTATTTCTTAAACCTTTCAACCAACTCATCAAAAGTAACTTCTTCTTGGTCTCCTGTCTTCATATCCTTCAAACTATATTTTCTAGACTTTATTTCTTCTTCGCCAAGAACTATTACATAGTCAACCTTTGTTTGGTCTGCATACTTAAATTTCTTCTTTAATTTTGCAAATTCTGTGTAAACAGAAACTCTTACTCCCTTTTCCCTAAGTTCACTTAGAAGTTTTATTCCATCGTGAACGCAGTCATCCATTGGGATGATTAATAAATCAACTAAGGACTTTTCTTCACTAGAAATTATCTTTGCTTCATTTAATTGATAGAAAAGTCTTGAAAGTCCAATGGAAATTCCAACTCCTGGTAGAGTCTTGTCTGTGTAATAGCTTGCAAGGTCTTCATATCTACCACCAGAGCAAACTGATCCAATCTTTGGATAATTATCAAGAGTTGTTTCATAAACTGTGCCTGTATAATAGTCAAGTCCTCTTGCAATCTTAAGGTCGATATCGAAGCAGTCTTCGTCTATGCCAAAGTCTCTCATGTAGCCAATAACTTGTGTGAGTTCATCAAGACCTTCTTGGAAGATTTCATCTTCAATTTTTAAGTCTCTCAATTGTTCAAGAATTTCATCTACGGTCCCATCAATTTTTATAAATTCTAGGATTTTTTCTCCAGAGTCTCTTCCTATTCCATTTTCTCCCAATTCTTCGAGAACTTTTTCTTCGCCAATCTTATCTAGCTTATCTACTGTTCTCAAGACATTCATTGAGTCTTCAATGCCAAGTGATGAGAAGAAGCCCTTTAAGATTTTTCTATTGTTTAGGTGGATTGTAAAATCTGTAAAGCCCAGGTCCTTAAAAGTGTGGAAGATTACTACTGGGAACTCTGCATCATTTACAAGGGAAAGTTCTCCCATGCCAATTGTGTCAATATCACATTGGTAAAACTCTCTAAATCTTCCCTTTTGAGCCTTTTCTCCTCTGTAGACCTTTCCTATTTGATATCTCTTAAAAGGAAAGGATAAGTCGTTCATGTGCTCTACAGTGTATCTTGCTAGGGGAACTGTTAAGTCAAACCTAAGGCTCATGTCTGTGTCGCCCTTTGAGAACCTATAGATTTGTTTTTCAGTTTCTCCACCGCCCTTTGCAAGTAGGACTTCAGATTTTTCTATAACTGGAGTATCTATGGGCAAAAAGCCGTGCTTTTCAAAATTTTTTCTTATAATGTCTTTCATCTCATTAAAGAGAATTTGATCCTTCGGTAGTAGTTCCATAAAACCTGGAAGGGTTGATGGTTTTACAATTGTCATAATATCACTCCTGTTTATTAATTTAGTATTTCTTCTTATTAATTATTTTTATTTTATCACATTTATCAGTCTTTTTGTACTTTTGTATGATAATATAGGAAAGTTTTCTTGATTTAAGATTTTCAATCAATTATAATTATATGGAATTAATATTATTAATCTATGCTAATTAATAGTATTAATTTAAAAAATATTTTTTTGGAGGAAAAAGATGGAAAGAATGGTAATCGAGTTCGGCATGTTCGAAACTCTACTACTTGGCGTATTAGCCATTTATCTGGGAGATTTCATGAGAAAGAAATTCCCTGTCCTAGTTAAGTACTGTCTGCCTTCAGCCGTCGTTGGTGGCACTATTGTATCTATTATAACTATGATTTTATACTACGCAGGCATTATGGAACCTAACTTTGACTTTAAGACAGTTAACACTTTATTCTATTGTCTATTCTTTGCGGCTAGTGGAGCTGCAGCCAGCCTCTCACTTTTAAAACAAGGTGGAAAACTTGTAGTTATCTTTGCAGCCTTAGCTGCCCTACTTGCTGCTTGTCAAAACGCAGTTGCACTTGGAGTTGGTAATGCTATGGGAGTTCATCCACTAATCTCAATGATGACTGGTTCAATACCAATGACTGGTGGACACGGTAACGCAGCAAGTTTCGCACCAATAGCTGTTAAAGCTGGTCAATCTGCTGCTATGGAAGTTGCTATTGCATCTGCAACTTTTGGACTAATTGCAGGTTCACTTATTGGGGGACCTTATGGTAACTTCATAGTTAAAAGATTTGGATTTGAAGATCCAGAACTAGACAATCAAGATACAACTATTGTTGATACTGCTAAGACTGTTATGATGAACAAGAAGACAATGGTTTCTTCTGTCAATATGTTGGTCTTTGCTTGTGGTCTTGGTCAATTATTTTTCTTAGGTCTACAAAAGACTGGAGCTAATATTCCAATTCACGTTTGCTCTATGCTTGGTGGTATCCTTGTAAGAGTCTTTCTTGACAAGACTGGAAGATCCGAAGATTCACTTCTAGAAGCAATTGATACTGTAGGAGATTTCTCTCTTGCACTATTCGTATCTATGTCAATTGTAAGTATGAAGTTGTGGCAACTTGCAGACCTAGGACCTCAACTAATTGTACTTCTTCTTGCACAAATTGTTCTTGTTCTAGCGTTCACATACTTCTTGTCATTTAGACTACTTGGCAAGAATTACGATGCAGCTGTTATGGCAGTAGGTCACCTTGGCTTCTCAACAGGAGCTGTTCCAGTTTCTATGACTACAATGAAGACAGTTTGTGACAAATATAGATTTTCTAAACTTGCCTTCTTCGTTGTTCCAGTAATTGGTGGATTTATTTCAAACTTTACAAATGCACTAATTATTACAAAATTCTTGGACATTGCTACAAAAATGGGCATGGGTATGTAATTTAAAATTTAATAATTCTTAAATAATATTTGAAATTTATTTTTGAAAATGTAAAAGGGCTATAGTAAAAACTATTAGCCCTTTTCTTATTTTATTATTCTATTTATTTATAAACAATTTTTAGTAAAGTCCTGAAGTTTTTTCAGAAGTATCAATAAAGATATTCTTAACTTGAGAGTAAGCGTCAAGCATCATCTTGTGGTTTTCTCTACCAATACCAGATTTTTTGTAGCCGCCAAAAGGTGCTCCTGCTGGAAGTTGGTTATAAGTGTTAACCCAAACTCTACCAGTTTCGATTCCTCTTGCAACTCTTATTGCCTTGTTGATATCTCTTGTCCAAACAGCTCCTGCTAGACCGTAGTCTGAGTCATTTGCCATCTTAATAACTTCATCTTCGTCTTTGAACTTGATTACAACTGCAACTGGTCCAAAGATTTCTTCTCTTGCAACCTTCATGTCGTTGTCAGCATTTGTGATAAGAGTTGGCATAGTGAAGTACCCATTTTCTGTGCCATTCTTTGTAGCCTTTTCTCCACCAACTGCAATAGTTGCTCCTTCTTTTCTAGCAACTTCTACATAGCCAAGAACTTTTTCAGTTTGTGATTTATTTACTTGAGCTCCAACTTGTGTGTCTTCTTCCCAAGGTAGTCCAACTTTTATATTCTTGAATTTTTCGATTGCCTTTTCAACAAATTCATCATAGATATCTTCGTGAACGAAAACTCTTGAACCTGCACAACATACTTGACCTTGGTTAAATAAAATTCCCATAGCAAGTCCATCTATTGCAAGATCCATGTCGCAGTCATCAAAGAAGATGTTCGCTGACTTACCACCAAGTTCTAGAGTAGCTGGGATTAATTTTTCTGCTGCAGCTTCTGCAATCTTGTATCCAACTTCAGTTGAACCAGTGAAGGCAAGTTTTGAAAGTCCTTCATGGTGTTGTAGGTATTCACCAGACTTAGATCCAGAACCTGTTACAACGTTGATAACTCCCTTTGGCACAACATCTTTTATCAACTTCATAAGTTCTAAAAGTGAAAGAGAAGTTGTTGAAGATGGTTTAATTACAACTGCATCGCCTGCTGCTAGGGCTGGAGACAATTTCCATGCTGCCATTAGGAATGGGAAGTTCCATGGAATAATTTGTCCAACAACTCCAAGTGGTTCACGAAGAACAATTGATAAAGTGTTGCCATCAATAGCATTTGCAGTTCCTTCTTCAGCTAGGATTGCTCCTGCAAAGTATCTAAAGTGTTCAGATGCTAGTGGAATATCAATATTTCTTGTTTCCCTAATTGGCTTACCATTATCTAGGGTTTCAACCATAGCAAGATGGTCAGCATTTTCATCTATAATATCAGCAATCTTGTTTAAGATTTTTGCTCTCTCGTATCTATTTGTCTTCTTGTATTCATTGAAGCCTTCCCAAGCTGCCTTAACAGCCTTATCTACATCAGCTTCAGATGCTTGGGCAATTGATGCTAGTTTTTCGCCATCCGCTGGACAAAATACATCTAAGCTATCTCCATTTTCACTTTCAACAAACTCTCCGCCAATAAATAGGCCATACTTTTTATCTAAATTAATGTTTGGTTTAGTCATTTTACACTCCTTATTTTACTTTAATGTAACATATAAAGCTTTCATATATGAATTACCCCCTCATAATTAATTTAAAACTTCTTAAAGTAGATTTTTAATTTTTTACTTAGAGAAAATTATAAGCTTTCATTCACTAAAAAAAGACTCTTTAAGAGCCTTTTTATAAAAATTCTAATTGATTTTCTTTATCAAATTTACTCTAAGTATCCCATTCTAAAAATAAAATTTCTCCCTTATCCTCATCAAGTATTAGGGCTACAAAATTTCCATACATACCTGCAAAGACATATTCTGAAGTCGGTTTGAAATAAATTTCATTGTTTAAATCAAGAGAAGGATCAAATCCCCTCTTCTTAACTTGTAAGTAACAGGTTTCTATTTGGGATAGTTTGTTATCATCCTTTGCAACATAATAATTTTTTAAAGACTTTTTTATCTCTTCACTATCATTCTTATCAAAGGAAAATAAAATTGCAGCCTCTCCATCTCCGTGGAAGCTTGGCTCCTTATAAAGTTCCCTTTCCCTCTTCACAGACTTGGGAAATCTAATCCCAAATTCATTTTCCACTTCCTTTACTGCCTGGTCTCTTGGGTCAGACAAGAAGTATAAAGGGGGTATGGCAGCTAGAAAAATTATAAACATTGTAATTAAAACTCTTTTAAATTTTTTATCCTTCATCTTCATCACCCTCGTAGCGTAAAATATCTCCAACCTGACAATCCAAGACCCTACAAATTTCTGAAAGTGTGGAAAATCTTATAGCCCTCGCCTTATTGGTCTTCAAAATAGAAAGATTTGAAAGACTTATTCCAACTTCTTCAGATAATTCTGTCAAGGTCATCTTATTTTTTGCAAGCACAACATCTAAATCAACAATTATTTTTCCCATAGGCCACCTCAAATTGTAAGATCATTTTCTTCTTTTAGGGCAATCCCCTCTTTAACAAGGTCACACAAAAGAAGAAAAATTTGTCCAACAAGCATGGATCCAAGACCTGTCCCAATAAAAATTAAATTTGTTATGGACCCATCAAGATTAAAGTTGGTGTAGATAATAGATAGGATTGACAAGAGAAAAATTCCTATAAAGGATAGGGCCACCACTTGAAGGTCAAGTAAGGTCTTACTTTCAAAAACCCTGTCCTCTCCATAATTTTTTAAGGCTAAGAGGCCAAAGACTAGGGCAAGGATAAGGACCAAGATCATGGCTTGACACAAGACCATCATGGGATACCTCATATTCATAAACATGGGGTAGATTCCTGCCATTATCCCAGAAAATTTATAAACTCCATAGAGGCCAGCACTTAAGATTAAAATAGCTAGTATCAAAAGTCCTCCAATAAATTTAACTCTAAAAGATTTCATAACTTCCTCCTTTTTCTAGATTATATAAAATCATTTTATGAATGTCAATAATTATTTATTGTTTATCGATAATTAATTGTCGAATAATAATAACATAATAAAATATTAAAAATTCCCAAAAAAAATCTGTGGCAAAAACCACAGACTTTTAATAAAAAATTTTATAATTTATTTACTTTTCTTCATTTCGTTTTTTAAGGAAGTTAATTCCTTCTTTAATTCTTCAAGTTCTTTCTTAAGTGCCTCATCAGAATCAGCTTTTGCCTTTTGATTTTCTTCCTTTAATTTTGCAACTTCTTCTTTTAGGGCCTTAATTTCTTTTTCAGAGTCATTTTTTATCTTAGTTACCTTTCTCTCTAGATTTGTTTTAGATTTCTTTACATCGTAAAAATCCTTAGAGAGATCTTGGATATCACGCATAAATTCTTCTACATCCTTTGCTGTTGCAATAGGAAATTCTGCTAATTTTTCTGAAAGTTTTTCCTTGTAGAGATTCTTATTCTTTTCTAGAATATCTAATACTTCTTGTACTTTTTCTTTGTATTCACTAGAATTTATAAGTTCCTTATAGGCATTTTCAAAATTATTCATATAAAATCTGTAGAAATCTGCAAAGTCCTCTAATGATCCTTCTGTTTCAAGTCCTTCAATATAAGCTCTTTGAGCCTTTAGGGCAGTTTCTTGATTTTTCTTTTCTAGGAAGAGGTTAAAGTCTAATAATTTTACTTGTAGTTCAAGATAATTTTCTAAATCCTCTTTAGACTTAGCTTTTTCCTCTTCGCTTATGCCAATAGTTGGCATTTCATACATCTTGTCAATAATTCCTTGGTAGAAATTCTTTACATCTTCAACTAAAATTTCTGGTCTATTATTTATGGCTTCTTCATAAAAATCAATTGATTTCTTTGAATTTTCAATAGCTGGTCTTATAAACTTTTCTAAATTAAAGTTTTCTAGCACAGTATAATAAGAATCAGGTATTAATTTGTAGAAATATTTTTTAGACATCTCTACTAATTCGTCACTGTAAAGTTCGAATAATTCAATTAATTTGTTTTGTGCAGCCACAAGATCAAGGTCCTTGTAAAAATCACCATAAGCAAGGTAAAGCTTGTTCAAAAATTCCATATTCTTCTTGTAAGCATCAATAGCATCCTCATATCCTGGCACTCTTAAGAAAAATTCCTTAAAATTATTTTCAAAATTTTGGTTAAACTTATTATAATCCTTTAAAAAGTCCATTGGATTTTTAAAATTATTCATATACATATTTGAGTAAAGGGGATTAAAAGCTCCAAAGTTAAAAGAATCCATAAACTTGCCATAGGCTTCCTTTTGGTTTTCAAAAATATTTTTTTGCATCTCCATCATATCTTCAAAAAAGTTTTTATTATACATTTTGCCCTCCTTTTAACTAACATTACACTTATACAATATTTAATTTAACATGATACATTAATAACACAATATAGTCAAGTTATGATTACATTTTCCTCAACGATATTTAAAATTTTACATATTATTTACTTATCTTAAAATCTTTCTTCATTATATTCTTACCCACTTTAAAATATTATTTTATATTTCGTAACAATTTTTATCTAATTCAAACTTTTAGTAAAAAAGAAGTTTTTTATCATAAAAAGTGTTCATACTTCGCCTAATTAACAAGCTTCCTTTATAATTTTTGGTCCTTATGTTATAATGTAGGTAAGAAAAAATTTTAATTAGGGGGAGGACGTACATATTATGGAAAAACCTTGGGAGTTTGATGATTTTATTTTTGACGGTGATGTTCTAAAGGGCATGACAAGAAAGGGCAAAGACAAAATCAAAAATGAAGAATTATTTGATATGGTAGTGCCTACTGAAGGACCAGACGGAACTAAGATCAGAGTTATTGGAGAACAATGCTTCTTCAGAAGAAAACTTAACTCTGTTGTAATTCCTGAAACTGTAGAAGAAATTCAATACGAAGCTTTTGGTGTTAACAACCTTACTGAAGTGGAAATTCCTGATGCAGTTAAGAAGATTGACGCTTATGCTTTCTACAGAAACAACTTAACTGACGTTAAGTTACCAGAAGAAGTTGAGTTTATCGGCGACAATGCTTTCTCACTAAATCAAATTGGTGAAATCGATATTCCTGATACAGTTGAATTTATTGGTGTAAGTGCTTTCTACAAGAACAACCTTACAGAAATCGAATTACCTAAGAACATTAAGAAAATCGACATGTTTGCATTCAAAAAGAATAACATTCATGAAGTTCACGTTCCAGCTGGTATCGAAAAACTTGACCACAGAGCTTTCGAAGAAAACACTGTTGTTAAAGAAGACTAAAATTTAAATTTTAAACTGTTGCTTCCGGGCAACAGTTTTTTTTATTGTCATTTTTTATTATCCAAGCATCCACTATACTTATTTGAAATCTTTTTATAGGGAGTTCTTCTTATTATCCTACTTTAAAAAAATTCCAACTTATCCTAACTTAAGTATTCTAACTTAACTTATACAGTTTAGTATTTCACGCGTGTCTTAAATCAAATTAATATTTCTTTAAAATACCAAACTCATTTTTTACAATTTATGAAAGATAGTAAGATCTTAAATCTATTTTAAAATAAAATTAATCTTAAGAAGCAAGATTTTTTCTAAGTCTTTTAGCAATCACACTTTTATAAATCATATCTTATAAAGCTTTAAAATTCTCGGCTATTATTTTCTCATTTTAATTTTATACTTACATAAAAAAACTGCTGCTTGTAAGCAACAGTCTATAAATTTATTTAAATTTCTATTTTTGTTCCTATTACCTTTTCTTTTGCCAGTTGATATATTTTTTCTCCCGCCACAAGATCAAGACCTGCAAAGCCAACAGTCTTAAACCATGTGATTTCATCCTTGGACTCTCTCCCCACTTCTTTTTCAAGAAGGAGGTCCCCAAGTTCATGTTCAACTTTTTCTTTTGAAATCTTCCCTTCACTAATTGGGATTATGACGTCGCCTGCTTCTTCAATTACACCTTCATTGGTGTCAGTGAAAATTTTGTCAGCCTTCACTAAAAGCTCTGGAGGAGTCTCCTGCATATCAGGTGTGTATGATCCAACGCTATTGACATGGACGCCCTTCTTCACCTTATTACCGTCAAAGACAGGTTTCTTGGCAGTTGTCACAGTGGTTATTATGTCTACCTCTCCTATAACTTCATCAGAATTTACAATAGGGATAATTTCTGCTCCATATTTTTTTAATCTTTCATTCATTTCTTCTGCAAACTTCTCTGCTCTTTCATAGTTCACATCACATACATAGGCTTTTTCTATGTCTCTTACTGCTAGGACTGCCTCAAGCTGAGTTGATGCTTGGCCACCAGTTCCTATTAATAGAAAAGTTTTTGCATCCTCATTGGCTAGGACTTCTGTGGCTGCACCTGAAACTGCTCCAGTCCTTAACCTTGTAAGAATTGTTCCATCAAGTATTGCCTTCACAAATCCATTTTCCTTGTCAATTAAAATCATTGTGGAAGGAGCGCTAACTAGACCCTTGTCAATATTTTCTGGATAGATGTCGATTATCTTCATACCAAGAGCATTCTTGTTCTTGATGTAGCCTGGCATAAAGATTGCAGTGCTTGAAGATTTTTTGTCTACGTCAATTACAGTTCTCAGTGGTATGTCTGATCCACCTTGGCTATAATCTTTTAGGGCTTCCTTATCTGCTTCAATTATATCCTTGATGTCAACTGCCTCTAAAATATCTTCTTCTCTTAAAATTAAAATTTCCATAATTACCTTCTTTCTTTATATTTTTCATCATTTTTATCACGCTTTATTGAATCTATACCTTAAAACTTTTTATATCATAGATTAAGTCCCTGATTAGTTTTAATTTTATCATATAGACCATCTTTTACAATTATATCTCATTATTTCAATTTGTTTTTGTCTTAATCTGTCAATTAACATCCATTAGTAATTAATAAATTTTTTATTCTTCAAAGTTTAGTAATAGGTAATTTTAAAATAGTAAATAACAATAAATTTAGTTTTAATAAATTATTGCTTCTTATCAATTGTTTATAAGCTCATAATTATTATCAAAGTCATAATTTTTTGCAATATCGCAATTATTTACAATCTTATAATTTTCTGTAATCTCATAATTTACCCTAATTTTATAAAACCTTTAGTAAGTCAATTTCAAAATTAAATAAAAAAAGACGCCGATCACTCAGCGTCTCAAAAATTTATATTATTTTATTACATTCTATTAAGTTGAACCATTTCATTAAATGTTTCAAGTTGAGTCTTAGCTTGACCGAAGTCAGTCATTTGTTGGTCATAACCCATCTTAATTAGTGGAATACCAGCTTTTTCGTAAGCTTGTTTTAGTGATGGATATTCCATTTCTTCAGTATCGTTGAATGTCATCATGAATACTAGGCAACCATCAGCGTCGTTATCAAGAGCTAGGTCAACAACATATTGTGGTCTCTTCCAAATGTCTGGGTCGTAAAGAATTGGATCTTCGTCCATTCTTGCAAATTGATCAGCAAGAGCCATGTATGGATCCTCAATAGAAGTATCAACATCAACTTTGAATCCTCTTGATTCACTTGCAACGTCATCTGCAACTACACAGATGTTGAAATTGTCAAAAACTTCAAGAAGTGCTGGGTTGTCAGTGATGATACCAGAAGTTACTACTCTTGGTCCATTGCATTCTTCTTTTGGCATTGCTTTAAGAGCTTCGATAAGTTCTTTTAGCATCTTGTTGTGTTCATCTTTAAGCATGTGGAAAGAAGCTTTAAGAACATTACATCTATCAGATGCTTTAATTGTCTTAGAATAATCTCCACATAATTTAACAAATTCTCTCTTTAGAGCTCTATTTTCATTATATACTTCAAAAGCTTTCTTTAGATTTTCGTCAGTGATTTTAACATCACAGACTTCTTCTAATCTTTCTGCAGCTTGTTTGAAGATTTTTGCATTATAAGTTTTACCAAAGTCTTCTTTTCTGTGTTGTGCGTGGTTTATGAAAATCATTGGAATTTTTCTACCAACAGAAACTTTGTAGTTTTGAGATAATGGTCTTAGCGTATCATCAAGAGTTGTTATCATTGTTGCGCTAAGTCCGTCAAGTGATCCGTCAAGACCCATTTCTAGACATCTAAGAGCTAGTGAATAGTAGAATGTTGGGAAATATTCTTTAGCCTTATCAATTGGACCTTGTCCTCCCCAAACTCCGTAAGGTACTAGTCCACCTGCATAGATAATTTCTTCAGGTGCGTAGTAAGGAAATACACCAACTACTTTTTTACCTTGGTCAAGGTACTTGTCAATTTGTTCTCTTTCATTTTCTGCTATATTTTTAAATTCTTTTAATAATTCTTTTATATCAGCCATTTTGCACCCCTATTAAATTGTAGTCTTAGACCAGTCAGTTTCTTTAGTGTTTTCGAAATTAGTGTAAACATCTTCGCCCTTAGCAAGTCTGTCTGCTTTTCTTTCGTTCATAATTTCTACTAAACCTTGAACTCTTGTCTTGTATTGTTCTTGAGAGAAGTTTCTTTCGTCAGCTTGGTCACCGTCAAAGTGAACTACTGGAATATCAAGGTCTTCTCTCCATCTTCTTTCGATTTCAGGCATTGCTCCTGACCATGGTTTACAAGATCTATTGTAGTTAACAAGTGCTCCAGAAACTCCGTTTTCTTTAGCCATTGTTTCTCTCCATTCAACACCGTCTTCGATACATACTGAACAAGGTGCCTTACAGTAAGCTGCAGCCATTTCTCTAACAGTTGTGTATTGGAAACCGAAAGCAGGTGCATATACTACTGCAGTTACGTTAACTCCATTTTGTTTTAATGGTTCAAATAGGTTTCTTAGTCCTGGCCAGCAAGGTATACCTTCAAATAGGATTCTGTGTTCTTCTGGGTATTCCCAAGTAGAAGTTCCTTCCTTAACTGATTGTTCATATTCTTCTGCTAGAAGTTCAAATCCTTCAGCTGCATCAATTTCACATCTTGCAGCAACAATGTCTGCCATGTGGTTAAATAGGTCAAATCCAGAAAGTGGAGATGGTTCGTAAGCCATGTATGAACAAGCCTTTAACCATGCAGCAGCAGTTCTGTTTGCAATTTGACAAGCTTCTTCGAATTTCTTTTCATCAAATTTCTTACCAGTAAGTTTTTCAAGTTGGTGAATAGCGTATTCGAATTGTCCCATTAAGTAATCAACTTTTTCTTCAGGTACATCAACTGTGTTTTGGAATGGAATATCAATCATAATCATTGGAATGTCGTGCATTCTTGCAATGTTTTCATACCATTTAGTCATCATGTTACAGATGTTGTTACAGCAAAGTACGAAGTCTGGTTGTGGCATCTTTCTTGAGTCAGTTGGTTCTCCAGCTGCGTAAGCAAGTGAAATTCTTGCATAACCACAAATGTCGTTGTCATATCCCATATCTTCAGCTGTTTGACAAAGTCTTAAACCGTCTTTTTTAGCTGCAGTTGTTGCTGCGTGGTTTTCTGGATATACTGCGTGTAGTCCAAATGCCTTTGCAAGTTCAATAGGGAATTTAGATGATGACCATCCAATTAGTTCTCCTCTTTTTTTAGCATCCCATGCTGCTCCGTAAACTCTATCTACTACATTTCTTAGTGCTTGAGCTGCAGGAATGTTTCCTTCGATTGGTCTTGGTTTTTTACCAGGTATTTTTTGAATTTTTTCAGCCATAGTTTACCTCCTAAAATAAATTATGCATTAGCCTTTTCTTTTTTTAATTTTTCCAATTTACACTTTTGATATCCAAATAGCGCTGCTCCAAGAGCACCATTTAGTTGACATAATGGTGAAGTGTGGATCTTATGTCCAGTATTATCTTCGAGAGCTCTAACCATACCCTCATTTAAAGCAACACCACCTGTAAATACTATGTCATCATTTAAACCAATCCTCTTTGCAAGAGAACCTACTCTTGCGGCAATTGATTGGTGAATCCCCTTAACTATATCTTCAATCTTCGTTCCACTTGCAAGTTGTGAAATAACTTCTGATTCAGCGAAAACTGTGCAAGTAGAAGAAATACTAACGTCTTTAGTAGACAGTTCGTCTAATTCTTCTAGCTTAGAAACATCTACTTCAAGAACTTTTGCGATTACATCTAAGAATCTTCCAGTACCTGCGGCACACTTATCATTCATAACAAAGTTTTCAAGCATACCATTATCTCCAATTTTTAGAGCCTTGGCATCTTGTCCACCGATATCAATGATTGTACGTACACTTGGGAATAAGAAGTATGCTCCCTTAGCGTGACAGGAAAGTTCAGACATTTGGAAATCCGCTTCTTCTAGTGAAGTTCTGCCATATCCAGTAGCCATCACATAGGCTATATCTTCTCTTTTCATGTTTGCATTTTTAAGAGTTTCACTTATTGTTCTTGATGGACCACTTGTTCCAGCCCCAACATCAATACAAGAGCTTGAAATAATTTCCTTGCCATCTTTTAAAATAATACTCTTTGAGGCAGTCGAACCAATATCGACTCCCATTGTATAAATAGCTTCTGCCATACAATCTCCTCTTTAATTAAAACTAATATCTTACTCTTCTTAATTCTACTATACTTATGTATCTTTGTCAAAAAGGCACAGGGCCAAGAAGTTGAGTTTTCTGGGCTTCTATGGACTTGAGACTTTACTATTTATATGTTTAGAATACTATTCTTTACTTATAGTAAGGTTAATTGTAATATACAAAAATATTGGATAATCCTTTTGAGATTATCCAATAAAATTGTCATATTTTTATATTATTTAATATTATTTATTCTGTCGTAATCTCTAATTATTCTTGGAGTAAGCATTTGGTGAACTGGACAAATAGATTCTGGATCTTGGTACACACTTTCAGTGAAAGCGATGATGTAGTTTCTCCATAGATTCATGTTAACTATTTCGTCTACTAGACCGTACTTAGCACAAGAGAATGGTTTTGACTTTTCAGCGTAGTCTTGAATCAAGTCGTTCATCTTGTCAATTGTAGGTTGTAGGTCTTTTCCAGCTTTTTTATCTTTAGCAAGTCTTCTAGAATACATTGCTGTAGCTGCTGTTTCTCCATTCATTACGTTGATTTCAGTTGCTGCAGAACCAAGTGAGAATGCGTTAGTGTCATTTCCTTGAGGTCCACCAAGTACATAGTGAGCTGCTGCAGTACCCTTTCTCATTGTAATTTCCATTTGAGGAAGGTTAGAGTTTTGGATTGAATAAATTAGTGATTGACCAAGTCCTAGTAATTCAGCCTTTTCTGCATCATCGCCTACGTCGATACCAGTAGTATCTTGTAGCCAGATAATAGGAAGTCTGTCTCTAGCACATAATGTCACGAATTCGTTCATCTTTATTAGACCTTGTCTATAAAGTTTACCACCAATAGAGATGTGTTTTGGATCATTGTAGTATTCTGGATAGCCCATTAATAGACCTTGAACGTTAGCTACAACACCAACTAAAAGTCCGTTAACTTTTGCAAGTCCAGTTACCATTTCTCTACCGTATCCCTTTTTGTATTCCATAAATTCAGAACCATCAAATAGTCTTGAAATTACGTCATAAACGTCATATGCCTTTTTACCATTTTGTGGAATTATTGAGTACATGTCGTTAGGGTCGTAAAGTGGATTCTTTGGATCGTCTACTCTGAAGAATTCTCTTTCATATTTAGGAAGCATTGAAAGATACTTTCTAATACCTTCAAGAACTCCTTCTTCTTCAACGTAGCATTCTCTCATGAAACCAGTTTGTGCGAAGTGAACACCAACTGATCCTGGAGGAGTTGTCTTCTTAGCATTTGCAGTTTGGTCTGCAATTTGGTTAGCTCCTTCTTCATCGATATATCCTTTAGGATTCATACCGCCAAGGATTCCAGCTCCACCAACAGCCATGTTTGCATCTTTGTGTGCAACAATAATTGTAGGTGAAATTGAGTGGTATCCACCACCTGCTGGGTTAGTACCATAGATACCAACAATTACAGGAACTCCACATTGGTTAAGTCTTGAGTTTCTGTAGAATGGAGTACCTCCACCACGTCTGTTTGGATAAACTTTTTCTTGTTCGTCAAGTTTAACACCAGAACAGTTTAGTATATAAACTAGTGGAATTCTAAGTCTTTCAGCAGTGTCTGATGCTCTTAGAAGGTCATCAGCTTGTCCTGCAATCCAAGCACCAGCAAGTTTCTTGTTATCGCTGGCAACAATGTAAACCCATCTGTCGTCAACTTTAGCAAGTCCCTTTACGATACCAGTAGTACCGTGATCATTTTCACCAGGGTTATAAATTGTGTTTAGTGGGCACCATGTACCTTCATCGATAAGTTCAGCAATTCTTTGAAGTGCTGTCATTTCGCCACGTTCATTTACTTTTTCATCTGGTTTACCAGCAGCAAGAGCCTTTTCAGCGTAGTCTCTTATTTCTTCTTCGATTTCTCTAAGTTGATTGAAGTTTTCTTCATCTACTGCTTTTAAAGGATTACCAATTGTCTTCATATTTTGGAAATATGAAGCAAGTGAATATTGTGCCATTTGTCCTCCTATATTATTCTTCAACAGGCTTCTTTATGAAAGCTTCGCCTGGGTCTATTTCTTCTCTGATTAATTTGATTACATTTTCGTCTGGTGCTTCAAGTTCAACTGCACGAGAAACGTCAATGTCAAATCCTGTATTTTCGATTACATCTTCTGGAGATGAAGATGGATAGTATCCTGCAAGATACATTTTCTTAGTGTCTTCATCGAATTTTAAGATACCCTTGTCAGTTACAACCATTTGTGGTCCAACATTTTCAGGAATACCTACTCTAGTTCTTCCACCAGGACCATCGATCCAACCTGGAGAAGTAATATAGTCAACTTTTTCTATAAATCTTCTCTTTTCGTGTTGCATCATAATAATTGTGTTTACATAAGTTGCAATACCATTAGCTCCACCAGATCCTGTGAATCTTGTCTTAGGGTGGTGGTAGTCACCGATTACTGTAGAGTTAACATTTCCGTATGGGTC
>CABQNX010000008.1 GCA_902465645.1 uncultured Peptoniphilus sp.
TTATCTCTTAGTGATCTAATGATCTTAGATATTCGTCTATTTCTGATTCTGTCATCTGCGAGAATTGAATCTTTTTTTTTAGAATGTCTACTTCCATTTGAAGATAGTAATTTTCTTCTCTTAGTTTTTCTATTTCACTCAATTCTTTTTTTGTTTGTTTACTTTTATTTGTTAGGTTTTTGCTTTTATCTATACTTGGCATATTTGAAGGTTTTCCTCTCTTTTTTGGTTTTAGTCCTTCTATGCCTTCTTCTGTTAGATACAAGTTTACAGTATTTAGCTTAAATTCCAAAGTATATTTATTATTTTTTCTTTTTACTTCTAGTCCTTCATAGCCTTGTGTTTTGTATGCATTTACCCATCTTTTTAACTCTGATTCTGATTTGATATTATATTTTTTTGCAAGTGATGCGTATCCTATGTTTCCTTCTAAATATTCTTTCACTATTTTTAGTTTGAATTCTAAATTATATTTTGCCACTAAAAAACTGACCTCCTATAGTTGGTTTTTAAGTCCAACTTTTGGGGGTCAGTTCAATTCTTATCTTAGGCTATTTTTTTATGAAATTTATAAAGAAAATATTTTTCTTAGGTTATTTCTGTGGATAAGTGTCTTTTCCTTAGTTTTTTACTTTATTTTCAAGCTTTTTTATCCACAATTTCCTCTTCTTATCTACAAATGTTGATTATAATTCGCAATTTTCTCTAAAAATAAGAAATTGTTAATAGTTTTTAGATTTTTATTTTTTATCAACAAGTATTTAATAGAGCTTTATCCACAAATTTTTTACAATAAAAAACCCAGTGAGCATAAGCCCACCAGGTTTATCTTCCATATTTTTCTATTATTTCATCGATCATCTTAGAGTTCCTTGAACTTACATTGTAATAAATATTGTTAACCCTAATAGTTAGTCCAGTCTTAACAAAGGAAATCTTGTTGCCACTTGTAAAGTAAACATTGATGTAGTTTGCGATTTCTCCATTGGTGTCCTTGTTTGCTTGTTTACCTCTTAGACTGTTTAAGTCTTTACATATCTTTGTAACAACTTTTCTATCCTTAATAGTTTTCATATTACCAGTTTGAAAGCCTATTATCTCAATATAGTCAACATCTCTTGGGTTAATATCCACTATCTTGTTTCTAGAGGATACTAGACTGCCTCCAAAAAACACTAGGATGGCAAAGAATATTATAAGGACCAACCTTGATCTATTAGATTTTTTCTGTCTTATTCCCATTATAAATATATAACTCCATTCATAAACACATAGGCCCTTCCTCCGACCCTTATCGTATTATCACTTTCTCCCAGACTAGTTACAACCTTTGAAAGCCTACCAATATAATCACCTTGTATAGCTAAAATAGAATCACTTTCTGCAAGTTCATTTGCCTTTAGGTAGTGCATAGTAGCAGCAGTAGAAGTCCCACTTCCAAATTCTTCATCAGCACCAATAATCGGCGAGAAGGTCCTTTGCCTTATTTCTCTTCCATTTTTTGTTGTAAAAGCATGGATAGAAATAATTTCTTCTTTTTTTGAAATTTTTATTGCCGCATCTCTATCTAAATTTATAGATGCTAAAATTTCTTCATTTCTTACAGGAACAAGTATATCACAGGTTCCCGTAGATATTTTTTCCATATTTAAGTTTTCTTTTATATCTAGACCTATATCATTAGGGCTTAGATTTAAAGCTCTTAAAACGCCTTCTGGAGCTTCATATTTTTCTCTCAAGCCAATTTTTAGGTTCATGTAAACATTTTGGATTTTAGAATTCTTGTACTCAAGTTCAACTGGAATCTTTCCAAACTTTGTATGTTGAATGATTTTTCTAATTCCTTCATCCTTGGACATAATATATTCGTTTTCTGCAAGGGCATAAAAAGTTGCAATAGTTGCATGACCACAAAGGTTTATTTCTCCCTCAGGTGTAAAAAATCTTGTGAGATATCTATCCCTATCAAGTTGTCTAACAAAAACTACAACAGATTGATTTATATCCATTGCTATGTTTTTCATCTCAGAGTCTGTCAAACTTCCATCATCTATGACAACGCCTGTAGAATTTCCCATAAAAGCCCTGTCTGAAAAGGCTGATACTAGGTATATTGTGTAAAATCTTCTCATATTTAATCCAACTCTCTAGCCAAAATTAGGTCAAGAATCCTAGATAGGTCTTCTTCTCCATAGTATTCTATTTCGATTTTTCCTACCTTGCCTCTTTTTTTGAAGTTTACCTTAGTTCCAAGAGACCTTTCCACTTGGCCTCTCATGTCTTCTAAGAATATGTCTTCTTTTTCTTGAACCCTTGGTTTTTTTACACTTTTCTTGTTGTTATTTACAGGAAGGGAGTCCTTTATAATCCTCATGGCTTCTTTATATTGCTTATCTCCATCCTTAATAGAAAGAAGTTTTTTACCATGGGACACAGATATTTCTTCCTCTTCAAGAAGTTTTAAGACTCTTGGATCAAGATTTAATAACCTAATTGTGTTACCTATATACTGCCTAGATTTGCCTATTTCTTCTGCAAGTTCCTTTTGTGTAAGGTCTTGTGAATCTAGTAGGTGCCTGTAACTCATAGCTTCTTCAACAGGGTTTAAATCTTTTCTTTGGATGTTTTCTATTATAGCAATCCTTGAAGATTCTTCATCAGTAATGTCTTTTACTATTGCTGGGACTCTTTCTAAACCTGCAAGTTTTGCGGCCCTAAACCTTCTTTCTCCAGCTATAATTTCATACTTGTCTTCTTTTTTCTTCAATAGAAGAGGTTGGATTATACCGTATTTTTCTATAGAAGATGCCAGGTCCTTCAGTTCTTCTTCGACAAAATTCTTCCTTGGTTGATCTTCATTTGCGACTATATCAGAAGTATTTATCTCCATAAGTTTGGAACGTTCTTCTTCTATAACTTCTCTTATTTTTTCACTAGAATTTAGAAAATTTCCAATTCCTCTTCCTAAGCCTTTTTTCTTAGTCATTTATCTCACCTATTAATTCCTTGGCAAGGTCTGTATAGGCCTTGGCCCCCTTAGAACTGCTGTCATAGTCATATATGTTCATGCCAAAGCTTGGAGCTTCTGCCAATCTTACATTTCTTGGTATAAAAGTCTTAAATACCTTGTTGTCAAAGTGCTTTTGAACTTCTTCAACCACTTGGTTAGAAAGATTAGTCCTTCCATCAAACATACACATAACAACACCTAATAGATTAAGATTTGGATTGAAATTGTCCCTTACAAGGGTCATTGTATCCATAAGTTGTGACACACCTTCAAGGGCATAATATTCACATTGTACTGGAACTAAAATCTTATCACTTGCCACAAGTGACATCATTGATAGGATTCCAAGAGAAGGCGGTGAATCTATAATTACAAAATCATAATTATCTTTTACCTTATCTATCATCTTTTTAAGTTTGAATTGCCAATCTTCGTGTCTTGCTAGCTCTATCTCTACACCTGCAAACTCTGAGTTTGACGGTATTATATCAAGTTTTGAAAATCCTGTTGGATATATGGATTCCAACTCTTCATCAATTAAAAAATCGTATATCATATTGTCAAATTCATATAGACCAAGGCCCGATGTAGCATTTCCTTGGGGATCCATGTCCACTATTAGAGTTTTTTTGCCTCTTAGAGCCAATGCTGAACTTAAATTTATGACTGTGGTGCTCTTTCCGACACCACCCTTTTGATTAAAAACTGTAATTACAACAGACATATTCTTACCTCATTTCTATATAATTAATAATATCATGTTTAAGAAGCATTTTAAAGATGAGGAAAGTATTAGTGCAAAAATTTTATTCTAATTTTAGCCTCATGCTCTACGTAGAGCACAAATAATATTTATACTAAATGCTCTACGTGGAGCATAAAAATTTATCGAAATCTTAATTTTTATTGCAAGTAAAAAAGGCTCCACGTGGAGCCTTAATTTTTTTGTGTTTGTTTGTGTAAATAACTGACTTATAGGGGAGCCTTTCTTGGCTTTCCTCCACCTCTTGGATACTTTTTATCAGTTGCTTTTACCTTTTTTATTACTATTATATAGTGATCAATATCATTAGGTAGGGGAGTGTGAATTACATCTTCAACTTCTCCTCCCATTATTTCAATTGCTCTTTTTGCATTTTTAATTTCTTCTTTATACTCTGGTCCTTTTTGAGATATGAAATATCCACCGACTTTCACAAAGCCCATTGCATATTCTGTAAGAGTTGATAGGTTGGCCACAGCTCTTGATACTGCTACATCAAACTGTTCTCTGTATTCATTTGTCCTTGCCACTTCTTCTGCTCTTGCATGGATTGCTCTAATGCCTTTTAGATCTAAGTCCTCTATCACACCATCCAAAAAGTCAATTCTCTTTCTTAGAGAGTCTAATAGGGTTACGTCAAGGTCTTCATTATAAAGTTTTAATGGCACTCCAGGGAAGCCAGCACCTGTCCCAATGTCTATAATTTTTTCATTTCCGCTAAACTTTCCAGTTTTTAATAAGCTTAGGCAGTCCAAAAAGTGCTTTACATTAAACTCATCATCTTCAGTTATTCTTGTAAGATTTGTGTGTTGGTTATAATCTAGGATTAATTTTTTATATCTCTCATACTTATCTATATTTTTTGTATCAAGGTCATATTCCTTGAAATAATCAACTAACATTTTTTCTCCTCATTTGTTCTAAGTGGATAAGAAGGACATTTATATCAGCAGGTGAAACTCCAGTTATTCTCGATGCTTGCCCAATAGATTCTGGTCTAATATCAGATAACTTTTCTCTTGCTTCAATCCTAAGTCCATCTATAGCCTTGTAGTCAAGGTTCTTTGAAAGCTTCTTGTTTTCAAGTTTTTTAAACTGTTTGATTTGAATTTCTTGCTTTTTAATATATCCTTCGTACTTTATTTCTATCTCAACATTTCTTATTACATCATCGCGGACAGAAGGTCTATCTGGGTCAAAGGCTTCTAGTTTTTTATAATCAAGTTCTGGCCTCTTTATCATTTCATAAAGACTAAAGGAATTTTGAGTCTCAGTAGATCCCAGTGATTCTAAGATCTTGTTATTTTCAGCAGTAGGGTTTATCTGAATCTTCTTAATTCTCTTTATTTCGTCTTCAATTGCCTTTTTCCTGTATAGGTAACCTTCATATCTCTCATCATCAACAAGTCCAATTTGTCTTCCTTTTTCAGTTAATCTAAGATCTGCGTTGTCTTGTCTAAGTGTTAGCCTGTATTCAGCTCTTGAAGTCATCATCCTATAAGGTTCACGTGTACCCTTAGTTACAAGATCATCAATTAATACTCCTATATAGGCTTCAGACCTATCTAGGATAAAGGGATCTTTTCCTTGGACCATTAGGGCTGCGTTGATACCTGCAACTATACCTTGGGCTCCTGCTTCTTCATAACCACTGGACCCGTTTATTTGTCCTGCAAAGAAAAGACCTTCATAGTCCATGTGTTCAAGACTTCTCTTTAAAAGAGTTGCATCAATGGCATCATATTCTATGGCATAGGCAGGTCTAAGAATTTTACAGTTTTCCAAACCAATTATTTCCTTATAAAACTCTTGTTGAATTTCAACAGGTAGGGAGGAGGAAACACCTTGTATATACATTTCATCAGTAGTAAGTCCTTCTGGCTCAATGAATACTTGGTGGGAATCCCTGTCTCCAAACCTCATAACCTTGTCTTCAATAGATGGACAATATCTCGGTCCCTTTCCCTCAATATCTCCAAGGGCCAAGGCAGACCTTTCAATGTTATCTCTTATAATTTCGTGACATTTCTTAGTTGTGTAAGTAAGGTAACAAAGTTCTTGGTCAATATCGTATTTCTTATCAATATTTAAGAAGGAAAATGGAATGATTTCTTCATCTCCAGCCTGTTCCTTCATAACAGAAAAGTCAATAGAACTTCTTAGGACCCTGGCTGGTGTACCAGTTTTAAGCCTTTGAAGCTCCATTCCAAAATCTTCTTCCAAGCTAGAAGAAAGGTGGTTGGCAGGTCCAAAACCAGATGGACCAGATGAGAAGTTAACTTCTCCCATAAAAATCCTTGCTCTAAGATAAGTTCCACTGCATATTACAACAGCCTTAGTATTGTATTTTGCACCATTTCTTGTCAAAACCCCACTTACCTTATTGCCTTCTTTTAAAATCCTTATGGCTTCATCTTCTACAAGATAGAGGTTTTCTTCATTTTCAAGAATCCTCTTCATCTCTTCATGATATTTTCTCTTATCAGCTTGGACTCTAAGTGAGTGAACTGCAGGTCCCTTAGATGTGTTTAGCATCTTAGATTGGATAAAAGTTTTGTCAATGTTTTTAGCCATTTCTCCACCAAGTGCATCAATTTCACGAACTAGGTGGCCCTTTCCAGTTCCACCAATATTTGGATTACAGCTCATTTGCGCAATTGAATCTAAATTTATACATAATAGGAGGGTCTTTGCTCCAAGTCTTGCAGAGGCAAGGGCAGCTTCACTGCCAGCATGGCCTGCTCCAATGACTACTGTGTCAAAGTCTCCTGCTTCATAATATCTAACGTCTGACATCTTTACCTACTTTCCTATACAAAAATCAGAAAATACCCTGTCTAAAATATCTTCTGTTGTAATTGTTCCTGTTATTTCAGAAATGTGCCCTATTACATTTTCTAGGTCAACTTCAATTAAATCCAAAAAGGCCTTTTGCTTTAAGCTCTCATTTACCTCTAAAAGAGATTTTTTTGCTTCCTTTAAGGCATTTATATGTCTTAGATTGGAAAGGACTGAATCAGAGGATATTTGAAGCTCTCCATCAAAGAAGAGGTCAATAATTAGGTTTTCTATCTTCTTTACTGACTCGTTTTCCATTACAGAAAGTCTCAAATAATCATCCTTGAAGTATTTTTCAATTTCTTCATCAGAAATTTTTTGTTCCAAGTCATCCTTATTTAAAATAGTGATGTGCTTCTTGTCCTTTATTAGATTTAAAATTTCTTCGTCGTCCTTGTCAAACTCACGAGAAATATCAAAAATTGCAATAACAAGGTCAGCTTCCTTTAGCTTTTCTCTGGCTATATTTACACCAATTTTTTCAACTTCATCATCAGTTTCCCTGATTCCTGCTGTATCTGTGATCTTTAATAGGACACCATCGAGGTTTATATAGTCTTCTATAATATCCCTAGTTGTTCCAGCAATATCAGTTACTATGGCCCTGTCATATTTTAAAAGACCATTTAAAAGAGAGGACTTACCAACATTTGGCTTTCCAAGTATAACTGTGTTTATTCCGTCCCTTAAAAGCCTTGAATTCTTTGAATTATCTAAGAGATTATCCATCTTATCAAGGATTTTGTTGGACCTTTCAATAAGGTCATTATAGGCAGCATCCTCAATATCCTCATCTGGAAAGTCAATGTTTGCAACAATTAGGGCCTGCATAGAAACAAGCTCGTCCTTTAATTTATTAAGAACTTCACTCAAGGCACCACTTAACTGGTTTAAGCCCATGTCAAAAGACAAATCAGTCTTTGCCTTAATCATGTCAATTACAGCTTCTGCTTGAGTTAAGTCAATTCTTCCATTTAAAAAGCCCCTCTTAGTGAACTCACCCTTTTCCGCAAGTCTTGCACCCTTAGAAAGAATTAAATTAAGAATCCTTTTTACAGATACCACACCACCGTGGCAGTGGATTTCAACAATGTCTTCTGCTGTATAAGAGTGAGGTCCCTTCATCTTAACAACTAGGGCTTCATCGATTTGTTTATCTCCGTCAACTATGTGACCGTATAAAAACTTTCTATTTTCAGCCTCTGCCATCTTTTTTCCACTGGCAGATTTGAAAATTTCATCTATTATATTAATTGAATCATCGCCACTCATCCTTACTATAGCAATGCCGGCTTCGCCGATTGCTGTCGAGATAGCAGCTATTGTATCATTTAAATTTCCCATTTTATCATTCCTTTTAGATTATATTACTACAATTAGGGCAAATAAAAAAGAAGGCTTTTAAAATAAAGCCCTCTTTATCAATATTCTCTCTCTTTTTGAATTACTACTTTTCTAAAAGGATCCTTTCCTTCTGAATGAGTAAGTACTCCTTCAAAATCTTGTAAAGCTGTGTGGATAATCTTTCTTTCATAAGAATTCATAGGTTCAAGTTTTATGGACCTACCAGTCTTAAGAACCTTGTTGGCCATTTTGCCAGCAAGATTTTCAAGCGTCTTCTTTCTCTTATCCCTGTAGCCACTAGAGTCAAGGTTGACCCTAATGTATCTTGAAGATTTTTTATTAACAATTAAGTTTAAAATATATTGGATAGAATCAAGAGTTACCCCTCTTTTTCCAATTAAAATTCCAAGTCTATTTTCATCTCCGTTGACATTTACATTTAGAGTATTATTTTCTAATTCCATTTCCACAATATTATCAAGTTCAAGAGTTTCAAGGATTTTTCCTAAAAATTCTCTTGCAGCGCTTAAGATTTCTTCATTTTCTTCATCAAGAGTCTTAATAGCTTCTTCCATATGAACTTCATCTGTAGAAACTTCTTCATCTTCTATTTCAAGTTCATCATCAGTATTTTGAACTACTTCTTGGCTCGTCTCTGGTTCAATTTCTTCATTAAATATTTCATTTAAAATGCTTTTTGTCTCATCTACTTTTGGCCAAACTTTTACAGTGGCATCCTTAGAACCAATAAGTCCCAAGAAACCCTTTTGACCCTCATCAAGGACTTCAATTTCAGCATTATCTCTTGTAATATTTAATTCATTTAGAGCCTCTCTTACTGCTTCATCTACGGTTTTGCCCGTCTTAATTACATAATTCATTACTTGTCCTTAACCTCAACTTCTTCAATTTCATCTTCTACAATCTTATTAGTTATGAGCTGTTGACCTATTGAAAAAATATTGGAAACAGTCCAATAAATTACAAGTCCTGCTGCATATTTTCTTGCCATTGAAAAAATTAAAATCGGCATTACAACCATCATAGTAGACATCATCGACTTAGCTTGATCAGCACCTGCTCCTTGAGTTGCAGGGTTCTTAGTAGTAATAAAGGATACTAAGAAAGTCGAAGCTGCCGCTATAATAGGCATAATTAAAGTTTTGTCAGCATGATCAATATTTTCTATATAAAAGAAGTTCTTGTTCATTGCTTCGTAAAAACCTGGATCTGTAAAAGCGTAGGTTTGTGGATCCCAAAAGACCCTATAAAAGGCAATCAATACAACCATGGTAATAATCATTGGAAGACATCCTCCAGCCATGTTGTAGTTGGCATCCTTATAAAGTTTTTGTTGCTTAGCAGCCAAAGTTTGTGGGTCATTTTTGTACTTCTTTTGAATCTTAGTAAGCTCTGGTTGAAGTTTTGCCATTTTCTTTTGATTTTTCATCTGAGAAATATTTAGTGGCAAAATCAAAAGCTTAATAATGATAGTTGCAATTATAATTGAAAGTGCAAAAAATGAAATTGCAGCTGGTTCTTGTGGCATAATTGCTGCTAGACCATCATAGATGAATCTAACAAAAGTACCAAGTATAGTACTAATTAAACGCATTAATAATTTCCTCCAATTTAAATGAGAGGATCGTATCCGCCCTTGTGGAAGGGATTACACTTTAAGATTCTCCTTATAGTCAAATAAGTTCCCTTAAAAAATCCATACTTCTCATAGGCTTCGTAGCTGTATTGTGAACAGGTTGGGTCAAACCTACAGTGTCTTCCTGGAAGAAGATAGGTTGAAATAAACCTTTGATAAAATCTTATTAAAATCATACAAATTTTACTCATTTAACCATCTTCTTTTGTCTTTTTAAAACAGAAAAAAAAGAATTCTTAAAGTCTTTAAAGTCCGAATCACATGCATCCTTCTTTGCGACGAATACATAATCGTATCCAGGCTTTATTTTATGAGAATTCTCTCTTAAAAGGTGTTTTAATCTTCTTCTGATAAAATTCCTATTTACTGCATTGCCGACTTTTTTTGTGGCAGTAATGCCAAATCTTGGATAGTCTCTATTGTTCTTGGCCGTAAAAAGAGTGATGTATCTAGATCCAGAAATCTTCTTATTAGAATAAACCCTTTGAAATTCACTATTCTTTTTTAAATAACAATCCTTCATTATAAAACCTAAGCTGAAAGTTTCTTTCTGCCCTTTCTTCTTCTTGCCTTAATTACGGCTCTACCTGCTCTTGTTCTCATTCTAGCACGAAAACCGTGTTCTCTTTTTCTTTGTTTGTTTTTTGGTTGATAAGTTCTTTTCAAAATTCTCACCTCTTTCTATCCTTATCATTTTATTTACAAATTAGAGTCTTGTCAAGTAATATAGTCAATTAATTAACCTTCAAAACCAAAAAATATAAATATTAAATAATTTATGAAAGTTCATCAAAAGCCCTTCTTGTTGATAAGTATAGTCTTATTTGTTAAAATATATGTGGATAATTGTGAGTTATATGTAGATAATAATAAACCTGTTTATAAATAAAGTTATTAACAATCTGTTGATAAGATGTTGATAGTTTTATTTTTATTTTTCTAAAAACTGTAATTTAGCAAATTTTTTAGGCAATCTATCAACAATTCAACCAAAATCATATTGTTTATATCTACTTATCCACAAGTTTACTCACAATTGTATATAGATTTATGAACTGTTATTTATCAACAATATATAAATTGTTAATAAGGAGGAAATATGGACAAGGAACTTTCCACTATGTGGGAGTCTTTCTTAAAAGAACTTGAAAAAAAGTCAATGTCTCAAGTTACATACTCCACTTGGTTTTCTAGAATGCTTCCAAAATCAATTGATTATGACGAAGAAAAAATCATAATTACAGTTCCCTCTCCCTTTATAAGAGATTATCTTGTAAATAATAAGAGGCACTTTGACCTCGTAGGAGAAGCCCTCAAGGAGATTACGGGAATTGATTTTGATATAAGCATAATTTCAGAAGATGAAGCAACAGACCAAAACCCTGCAGGCCTTATAAATAAGAACTTCTTAAGTATATCAAGGCTAAACCCAAAGTATACTTTTGATACCTTTGTGGTGGGCAAGAGCAATGAATTCGCCCATGCAGCAGCTTTGGCTGTATCTGAAAATTACGAAAATCCGCAAAATGCCTTTTCAAACCCCCTCTTCATTTATGGAGGTGTAGGACTTGGAAAGACCCATTTAATGCATGCAATTGGACATTTTGTACTAGAACAAGATCCTACAAAGAAAATTTTATACGTGACAAGTGAGCAGTTTACCAACGAGCTTATAAATTCAATCCAGACCAATAAGAATGAAGACTTTAGGAATAAATACAGGAAGGTTGACCTTCTACTTATAGACGATATCCAGTTTATAGCTGATAAGGACAGGACTCAGGAAGAATTTTTCCATACCTTTAATGAGCTCCATGAGCAAAATAAGCAAATTGTCCTTACATCTGATAAACCACCTAAGGATATTAAGAGCCTTGAAGAAAGGCTTATTTCCAGGTTTGCCTGGGGTCTTGTAGTAGATATTGGACCTCCAGATCTTGAAACTAGGATTGCAATTTTGAGGAAAAAGGCTGATTCTGAAGGATTCGAGGTTTCCCAAGAAGTGATGAATTTTATTGCAGAAAATGTCAGAAGCAACATAAGAGAACTTGAGGGAGCCCTATCCAGAGTTATGGCCTATTCAAAGCTAACAGATTCAGATATTTCCGTTGAATCTGCTGCCATAGTCCTTAGGGATATCTACGAAACTAAGGCCAAAAAACAAATAACTGCAGAATATATAAAGTCTGAAGTTGCTAAAAAATATGGACTAAATCTTGATGATTTAAATTCTAGAAAAAGGACCAAGGCTATAGCCTATCCAAGACAAATAGCCATGTATATAACAAGAGAACTAACTGATCTTAGCCTTCCTAAGATTGGAGATGTATTTGGTGGTCGTGACCACTCTACTGTTATTCATGCCTACGACAAAATAAGCAAGGATTTAGAAGATGATCCTGTATTTAAAATTGAGATTACTAATTTAATAAAAGAGATAAAATCTTAGCTGTTGATAAGTTTTTATAAGTGTCAATCTTATCCACAACTTATCAAGAGAAATTTTTATTGTAACTCATAACTTTTAGGGACTTATTAACAAATCCACAGGCCCTACTACTATTACTGATTAATATACTATTTTCTAGGAGGAAAAAATGCTACTAAAGGTTAACAGAAAAGAACTTACAAAACATATTTCCATAGTTCAAAAAGCAATTTCTCAAAGAACGACTATGCAAATACTTGAAGGTATAAAAATATCAGCCAAAGACAACATCCTTACTCTTACTGCAACAGATACAGAAATAAGCATAAAAACTGAGCTTAAGGCAATTGTTGAAAGAGAAGGAGAAATTGTAATAAATTCAAGACTCTTTGGAGATATTATTAGAAAACTTGAAAATGAAATTATAAATATAAATGTAGAAAATTATATGATGAACCTTAAATGTGGTGATTCAATCTTTAACTTATCCACACAAAAGGCTGATGAATATCCAGACCTACCAAAAGTAGAAGAAGATATTACTATAGATATGTCAGCTAAGGACCTAAAAAACATTGTAAAGAAGACAACTTTTGCCGTTTCTAGTGACGAATCAAGAATTGTCTTTACAGGTGTCCTAATGGATATAAAGAAAAACTTTATAAACTTTGTTGCCCTGGATGGTTTCAGGATGGCAATCCAAAAACTTGAAAAGGAAACTGGAATTGAAAATTCAATTATAATTCCGTCAAGATCACTTAATGAACTTGTAAAGATAGTTGATGATGAAGAAAATCTTAAGTTAAATATTTCAAGAAATAATATTGTCTTTAAGTTTAACAATACTGTATTTTATTCAACCCTATTAAGTGGAGACTTCTTTAGCTACAGTGCTCTTCTAAGGGATGAACACAAGATTTCTACATCTGTATCAAAGAGAGAATTCCAACTTGCAGTGGAAAGGGCATCCCTTCTTGCAAGAGAAGACAGGGCCAACCTAATAAAATTAAATGTAGCTGAAAATTATATTGACATAAAGAGTAATTCAGAAATTGGAGATGTTTTTGAAAAAGTTAAAACATCAGAACACGATGAAAGTTTAGATATTGCTTTTAATTCAAGATATATTTTAGATGGGGTTAAGATCTTAGAATCTGATGAAATTGTCCTTAATTTCACTGACTCAGTAAACCCACTAATTATTACAGAAAAAGAAAATGATTCCTATATATATCTTGTCTTACCAGTAAGACTTGCGGGGTAATTATGGAAACAATTAAAATAAATACTGAATTTATAAAACTAGATTCCTTCCTAAAACTAACTAACCTTTGTGAATCAGGAGGTCTTGCAAAGACCCTTATCCAAGAAGGTGCAGTTATGGTAAATGGAGAAGTGGAAACTAGGAGAGGAAAAAAATTATACAAGGGAGACAAAATTTCTTTTGAGGGAAATGACTTTATAATTGGTGAAAAATGAAACTCAACCATCTAAGACTTTTTAATTTTAGAAATTACAAGGGTTTAGATTTTATTCCGGGTGAAAATATAAATGTTCTCTATGGCCTAAATGCTTCGGGAAAGACCAACTTGTTGGAATCAATTTACATGTCTATAAGGGCCACTTCTTTTAGGAGCCTAAAGGACAATGACCTCATTAATATAGATGAAAATTCCTCAAGTATTATAACAAGATACATGACAGAGGACTACAAGGACGACTACAGGATTGAAATTTCAAAGTTTGAAAACAAGAAACTTTTTATAAACGATGACAAGGTAAATACTAAAGAATACAGAAAATCTAGATTTGTAGTGCTTTTTAATCCTGAAGATTTAAATATAATAAAATATTCACCCAAGGAAAGAAGAAAATTCTTAGACGACTTGCTTTCAAATATTGACCTAAATTATGATTTTTATATGTATAAGTATAGGAGACTTTTGTTTGAAAGAAATAAGCTTCTAAAGATGAACATGGACAGAAATCTTCTAGATGTCTACGACAGGGAAATCGTAAAAAATGGAACCAAGATAATTATAATGAGGTTAAAGACTATTAAGAAGTTAAATGAAATTGCCAAAAAACATTATAAGAACTTATCTGGAGACGATTTAAATATAACCTACTTATCCACAGTCCCAGTTTTCGTGGACGAGGAAGAGCTAATGGAAAATTATTTAAAAATATTAAAGGAATCCCTCCCAAAGGACCTTGAGAAGAGATACACAACAATTGGACCCCACAGGGATGACTTGGACTTCAAGATAAATAAATTTTCCTCTAAGTCTTATGGGTCCCAGGGAGAGCAGAGATCTATAGTCTTGAGTTTAAAATTATCTGAAGCAGATCTTATAAGAGATTTATATAAAACGAAGCCTCTACTTTTACTTGATGATGTCTTTTCGGAAATTGATTCTAAGAGAAGTAGATACTTATTACATTCACTAAAAGATTTACAGACCTTTATCACCACAACAGAGGCTGACGAATTTCTAAAATCCGTTGATGCCAATTTTTATAGGGTGAGTCAAGGTAGGATTTTGTAAAAGAACAGGAGAAAAAATGGCAAAGGATAAAAGACATTATGACGCGTCGGATATACAGGTCTTAGAAGGACTAGACCCCGTTAGAAAAAGACCGGGTATGTATATTGGATCTACTGGACCAAGAGGTTTACACCACCTAGTTTATGAGGTTGTAGACAACTCTATTGACGAGGCTCTTGCCGGTATATGTGATCATATTATTATAAAAATAAATAAAAATGGAAGCGTTGAAATAACTGACAATGGTTCAGGTATACCAGTTGACATCCATCCACAAACAGGTAAGTCTACAGTAGAAACAGTACTTACAATCCTTCACGCTGGTGGTAAGTTTGACAACTCTGCTTACAAGGTTTCTGGTGGACTTCACGGTGTTGGTGTATCTGTAGTTAACGCTCTTTCAAATAAATTAGTAGCAACTGTAAAAAGAAATGGAAAAATTTACAGGCAAGAATTTTCCAAGGGACACAGAAAAAGTGACCTAGAAGTTATTGGAGAAACTAAAAAAGATGATACTGGTACAACAATTTACTTTGAACCAGACGATACTATCTTTGAAACTGTAGAATTTTCTGATGAAGTTTTATCCAAGAGATTTAGGGAGATGGCCTTTCTAAATAAGGGGATAAGAATTGAATTTATAGATGAGAGAAAAGACTTAAAGGAAGTCTTTCACTATGAAGGTGGAATAAAATCCTTTGTTGAATTTATTAATGCAAAGAAAAAACCAGTCCACGATGAAATCATCTACATAGATGAAGTCAGGGAAGAAACAGCAGTTGAAATTGCAATCCAATACACAGACTCCTACTCAGAAGTTGTGCTTTCTTTTGCAAATAATATTAACACTGAAGAGGGTGGAACCCACCTTTCTGGTTTTAGGTCAGCCCTAACAAGGACCCTAAATGATTATGGTAGAAAAAATAATATTATAAAGGAAAAGGAAGAAAACCTATCTGGTGAAGACGTGAGAGAAGGAATTTCTGCAGTTATAAGTGTAAAATTACCTGACCCACAATTTGAAGGCCAAACTAAGGCAAAGCTAGGAAATTCTGAAACTAGGGGAGTTGTAGATTCAGTTTTATCTGAAGAATTGGCAATTTTCTTGGAAGAAAATCCAAGAGTTGGAAAACAAATCCTAGACAAGGCTCTATCAGCAAGACGTGCAAGAGAAGCTGCCAGAAAGGCAAGAGACCTTACAAGAAAGAAAAATAATCTTGAGTCCATGACCCTTCCAGGTAAGCTTGCAGACTGTCAAAACGACGATCCAAAGAGAAATGAAATCTTCCTAGTCGAAGGTAACTCTGCTGGTGGTTCTGCCAAGGACGGCAGGGACTCAGCCTACCAAGCAATCCTACCTCTTAGGGGTAAGATTATGAACGTTGAAAAGGCAAGACTTGATAGGATGCTAAACTCTTCAGAAATCCGTGCCATGATTACAGCTTTTGGAACAGGAATTGGAGAAGAATTTGACTTAGAAAAATTAAGATACGACAAAATCATAATTATGACCGATGCCGACGTTGACGGTGCTCACATTATGACACTTCTACTTACATTCTTCTTCAGATACATGAAGCCCCTTATAGAAGAGGGACATGTCTATGTTGCCCAAGCTCCACTTTATGGAATAGAAAAGGGAACTAAGATCTTAAGATATTGTCACAACGAAAAGGAACTTAGACTTGCCCTAAAAGAATACAAGGATTCTAAGGTCAACATAAAGAGGTACAAGGGTCTTGGGGAAATGGACCCAGAACAACTTTGGGAGACTACAATGAACCCAGACAACAGGCTTCTTTTAAAGGTAAATATAGAAGATTTATCAGAAGCAGACGACACTTTCTCAATTCTAATGGGAACAGAAGTTGAACCAAGAAGAGACTTTATAACAGAAAATGCAGTTTATGCAGATTATATAGATGCATAGGAGTAAACTATGAGTGAAAATAAGATTATAGAATCAGGAATACTTGATGTAGATATTAATAAGAAGATGAGGTCTTCTTATCTTGACTATTCAATGTCTGTAATTGTTGCAAGAGCACTTCCTGATGTACGTGATGGACTAAAACCAGTCCATAGAAGAATTTTATACGGTATGCAGGGACTTAATCTTGCATCCAATGGACCCTACAGAAAGTCAGCAAGGCTTGTTGGGGATGTAATGGGTAAGTATCACCCTCACGGTGACTCATCTATTTACGAAGCAACAGTTAGACTTGCCCAAGACTTTAACACAAGATATACCCTAGTTGATGGCCAAGGTAACTTTGGTAACATTGATGGTGACGGGGCTGCGGCTATGCGTTATACAGAAGTTAGGATGACCAAGCTTGCAGAAGAAATGCTAAGAGACATTAATAAGGATACAGTTGATTTTGTTCCAAACTTTGATGAAAACGAAAAGGAACCAACAATACTTCCAGCAAGATTTCCAAATCTTTTAGTAAATGGATCTAGTGGTATTGCAGTAGGTATGGCTACAAATATGGCTCCTCACAATATGAATGAGTCCATTGACGGAATTATAGCCTACATTGACAATGATGACATTTCTATAGCTGAACTTAATCAAATAATTAAGGGACCAGACTTCCCTACAGGTGCCCAAATTATGGGAACTGAAGGAATAAGAGCAGCCTATGAAACAGGTAGAGGAAAGATAACTGTAAGGGCAGTTGCAGAAATCAAAGCCTTTAAGAACAATCGTGAAAAAATTGTAATAACAGAACTTCCTTACCAAGTTAATAAGTCTTCACTTATTATGAAGATTGCAGAACTTGCTAAGAACAAGGTAATAGATGGAATTTCAAATATAACTGATGCCTCAAATAGGAAGGGCATCAACATAATAGTTGAACTAAAAAGAGATGCCAATGCAGAAGTTGTTTTAAATAAGCTTTATAAAAACACCCAAATGCAAACAACTTTTGGGATTATAAATCTTGCCCTAGTTAATGGTAAGCCAGAAATCCTAAATCTTAAGGAAATTATAAGATACTATGTTGACCACCAAGTTGAAGTGGTGACTAGGAGGACAAAGTTCGACCTAGACAAGGCAGAAAAGAGGGCCCACATAGTTGAAGGTCTTTTCATTGCTCTTGACAATATCGATAGGATTATAAAAATTGTAAGGGCATCTAAGGATGACAAGGAAGCTAAGGAAAAGTTCTATGAAGAATTTAAATTAACAGAAGAACAATCCCAAGCTATCTTGGACATGAGAATCAGAAGACTTACTGGACTTGAAAGAGATAGACTTGAAGCTGAATATGAAAAACTTCAAGCTGATATCAAGTGGTTTAGGGAAATCTTAGAAAATAATGATGTCCTTATGAACCTAATCAAGGAAGAACTTCTTGAAATAAAGGAAAAATATGGTGACCTAAGAAGAACTGTTATCTCCCACGATTCTACTGATATAGAAATTGAAGACATTATAAAGAAAGAAGATGTTGTAATAACTCTTACTCAATTTGGCTATATCAAGAGGATGAGCGAGGGAACTTACAAGCCACAAAAAAGAGGTGGCAGGGGAGTTTCTTCTGGCAATATGAGGGATAAGGACTTTGTCAAAGAATTATTTGTCACATCTACTCACGATATGATTTTATTCTTTACATCACTTGGTAATGTCTTTAAGTTAAAGGCTTACGAAATACCAGAAGACTCAAGGACATCAAGAGGTACAGCTATAATAAATTTACTTGACCTTGAAGAAGATGAAAGGGTAACTTCAATAATACCTGTTAAGGAATATGACCCAGACCTAAACTTCTTAATGGTAACTGAAAAGGGACTTATTAAGAGAACTCCATTTAAGGATTACAAAAATATTAGAAAATCTGGTATCATTGCTATAAAGTTAAATGAAGATGATAAATTAATCGATGTTCATTTGACTAAGAATAATGAAGATGTAATACTTGTAACTAAAAAGGGCCTATCAATTAGGTTCAACGAAGAACAAGTTAGAAAGTCTGGTAGAAACTCTATGGGAGTTAAGTCCATAGACCTTGCTGATGATGACATTGTAGTTTCATCTGATTTAGTGTTGGAAGATAAGTATCTTCTTGTTATATCAGAAAATGGTTATGGAAAATTAACTGAAATAGACAAGTACAGACCACAAAATAGGGGTGGAAAGGGACTTCTAACTTACAAGATTACAAATAAAACTGGAGATGTTGCTTCAGCTGCCGTAGTTGAAAAAGAAGACGACGTTATGATAATTGCAAACTCTGGAATTATTATAAGGATTCTTACAGAAGATATCTCCATTCAAGGAAGAAATACATCTGGTGTTAAACTTATGAATTTGACAGATGCAAAAGTTGTAGCTGTTGCGAATTACATTGGAGACTAGGAGGATTTATGGAATTTAAATTAGAGTCAAAAAACACTGATGAATTTTTAGTATTATATCCAATGGGAGAACTTGACGTTTATAATACAAAGAAATTCAAGGAAAAATCTATAAAACTTTATGAAAAAGATAAAAAGGATATTTTATTCGACTGTAAAGAACTAGAATATTTAGACTCTACAGGTTTAGGATCTCTTATCTTTATCCTAAAAGAAGTAGAAAAAAATGATAATAAAATTGTAATTGAAAACCTAAATCCACAAATTATGAAACTCTTCAAGATAACTAAGCTTGAAGATATGTTTGAAATCAGGGGGTAGTATGGATACTTTAAAATACCAAATACCCAATGATGCCAAATATTTTTCTACAGTTAGACTTATGCTTTCTGGCATCTTAAATATCCTAAATAGGGACATAGAAGAGATAGAAGACCTAAAGATGGCTGTAACAGAAACTTTAAATATTTGTCACAAGTTAGGCGAAGATGACCATATAGACTTGGTCTTTGAAATAGAAGAAGCTAAAAATATAAAAATTTATGTAAGTGAAATTAGTGAAGAGAAATTAGATGCATCTGAAGACCTATCTCTTGCAAAGACTATTATAGATTGTCTTGTAGATGAATCTCATTTTGATGGAAATAAATTTATTTTATCTAAAAAATTATAAGGGTTGCTATGAATTTAAAAGAATACAACAATTTAGATAGAAGACTAACAAAGGAAGAGAGAAAAGAACTTTTTAATGAATATCACAAGACAAGAGAGCAAGAGATCAGGGATATTCTTATAGAAGAGCACCTCTACATTGCAGAAATCCTATCTAAAAAATATACGGGCAGAGGAATAGATTATGATGATATCTATCAAGTGGCATCTATTGGATTAATCTATGCCATTGAGAGATACGACCCTGAAAAGGGCTTCGAGTTTTCTTCCTTTGCCACTCCAACAATAATTGGAGAGATAAAAAAATATTTTAGGGACAATGGTTGGACTATTAGAGTCCCAAGGAGAATCCAAGAACTTTCAAAAAAGATTTCCAATGCGACTGTGAGTCTTTCACAAAAGTACCAAAAGACTCCAACAATAGACGAGATTGCAGAATACTTGGATTCAACTCCAGAGGAAGTTATGGAGGCCATGGAAGCATCTAAGGTCTACACTCCACAATCTCTTGATGTAACTTATGAATCTGGGGATGAAAATGAAGTCAACTTATCTGATTTAATAGGAATTGAAGAAGAATATTTTGACAAGATAGAATCCAATGACTTTTTTAAGAAGGCTATGGAAAACCTAGATGAAGTTGAAAGGACAATTCTTATTGACAGGTACTTCAACAAGAAGACTCAAGTTGTAATTGCCAAGAAATTAAACATTTCTCAAATGACAGTTTCAAGAATTGAGAAGAAGGTCTTGGAGAAGATGAAAAAAGAAGTCGCTAAGACTATGGAGGTATAATGAATAGAAATAGATACCTGGTTACACTTTTAAAATTAGTGAATACCTTTGAAATAGTTGTCTCAATCATGCTTATAGCTGGTGTAATTGTTTCAGTGCCAGATATAATGAAATATTACTTCAAGATACTGACAAATGATGCAGTCCTATCTTATGAAATATTCCAAAATTTTCTATCCCATGTCCTCTTACTAGTAATAGCCATAGAGTTTGTGGTACTTATGATTGCACATACAGACACCAACATCATCCACTTGATCTTGCTTGTAATCTCAAGGAAGATGCTGGTTTACTCTGACACTATGCTTGATTTACTTATAGCAACTATAGCCATAGCAGTACTCTTTGCTGTTAGGAAGTTCTTGTTAACAGGAGTAAATATGGATGCTGAAGGAAATGAAAATGAGTACTCTGCATCAACTCCTATGAAGATTCTAAACAAGAGGTATGGATTTGATATAGAAGCAGGAAAAACTACGACTATTGGTGGTTATGTAGCAGGTCTTCTCATAAAGAATGCAGAAGAAGCAGAAGTTGGTGTTATTGTCGACGATGGCGAATACATTTTCCAAATTGTCAAGATGGCAAGTGGTGGTGTAATAGAAACTGTTTCTGTTGAGAGAATTGATGAAAAAATAGAAAAAGAAAAGAAAAAAGATATCAAAAAATAAAATAAATAAAGATTAAAAGTGTCGGTTTGTCCGGCACTTTTTTTGAACTTATAAAACTTATCTTAACTTACTTTAGATTATCAACTTATAAAAAACTTGTAAGTGCAAAATTATTAGTTATTTAAAAAATTTTAAAAGTCTGTAATATTTTGTAAATTATAAATTACAAGTCCATAATTTTTACTAAAACTACAAAAGGGAAGAAAAAAATATTTAAAATGTTATAATAAAATTGGTGATATGATGAAATACATAATGGCATTCGATGCAGGTACAACATCTGCTAGAACTATAATTTTTGATAAAAAGGGAAATCCAGTTTCTGTTGCCCAAAAGGACCTGATCAAGCACTTTCCAAAACCTGGCTACGTAGAAGAAGAACCAGATGACTTGTGGTCCAAACAAATTGGTACAGCAGTTGAAGCCATGTCTAGGAAGGAAATTGACCCCGAAGACATAGCAGCAATTGGGATAACTAACCAAAGGGAAACGACAATTGTCTGGAACAAGAAGACCATGGAGCCAGTTTACAATGCAATTGTCTGGCAGTGTAAGAGGACTTCAAAATATTGTGAAGAATTAAAAGAAAGAGGCCTGGAAGAAACTATAAGAGAAAAGACAGGCCTTGTAATTGACCCTTATTTTTCTGCGACAAAAATCAGATGGATCCTTGAAAATGTGGAAGGAGCAAGAGAATTAGCAGATAAGGGAGACCTCCTCTTTGGGACAGTTGAAACCTACCTTATCTACAAGTTGACAGATGGAGAAGTCCACATAACTGACTATACCAATGCTTCAAGGACTATGCTCTTTAACATAAAAGAAAAGAAGTGGGACGATGAACTTCTTGAAATTTTTGACATTCCAAAGTCCATGCTTCCAGAGATAAAAAATTCTAGTGAAGTTTATGGCAAGTGTAAGTCCAAGTATCTTGGTTGCGAAATACCTATAGGAGGGGCAATTGGCGACCAACAGTCTTCGCTTTTTGGGACAGCTTCCTTTGAAAAGGGGATGGCAAAGTCTACCTTTGGAACAGGAGCCTTTATCCTAATGAATACAGGCGATGAGCTAATTAGGTCGCAAAATGGTCTTGTGACAACTATAGCCTGGGCCATGGACGGACAAATAAAGTATGCCCTTGAGGGGTCTATCTTTGAAGCAGGATCTTGCATAGACTTTATGCGTGACAATTTAAGGATAATTGACCAGGCAGATGATTCTGAATACATGGCAAATAAGGTTGAAGACACTAATGACTGCTACTTTATACCAGCTTTCACAGGTCTAGGTGCTCCCTACTGGGATCAATATGCCAGAGGGTCTATAGTAGGCCTTACAGGGTCCGTAAATAAATATCATGTAGTGAGAGCTGCCCTAGAATCAATAGCCTATTTATCCTGCGATGTAATAAAGGCCATGCAAGAGGATTCAAAGACAAAGATCAGGTCACTTACAGTTGACGGTGGAGTTAGCAAGAACAACTTTTTGATGAAGTTTTTATCAGACATAGTTGATGTCCACATAGAAAGGCCAAAGGTTGTAGAACTAACTGCCTTAGGAGCTTGTTATATGGCAGGACTGGCAGTAGGATTTTGGAAAGATATTGACGAAATAAGAGAAAATAACGCCATAGATAAGTGCTTCGATCCAGATATGGATGAAGAAGAGAGAAATAAAAAAATTTCAAGATGGCATGAAGCTGTTAAATATTCTATGAATTGGGCAAAATAAATAAAAAAGAAGAAGGAGACCAAATCGAAATAGACTAGGTCTCCTTTAAATTTAATTTATTTTAAATTATCGATTATGTTATCACGAGATAGCTCTCTCATGCCACTTTTTTGTGCTAACAGTAAACCAATTATTGTTACAATAAAAATAAATAACAAAGGCAGATAATTTATATTAATTAAAATTTCTCTAATAGCAAAATTTACTTCATAAGGACTTCTTTTTGCTCTTACAAAAACTGATAAGGCAAATACAAATGCATAAATAGAAAGAATTCTTGTAATTAAAATTTTTAGCTCATTATTTATCATTTTTCTAATTTGCAAATCAGTCATACCTGCAGTGGAAAGAAGATTAAATTCTTTTTTTCTCGCTCGTAAATTTCCATGAAAAGAATTATAGGCGTTGGATAGGGCAATAATTAAGAATATTATTTGAATTCCAAAACTTAATAGATTTTCATTTCGGCTTTGCTCAGAGTCTATAGCTTTTCTTGTGATGTCAGAAAAGATTGAATAATCTGATTTTTGAAAATATGATGTGATTATTTTTATTGCATCTTCAGAAACATCTTTCAAATTTTCCTTTGCTTTTATTTTTACAATAAATTTATTTGCAGGATTAGCTGGGTCGTTCCCATATTTTTTTATTAACTCATCAAAAGAATTTTCATTTGTGATTATATAAATTCCAAGTCCTAGATGTTCTTCCAAATCATAAGGGAATTTTTTTATATTAGATAAATCATTAATATTAATAATTTTTCCACCATCATAATATCTCAGATTTATAGTATTATTTTTTGAGTCAGTTAAAGGAATATATTTTCTAAATTTATAGGGAGTAAAATTATTTTTTGGTGTTTTGTTTAACAAAAGAAAGTTATTTTCTTCTGTCAAATTATTTTCTTTTTTAATTTCGTTAAAATCCTCCTTTGAAAGAGCAAGCATTCTAACAAAGTAATCTTCTGACTGACTTTTATTTTCTAAATCATTTTCAAATTTATTTGATAAGAAATTTTTGTTATCGGATTTATAGAACTTAAAATCTTTTTCTTCAAAAATGTGAATTTCATCTACAAAATTTATGTTTTTCAGATCATCAACCATATTTTTATTTAATCTTGAATCAGAAAAAAGATAAGCTTCAAAATTATAAGGGTCATCAAATTTATTATATTTTGCGTTCATGTTTCTATAAGAAACAGATACTAAAAGAACATTCATGGCAATAGCAGATAACAAAATGGCAATGGAAATCACTTTATAAGTATTTTTGTAAGTTTTAAAATAATCCTTTGCAAGAGTTTTTTCTATGCTGCCTTTAATTTTTGATTTGCCTTGTTTTTTCTTTTTGGGATCTAATCCATTTAAGCCTTCAACTATATTTATTTTTGAACTTTTTCTAGCAGGCACAATGGCAGAAATATATACCATTAGCAGTGAGAAAAATAAAATTATAAAGATTGATTTAATATCTGGAGTATAGAATTTAAAACCATGCATTTCTAAATTATCACTTAAAATTTTAGACATATTTTTATAACTTATGCGGTTGTTAATATACATGAGATATGTCAAAAAAATAGCAGTTAAGTAAGACAAAAGAGTTCCAATTAAAATGGGAAAAAATGAAATTTTAAAAGCCTTTAGCTTCACAAGTTTTTTGGTTTGTTTTTCCGTCATGCCTGAAGATTTTAAGAGAGCAAGTTCTTTTATATCTCTATTATTGTAAACATTAAAGGATCCATAAATCATAACTGCAAAGAGAAGAATTAGGATAAAGAATAGTCCAAAAGATTCAATAAATGAATTTACTACTCTTTTTGGCGGGATGAGTCCCTTTGGAAATATCATCTTTGACTCCAAAAGAGATGCGTTGTAAAAAAGTTGACCCTTATCTAGGGCTTTCCTTTCATTAATATTTAAGTCTTTTAGAATTTTTCTAGTATTGGTATAAGTATCTCTAGGATTTTTATACCAAATATAGGCAAAATAGCTTTCACCCTTTTTAAAGTCGAGACCTTTACTATCATCAAAATAAGAAAAAGCAACTGGATCTTCAAAAGAAAAGGAAAAATCTTCGTAAACACCAACAATTTTATAAATTTTCTCATTAATTTTAATGTTTGAAGCAATTTTATAATTTCTATTTTTATTTAGGAATTGTTTTGTAACAACTATTTCTCTTGAATTTTTTGGATTTCTTCCATCAATTAAGTGAGTGTCTATATTTTCAAGAAAATATTTTGATTTCTCATAGATAATAAGACCTATATCAGTTGAAATTATTTTATCATAATGGACTTTTTCAATATCCTTATTTTTTTCTAATAAATCGTAGGTTTGTTTGTCGATTTCTGAAAGAGAAACTTCATAATCTCCAACTGTGTTTTTTAAGTATTTAATTTGTGATTGTCGCAAATCGCTTAAAATAAATACAATGGTTCCAAGTAAAATTACAGCAAGCAATATAGAAATTCTTGTGGCAAAAGTATCTTTTTTATTGTTTTTTATGGATGAATTTGCAAGTTCATTTATAATTTTCATTGCAAGCCTTCTTCCAACAAAGACAATCTTCCGTCTACCATTTTATAAACCTTGTTACAGGCATTTGCAACTTTCTCATCATGAGTTATTATCATAATAGTTGAATTAAGCCTTTGATTCACTAGCTTAAAAAGGGAAATTATATCCTCAGAATTTTTTCTATCTAAATTTCCTGTAGGCTCGTCAGCTAAAACTATGGCAGGTCTTGTTATAAGACTTCTTGCTATGGCAACTCTTTGCTGTTCGCCGCCAGATATTTCTCTTGGAAATCTATTTAACTTATCCTTTATCCCGAGAATCGAAAGAATTTCATCAAAATATTCTTGGTCAACTTTTTTGTCGTCTAAAAGTATTGGCAATAAAATATTTTTTTTAACATTAATATTTGGAATTAGGTTAAAAAACTGATAAATAACTCCAATATTTCGCCTTCTGAAAATTGTAAGATCTTCCTTATTAAGTTTAGTAATATTTTTATCTTCAATAAAAATATCTCCACTACTTGGCTTGTCAACACCAGCAAGAAGGTGCAGGAAAGTTGATTTTCCAGAGCCACTGTCTCCGATTATAGCAACTAAATCACATTTAGAAAGATTAAAATTTACATCAACTAGCGCTTCTACTTTGACTTCAGCATCGTAAACTTTTGTCAAATTATTTGTCTGTAAGATAAACATATTTGCCTCCTTTTCCTCATATTAACAAAATAAAGTGACTAGTCAGTGACACATATAATGAAGAATTATATAGTTATTTATAAAATCTCATCTCGAAGGTATTATAATTTTTTTCGCGATTATAAATTAAGTCGCCATTTTCTTTATTTAAAATAGTTTTTGCCATAGGAAGTCCAATGCCATAGCCCTGACTGTTCGGGTCAGATTTATAAAATCTCTGCATAGCTTTTTTTAAAGTATCTTTACTCATACCAGGGGAGAAATCTTTGACAAGGATACTTTTAAAGACATTGCTTTCTCTAAGTATAATTTCGATATTATTCTCTGGACTTGCTTCAATTGCATTTTTGCAGATATTTAAAATTGCCTCATGAGTCCATTTTTTATCGCAATTTAAAATAAAATTATCACCAAAAATTTTAATTTCATAATTTTTTATACCAAAGTAAGAATCTAAATCCTCTTTTACACTTTTTATCAATTCCAAGACATTTACATACTCTAAATTAAATTTTGTTATATCAGAATCAAGGGAAGCTAGCTTTAAAAGAATGTCTGTCAGATTTTCAAGCCGATTTATATTATTTCTAATTAACAAAATATATTCATCTATATTTTCTTTGTCTTCTTCAATTAAATCCAACATCAACAGAATACCTGTTAAGGGAGTTTTTATTTGATGGGCAAGATTTTCTGAGTAATCTCTTAAAACCTTTTGATTCTCGTTTGAATTTTCAATTATATTTTTATTTTCTAAAATTATTTTTGTAATTTCATCTTTAAGTTTTCCAAATTCACCATCATTTTTTTTATAAACTTCCTTGTCTGGATTTAAAGAGTGAATTAAATTTATAATTTCGTCAATTTGATCATTTATTTTCTTATTCTTACTCCTTTCAAATAATAAAAGAAAGACAAAAATGAAGATATTCAAAAATATAAAATAAAAAAGAGTGACCATGTCAAATCGCGGACTTATGCAAACTATCAGCATTGATAAAATAATATTAAAAGCAATTATAAATAAATATTTTTTATAATTTTTCATTTTTTTCTCTCTCTTAAATATCTAGTTCCGACCACTTATATCCAAATCCTCTTATAGTTTTAAGGTATTTTTCATAATCCGGACCCAATTTTTTTCTAAGTCTTTTAATTGTTACAGAAAGAGTATTATCATTTATTTCATAAAAATCATTTTGCCAAATGTTATCTAAAATAAAATCTCTTGGCAAATTTTCATTTTTGTGTGCGATAAAAAGTTTTAAAAGGGCATATTCTTTTATGTTTAATTCCAAATTTTTGCCGCTTAATTCTGCAGACTTAATATCATCATTTAAAGTCAGATCTTTAAAAATAATTTCTGATCTATGTCCAGTCCTTTTCAAAACATTTTCAATTCTAGCTTTCAAAACAGGAAGAGAAAAAGGTTTTGATATGTATTCATCTGCACCTTCTGAAAATCCTTTTAGAATATATTTCTCATCATTTTTAACGGTTAACATTATAATAGGAATTTTTGAAAAACTTCTCACATAGTTCAAGTAATCAAAACCATTACCGTCAGGTAGATTTACATCTAAAATAATTAAATCAAATTCATTTAAAGAAAGATCTTCAGTGGCAGAAATAGTTTTAAAAATTTTTACGGAATATTTAAATTTTTCAAGATATTTTTTTATGGCAAAAGATATTATATTGTCATCTTCTATCAAGAGTATTTTTAACATATTATCTCCTTTATTCTCATCTTTAATTTTATTATATATTATTAATTTAGAAATCCAAAAATATTATGGTAAATTATTTTTGATTGCAACAATAAGCTAACTATTTTATATATTGTAAAAAATTTTAAAAAATGAGTTTGAAAAATACTATTAGGAAAAGCTTATCTTATTTTGTTATAATAAAGATAGATTAAATATAAGGAGATTTTTATGAACTATAATAAATATTTAAGGGAAAAAATGGTGCCGGCCTTTGGCTGTACCGAGCCCATAGCTTTAGCCTTTGCAGCCAGTCGTGCAAGATTTATCTTGGGAGAGGACCCAGATAAAATCAAGGCCAGCTTATCGGGCAATATTATAAAAAATGTAAATAGTGTAAAGGTTCCAGGGACTGATGGACGAAAGGGAATTGAAATTTCTCTTGCAGCTGGTGCCTTCTTGGGAGACCACACAAAAAAACTTGAAGTCCTATCTGATGTAGACAAGTCAAAGCTGGAATACCTAGACGATTTAATAAGAAAAGGACTATGCGACATTGAACTCCTCCACGAGAAAAAGGGACTTTATATAGACGTATCCATGGAAAAGGGAGATAAAAAATCTCGTGTAATCATCAAGGACTTCCACACAAATATTATTTATGAAAGTCTAAATGATGAAGTCCTTTTTGAAAAAAAAGAAGAAGAAATAAAGGAAGAAGACAAGATTGATCTTTCCTTTGATAAAATTTATGACTTTGCAAAAAATGGAAATTATGATGAGATAATAGACGTCTTGGACAAGGAAATCGAGTACAATTACGCCATTGCCAAAGAAGGAATAGAAAATCCTTGGGGAGCAAATATTGGCAAGATGGTCCTAGAAGAGGCGGGAGACAAGTATTCTGAAAAACTTGTTGCCTATGCAGCTGCAGGATCTGATGCTAGAATGTCTGGTTGTGAAAAGCCAGTTGTCATAAACTCGGGATCAGGTAACCAAGGGATAACAGTTTCTGTCCCAATAATTATCTATGCCAAAGACCATGATATAGAAAAAGACAAACTTTATAGATCCCTTATTTTTGCCAACCTAATTGGCCTTTATATAAAAGAAGGAATTGGCGAACTTTCAGCCTACTGCGGAGTTGTATCTGCAGGTTCTGCTTCAGTTTGTGGCCTTGCCTTTATGGAAGATGAAGACAAAGATCTAATCAAGGAAATTTTAACAAATGCCCTTGCAACAAACTCTGGCCTAATTTGTGACGGAGCAAAAGAATCCTGCGCCATAAAAATTGCATCAAGTCTAAAGATGGGCTTCTTGGCCTACAAGCAAGCCAAGGCTGGCAACTCCTTTAAGGCAGGAGATGGAATCGTAAAGGGAGACATAGATGAGATGATAAAAACTGTGGGCCACATTGCCATGGAAGGCATGAAGGAGACAGATGAAGTTATCTTGAGAGAGATGATTGGCAAATAAATCTTAATAAAATATTAAATATTTATTTTCTTGCAAAGAAAGGTATTGATATTATGGGTAGTGCTATTGATAAATTTTTAAAGAAAATAGAAGAAGATTTAATGTTTTTTAGAAATGGCGATGCAGTTATGAGTACAGGAAGGGCTGAAGATTTTCTTATGGATTATGGAGAGGAAATTGAAAAAGAAAGTCCTGAGGTTTATCAGCTTGCTTTTGATGTTCAAACAGAATTTGCTGAATTAGAGTCAGGTGCTGATAATAGAAAAAGACTAGCTGAGATAAGAAGACTCTATGAAGAAATAAAAAGTATTCAAGAATCGCTTAAAGATTAAAAATTTAAAGTTTATAAAAATTCACATAAAAAGACGAAGTCATGTGACCTCGTCTTTATTTTTTATAAATTTTTATTTTTCAACTATTTCATAGCCCATGTTTTTCAAAATTCCCGTTACTGAATTTTCTGGAACCAGGTGGGCTGCACCAACTAAGATGAAGTAGGTATTTTCTCCATCTTCCTTTAACATGGCGTCAATTTTTTTGGCCATATTCTTGTCCCTTTCACTTAGAAGGGCCTCGTTAAATTTTTCTGAAGCTTTGTCCCCATCACTTGATAAGAGACTTATCATCTTGTCCTTATTTCCAATTTCCCAAGCACTTAACATTTCATTAAGTCCAGCATTTATATTCTTGTAGCCATTTTTTTCTATTTCATCGGTCAAATTCTTAATCATAGAGATATAGGACTCTTTATCAAAGTTAGAAAGTAAATCTGATTGGAAATCAACAGACTCAAGTTCTCCTAATTCAAGATTATTTAAAAGACTAAGAGCTAAGAAATAGGACTCAATACCATAAGTTGCAGTTGCAACTTCTCCTTTAGGGTCTACTGACAATGAATTATATATGGCCCATGGCTTTAACTTATTGACTTGGTCCTCAGTCATTCCAAAGTCCTTAAAAATATTTGCAACTCTAGCAAATAATTCTTCTCCTAAGTCATTCTTTAGGCTTCCGCCATCTTTGTAATACATTTTTTCTTGCATTTCTTTTAATTTTTCTTGATTAGTTAAATCAATTTCCATAAAAATTTTGTCTGAATCTTTAAGAGAATTTATAATATTTTGGTCAATTGGATACATAGAGGATTTACCTATGTGAATAGATCCAAGCATATAAACCTTGTTGTTTTTATTTTCAATTTCGTAGAAAAATCCCTTAGCTACTTTATCATTATCTTGTAAAGTCTTTTTTGTAGCCCTGTTATAAAGAGCCAGGACTTCTTCTAGAGGAATTTTGCTATTTAAATATTCTTCATCTTCTTGTCCAAAAAATATTTTTGATTCTTTTAAATTTTTGACTGCAAACTTGTCATCATTTAAAAGTTTTGAAATTGACTCAAGTGTTTCAAGTCGAGTTAAATCTTTAAAAGTAAAATCTCCACCTGTTTTTAGACCACGAGATTCAATTTTTTCTTTTGCAAGTTTGTAGGCTGTGTTTGCATCTTCTAAAGTAATGGCTTTTCTAAAATCCTTTCCTTCAAAGAAACTTGAAGCAGGATATAAACCCATAAATTGAACATCATTAAGATCTACACTTGCCCATGGACTGAAACTTGGAGACTTGATTTTAGGAGTTTTTTCTTTAGATTTGATCTCTTTAGATTCTTCTATTTTTTTATCTAATGTATTTTGATTTTCTGCATTGTTGCTGACAGATTCTTCGACTTTAATTTCTGTAACTGCAGGACTTGTATCTTCTTGTGCAAAAGCAAAGTTAGGTAGGAAAAGTGTAGGTACTAGTACTAAAGTCGTCAGTATTTTTTTAAAATTTTTCATATTAATCACCCTTATAAATTTCTTTTAGTTTTTTTAACAATTTTTCATTTGCAGGATCTTCCAAAATACAGATTCTAAAATAAGATTCGTCCAAATTTTTAAAACTTTTGCAATCTCTTACTACTAAACCTTCTGCGAGAAGTTTTTCTCTTAATATTGTAGAATTTATACCCTTAAGTATCTTAATTAAAATAAAATTCCCAAAACTCTCATAGGCCCTTAAATTTTCTATACCGGCAAGTTCCTTATAAAAATTTTCTCTACGAGTTCTTATAAAGTCGTAGACTTCCTTGATATAGGCCTCATCAGAGAACATGACCTTGCCACAGATTTCTGCCACAGAATTAATTTGCCAGAGGACTTCTTTGTCCTTAAAAAACTTCAAAAGTCCTTCATTTGATGTCAGTCCATAGCCAAGTCTTATGCCAGGAAGGGCAAAAAACTTTGATGTCCCCCTAACAACCACCAAGTTGTCATAAGATTTTGTAAGGCCTGATGATGAGTAGGTCCCCATGTCTGTAAATTCAATATAAGTTTCGTCCACCAAGACCTTGGCACTAGTTTCTCTTAAAATTCTCTCGACTTCAGAATTTTTTAAGATTGTTCCCGTTGGATTGTTGGGGTTTGCAAAAATCAAGAAGTCAATATTTTTTTCATTGATTGTATTTATTAGCTGGTCTAAATTTATTTTAAAATCATTTTTTTCTTCTAATTTGTACTCAAATATGTGGGAAGAAATTTTTCTTAACTCCCTCTCATATTCAGAGTAGCAAGGTGATAGGATCATGGCAGTTTTTGGGGCGAAATAATAGATTGTATCCCTCAAAATTTCTGTAGACCCAAGTCCAAGGACAATATTTTCTCTCTTGCAGGATGCGTATGTAGAGATGGCTTCCCTTAAATCAATATAGTCCACGTCAGGGTAAGTTGAAAGTAAGTTTAAATTGTCTTTTAAACTTTCAAGGGCCTTCTTAGATGGTCCCAAGGGATTTATGTTGGAAGAAAAATCCCTAATGTCTTCAATTTTTATGCCTTCTTTTTTCGCAATCTCAAAAACATTTGCGCCGTGACTGTTCATATTAACACCTCGTTTTCTATTGTACCCTATTTGGTAAATTTTTACATATATTATATAATAAGGGGTAAGAAGATGGTGAGGTGGCTTATGAATAATTTTAGAAATGACTACAGTGATTTTGGATCCAAGGAAATCTACCAAGAAATAGAAAAGCTTTTTGATGAAAAAGTTTCTGGTTATGGGACTGATGAAATTTCAAACCAGGCTAGGGACTTAATTTTAAGGGAAATTGGAAGGGACGCGGACATTGAGTTTGTGTCTGGAGGTACTGCTACAAACATTTTGGCGACGACTTTTGGTCTTAGGCCATATGAAGCAGTCTTATCTGCGTCAACAGGCCACATAACCCACCACGAAACTGGGTCTATTGAAGCCACAGGCCACAAGGTTGTGACTATTAAAACAAATGACGGCAAGTTAAAAGCAGATGAAATTAGGAAATTTATTGATGACCAGCTAGGTGAAATTGATGTAAAGATAAAAGTTGTCTATATTTCTCAGACTACTGAAGTGGGAACTGTCTATTCCATAGATGAAATAAAGGAAATTTATGAAGTCTGCCAAGAAAAAGACCTATATCTTTATATTGACGGGGCGAGGATTGCCCATGCCATGGCTGCAAATTCTAGTAATTTATCAGATTATACCAAGTATTCCCACATTTTTTCCATTGGTGGAACAAAAAATGGGGCAATCTTTGGTGAAGCCCTGGTGATTTTAGATGAAAACTTAAAGAAAGACTTTAGGTACTACTTAAAACAAAGGGGAGCCATGATGGCAAAGTCCTTCTTAATTGGTCTATCATTTAAGGTCTTATTCCAAGATGGTCTTTATTACGAGAATTCCAAGAGGGCCTATGAAATGTCAAGGCTTTTAGTTGAGGGCCTAAAGAATCTAGGAAGAGAACCAGTATTTTCTGAGTCCAACCAGATTTTTATAAAATCTAGTCCAGAGGAAATTGAAAAATTAGAAAAAGAAAATATTTTTGAAATAGAAGACAAGAAGGAATCTATAATTAGACTTGTTACAAATTATAGGACAAGTGAAGAGGAAGTAAGAGGATTTTTAAATTCTATAAATAATTAGGAGGAATTATGTTAGAAAGAAATATGACAGTTGAAGCTGCAGTAATGGAAAACCCAAAAGTTTTA
>CABQNX010000009.1 GCA_902465645.1 uncultured Peptoniphilus sp.
TAAAAATAATAATTTCATTAATTTTAATATTTATAGGGATAATATTTGTCGGAGAATACGGTATAATCTACCTTGATAATTTTGCCAATGATATGCCCAATACTACAATTATTTATCAGCCTGGAATGGATCATGAAAATATGAAAAAGGAAGTTGAAGAGGCAGCTCATAAATATAATGTAGAATTTTTTGTGGTTAAACAAGATGTCATAAGTACAAACGAGAAAAACTTAATTCTTTATAGCTCTAGTCCAAATATAAAAAAATACTTATCAGAAGATAAAGGTATTTACGAAAGGGAATATACTAGCTTATTTTTTGGAAAAGTGGATCTTTCCTATGATGATTATAAAAATATTTCTTCCTCGGACCTAGAAGTCAACAATAATTATTATCTGTTTGGAAATAAATATGATATCAAAAACTTCAAGATATCTCTAATCAATAAGTACGCAGGTAATCATCCAAGATTTCCAGAAAAATCTAGAAAATTTGATTACACTGTTTATGGACTTTGGACAATAATTTTTGCCCTGTGTCTAATATTTACAGCAATTTATGTAAAAACTCGTAAAGGAGATGCCTTTATAAAAATAATTTATGGAGAAAATAGGCTTTATTTAATCTTTAAAGAAATAGTGATAGACCTTATATTTATAGTAGGCATTGGAATCCTACTTCAACAGGTTTTAAAAGCTTATACCTATACAGATTTTTACAAAAATGCCTTTTATATAATGCTTGGTTTATTTGCTCTTATAAATTCTTTGACCTATTTTTCTTTTTATAGGTTTGATCTAGGAAAAGTCTATAAAGACAATTCTTTTGTGACTATTTCAGCCCTATATTTATTAAAAGTCATAAGTGTAAGTCTTGTCTCTCTTGCTCTTGCTACAAATTTCCTTATGATCAAAGAGTCTTTAGACTTTATTTCTGAAGAAAATTTCTTTAAAGCACACAAAGACTACTACTATACAAATTTAGGATATATACCTAGAGAAAATTATCCGGGAGGAAGTGAAAATGTAATAGAAGATGGTGCTAGAGTAAAAGAAATTTTCTACCATAAATACTTCAATGAATTTAATCCTTTAGTGCTTGTAAATTTTGATAATATAGGAGACAAGGACTTGGTCTTAGCTAATAGAAATAGCTTAGATTATTTAAAATCTGAGATAAGCTCAATAAAGGGTAATGAATTTAAAGAAAAATTATACTATTTTATTCCTCAATCAACGAAAGAGATAAATCAAAAGATTGAGTCACTAGATTTAAGGCTTGAGAATTATTTTGAAGAAAAAGCTATAAAAAATAAAGAAATAATCTATTATGAAGATAAGGCTAAGATAATTAATGTTGATGATTTATTACCACTAAATAGTAAAATTAGTAAAAATCCTATAGTTATTTTTGATAATAGAGTGCCAGAATTCGTAGAAGAAAATATTGTAGGCAATGCTTTTAGAACTACCTATGATAGGGATATCATGTATAAAATAAAAGAAGATAAATTTAATGACTTTATTAAAGAGTATAAACTCGAGTCAGAAATTCATGGAAAGACGAATGTTTATGAAAATTATTTAGATGGTAAATTAAAGATGAAAAGACTTTTAAAAATGGAAGTCGTTATATCTTTGATATTAATAATCTTAGAAATTATTATCCTACTTACCCTAACAAAGCTTGAATTTAGGATAAATGCTTACAAAATTTCTCTTATGAAGATACTTGGATATAATTTCTGGGAAAGATACAAGAAATTAATTATATTTTCTATTGTAGGATCTTTCTTAGCTATGATTATCTTTATCTTAATAAACCTAAAGTACAGATTAATTCCATTTGCTTATGGAATAGTAATAATAGGTCTTGTTTTTGTTATCGAACAGCTTATTATCCATAGAGAAATAAAAAAAATAGAAAATCATAATATAGAATTGGTACTAAAAGGAGAATTTCGATGATTGAAATAAAAAATATGAATAAATCCTTTGGGGATAAAGTAATTTTTAAAGATTTTAACCTAGAAATTAAAGATCAAGAATTTGTAGTCCTATCGGGCAAGAGTGGTAGTGGTAAAACAACGCTTTTAAATATCATTGGAGGAATTGAAAAAGTTGATTCTGGGGAAGTTTACGTTGATAATCAAGACATAACTAAAGAAAAGAATTTACTTGATTATTTTAGATATACTGTGGGATTTCTTTTTCAAAACTTTGCCTTAATTGAAAGAGAGACAGTTTATGAAAATCTTAAGCTTGTCAAAAAAAGATGCAGAACAGATATAAGTATAGAAGAAGCTTTGGAAAAAGTAGGACTTTCTGACAAGAAGAATCAAAAAGTCTATACACTTTCTGGAGGAGAACAGCAAAGAGTTGCCTTAGCAAGACTTTTAATAAAAAAGTGCAAGTTAATATTAGCAGATGAACCGACAGGATCACTTGATAGGGAAAATGCAAATATGGTTATTTCAATTTTAAAAGAATATCAAAAAATGGGAAAGACAGTTTGCTTGGTAACTCATGATGATTATATAAAGACTTTAGGAGATAGGGTGGTTAATTTATGAAAAAGAATTTAAAAAAAGTAATAATAGGGATAGTAGTTCTAGCCTTTGCTTATACTTTGCTATGGTTTGCAAATTCAAAATATGTTTACTCACCTTATACTAAAGAAGTTCCAAAACATGAATCAGGCTTATATGTTCTTCATGATGAAAAGACAAATTATACTTTCAATGTTAAGTCACCTGGATTCTCATCTTTCACAGGTAATCTAGGAGTTTCAAATAATGAAGGGTCTGGACTTATAATATGGCCGGGATTTTTTGGTAAAAATTATGAGTATGGTGTAAGGATAAAAGATGGGGATTCCACTTATCAAATAGAACTTGATGAAGATATGAACATTATAGGCGAGGATGAAAACTTAAAAAAAGTTTATGAAAAAAATAAAGAATTAATAGATAATATGTTTGAAGCAGCAGAAAAAGTTTGGAAAATAGATTTCTCGGGAAAATAAAGAAAATACAAAAAAGGCGATAGAAATTAAAAACTCTATCGCCTTTTTGCTTATTTTATTTTTTTAAATTGTTTTAAAAGCTTTAATATTTTAACTAGTAAGACAATCTTAATCACATGTAAAATTGTATAGGGAATTAGACCTGTAAGGATTGTCATAGTCGCTTCATATTTTTCCATAAAATCACATCTCCTTAAATAGTTCTTTTAATTTTTTTAATATTAAAATCAAAAGTATGATCTCAATTATGTTAAAAAGATATTGAGGCTGGATTATTGTGAGGAACTTAATTAATTGCATTTTCATAAAAACATCTCCATTCAAATAATTGATAGAATTTAAATCAAAAATTTTATCTAATAATTTTATATATTTGGGAATTAATTTACATATTTTTTTGAATTTAAAGTAACGAAAGTTGAAGTTTATATTAGTTCATCAATTTAACACATTATATCACAAAAAAGAAAGTGAAAGTATAATAATTATTCGCTGATTTTTTAAAAAATTTACACTTATAAATACTTATAAACCAATACCACTAACTTCAACTCTTAACAATTTATGGTATAATTTAAATGATAAATTGACGGAATATGATGGTATAAATCTAAAATTAGAGGTGTAATGTGAAAAAAACTATTAGAGATTTTGATTTTAATGATAAAACTGCTCTTGTTAGGGTGGACTTTAACGTTCCACTTAAGGATGGAGTGGTAACTGGCGACGATAGAATTATTAAGGCAATCCCAACTATTGAATACTTAATAGAGAATGGGGCCAAAGTTGTCCTTATGAGTCACCTTGGTAGACCTAAGGGAGAATACAAGGAAGACCTATCTCTTGCTCCAGTTGCAAAAAGAGCTTCAGAACTTTTAAAGAAGGATGTAAAATTTATTCCTTCCAAGGAAGTTGTTGATGAGGAAGTTATAAGTCAAGTAAAAGAATTACAAAAAGGAGAAATTGCTCTTCTTGAAAATTTAAGATTTGTAAAGGGAGAAGAAAAGAACGACCCTGATTTTGCAAAAAAGCTAGCATCTCTTGGAGACATCTTTGTTAATGATGCCTTTGGAACTGCCCACAGGGCTCACGCATCAAATGTTGGTGTGACAGAATTCCTACCATCTTGTGCAGGACTTCTAGTTGAAAAAGAAATTAAATACTTTGAAGATGCTCTTAAGAACCCAGAAAAACCTTTTGCGGCAATTCTTGGTGGATCAAAGGTTTCTGACAAGATTGGGGTAATCGAAAATCTATTGGAAAAAGTTGATTTCCTAGTAATTGTTGGTGCCATGGCCAACACCTTCTTAAAGTCAAAAGGACTTGAAGTTGGAAAATCTCTTGTGGAAGATGACAAGCTAGACCTTGCTAGAGAAATAATGGCAAAGGCAGTAGAAAATCAAGTTGAAATAATTCTTCCAAAGGACGTAATTGTTGCTCCAGAAGTATCTGATAAGGCAAAAGGAACTTTAAAAGACGTTGAAGATGTTGCTGAAGATGACATGATTCTAGACATTGGAAAAGAAAGTTTAAAGGATATTGAGGGATCACTATCTAAGGCAAATACTGTTGTCTTAAATGGACCTTGTGGAGTTTTTGAAATTGAAGAATTTTCTCACGGAACTATTGAACTTGCAAAGATTCTAGCTAAGCTTGATGCCACAGTAATTGTTGGTGGTGGAGACTCTGTTGCTGCTGTTGAAAAGGCAGGAGTTGCAGAGGACTTAACTCACATTTCAACTGGTGGTGGAGCAAGTCTTGAAATGCTTGAAGGAAAGAAGCTTCCTGGTATTGAGGCAGTTGAAGAAGCATGAGAAAAAAATATATTTGTGGAAATTGGAAGATGAACAAGACTTCTTCTGAGGCCCTTGAATTTGCAAAAGTAATAAATGAATTTGAATTTAATAAGGTGGATGTTTTAATAGCACCATCTTTTGTAACTCTGGAAAGTCTAAGAAAAAACTTGAAAGATGAGATAAAAGTTGCAGGACAAAATGTTTCAGAATTTGATGATGGAGCCTTCACTGGCGAAATTTCAACTTCCATGTTAAAAGACATTGGAGTTGAAGATGTAATCATCGGCCACTCTGAAAGACGTGAAAAGTTTTCTGAAAGTGATGAGATTATAAATGCCAAGATGAAAAAGGCCCTAGAAGATGGTTTATCAGTAATTCTTTGCCTAGGCGAATCCCTTGAAATCAAGGAAGAAGGCAAGGAAATTGACTTTGTAAGAGATGAACTTTTAAAATCTCTTGATGGAGTTGATGACTTAGAAAATCTTACTATTGCCTACGAACCAATTTGGGCAATTGGAACAGGAAAAACTTGCTCATCTGAAGATGCAGAAATCATGTGCAAGGAAATTAGAAATATAATAGACGAAAAATATGGAGAAATTTCTCAAAAAACGAGAATCCTCTATGGAGGATCAGTTAAGCCATCAAATGCAGGAGAGATTTTATCCAAGGAAAATATTGACGGTGTCCTAGTTGGTGGAGCAAGTCTAAAGGCTAGTGACTTTATTGAAATTATAAAAGCTGGTGAAAACTTATGAAACCAACAATGCTAATAATCTTAGATGGTTTTGGGATAAATGAAAGCGAAGTGGGCAATGCAGTTAAACTTGCCAAGACTCCAATTCTTGATGAGCTTTACAAAACCTCAGCTCACACAAAAATTTATGCCAGCGAAGAATATGTTGGGCTTCCTCAAGGACAAATGGGGAACTCTGAAGTTGGCCACTTAAATATTGGAGCAGGAAGAGTTATCTACCAAAACTTGACTAAGATTACTGAGTCCATTAAGTCTGGAGAATTTTTCAAAAATCCAGAATTTAAAAGGGCAATTGACAATGTCAAGAAAAATAATTCAAGCCTTCACTTAATTGGACTTGTGTCTAAGGGCGGAGTTCACTCTCACCTTGACCACCTAAAGGCTCTTATAGAATTAATGAAGAAAGAGGGAATAGAAAAAACTTACATCCATGCAATTACTGATGGACGTGATGTTTCTCCTCACGCAGCCCTTGATGATATAAGAGAGCTTCAAGAAGAAATCGAAAAAGTTGGAAATGGAAAAATTGCCACAATTTCTGGCAGATACTATGCCATGGACCGTGACAAGAGGTGGGAAAGAACTAAAAAATACTACGACAACCTAGTAAGTGATGTGGACTTCACTGAAGAAGACATTCTTTCCTATATAAAGTCATCCTATGATAAGGATGTTACTGATGAATTTCTAGAACCTGCAAAATTTATCAAAGGTTCTGAAATTAAAGATGGTGACTCAGTAATTATCTTCAACTTTAGACCAGACAGGGTTAGACAAATTACAAGGGCCCTTGTAGATGATGACTTCGCAGGTTTTGAAAGAAAAAAAATAGACACAACTCTTGTTGCTATGACAGAATATGACAAGGAAATAAAGAATAAACTAGTTGCCTTTAAGGACGAAATTCCAAAGGATACTCTTGGAGAAGTTCTTGAAAAAAATAAAATCAAGCAACTTAGGATTGCAGAAACAGAAAAATATGCCCACGTTACATTTTTCTTTAATGGTGGACGTGAAAAGCCTTTTGAAGGCGAGGATAGGATCTTGGTTCCGTCTCCAAAGGTTGCAACCTATGACCTAAAACCAGAAATGTCTGCCAATGAGGTAACAGATAAGATTATTGAAAGTTTGGGAAAGGACAAGTACGGTCTGATAATTTTAAACTTTGCAAATCCAGACATGGTTGGTCACACAGGAGACTTAAAGGCTGCCATAAAGGCAGTGGAAACTGTAGACCAAGACCTTGGAAGAATTTTAAAGGTCTTAAAGGAAAAAGACGGAGCAGCAATTATAACTGCAGACCATGGAAATTGCGAATATATGATTGATAATGAAGGTAATGTTGTCACAAGCCACAGCACAAACCTTGTTCCCCTATTCTTATTTAATAGGGATGAAGAACTTAGGTCTGACGGAGCCCTTTGCGACTTGTCGCCAACAATTTTAAAAATTATGGGATTAGATCAGCCAGAGCTTATGACTGGCAAGTCTTTATTTTAATAGAATTAAATTAGAATTTATTTAAATTAGGAGGAATTATGAGTTTAATTGATTACGTTTATGCGAGAGAAGTCCTTGATTCAAGGGGAAACCCAACAGTTGAAGTAGAAGTGGGAACACTTAATGGAGGATTTGGTTCTGCAATTGTGCCAAGTGGTGCATCAACTGGTATCCACGAAGCAGTAGAACTTCGTGATGGAGAAGATAGATACAATGGAAAGGGAGTTGAAAAGGCAGTTGCAAATGTAAATGAAAAAATTGCCGAAGAATTAATTTGTTTTGATTGCTTTGACCAACTTGGCATTGATAAGATGCTTATTGAACTTGATGGAAGCGAAAACAAGGGCAATCTTGGGGCAAATGCAATCCTTGGAGTTTCTCTTGCAGTAGCAAGGGCAGCAGCAAATGAAGCTGGACTTCCACTTTACCAATACCTTGGTGGAGTAAATGCAAAAACTATGCCAATCCCAATGATGAATATAATCAACGGTGGTGAACATGCTGACAACAACGTGGACATCCAAGAGTTTATGATTATGCCAATAGGAGCAAAAACTTTTAAGGAAGCACTAAGAATGGGAGCAGAAGTTTACCACGCACTTAAAAAAGTTTTAAAGGACAAGGGACTTTCAACTGGTGTTGGTGACGAAGGTGGCTTTGCACCAAATCTTGAATCCAATAAAAAAGCCTTTGACTGCATCCTTGAAGCTGTAAAGGCAGCAGGTTATGAAGCAGGCAAGGACATTGTACTTGCAATTGACGCTGCAGCTTCAGAATTCTATGACAAGGACAAGAAAAAATACATTCTTGAAGGAGAAGGTCGTGAGTTCACATCAGAAGAACTTTCAAAATTCTATGAAGAATTAGTAAAGGAATACCCAATTTATTCTATAGAAGATGGACTTGATGAAGACGACTGGGATGGTTGGAAGCACTTGACAGACCTATTAGGCGATAAGGTTCAATTAGTTGGAGACGACTTCTTCGTTACAAACACAAAGAGACTTCAAGAAGGAATCGAAAAAGAATCTGCAAACTCAATCCTAATTAAATTTAACCAAATTGGAACAATAACAGAAACACTTGACTCCATAGAACTTGCAAAGAGACACAATTACACAGCAGTAATCTCTCACAGGTCAGGAGAAAGTGAAGATTCAACAATAGCAGACCTTGCAGTGGCAACAAACGCTGGCTTTATAAAGACTGGAGCACCAGCAAGATCTGAAAGAATTGCAAAATACAATGAACTTCTAAGAATTGAAGACGAACTAGGCGACTTGGCAATTTATCCAGGATTTGACGCCTTCTATAACATTGACAGAAAATGAAAATATACTTTATAAGACATGGGGAAGCAGAAATTTATGCTGAAGATGACTTCAAGAGAAAGTTGACTACTATTGGAAGGGTTAAACTGGAAAATTCTTTTAAGGCCTTTGCAAATAGTTTAGAAGACAAGAGGTTCTACAAGATTTATTCTTCACCTCTTGAAAGGGCAAAGGAAACTGCAGAGATTTTATCCAAGCACCTGGACTCAACTTATGAAGTCAAGGACTATCTAGCAGGAGCAAGGATAAGGGATATTTTAAAAACTTTAGACCAAGATGAAAACTATATTTTAGTATCTCACGAGCCCTTTATATCTAATTGGATTTATCAACTCACAGGCGAGATGAAAATTGTATCAAGAGGCAGCATAAATTTTGTGGAACTTGATCCAAAAGAATTTATAGACTAAAACTTTGAAATCTTAAGCAAATTTTGTTATGGTTAATGAAAGAAAAAATCAGGAGGAAAAATGAATAAGAAAATTACACTAGCATCAGTAGCCTTACTTTCACTAACACTAGTTGGATGTGGAGCAAAAAACGATGCAAAAGAAAACGGAGCTAACACAGCTAAAGAAAACAACACTAAGGTAGAAACAACAAATAATGCAGCAAGCACTGAAGAAGCTATGGCACTAAAAGATGGAACTTACACAGGTAAATCATCAGAAGACGATTACGGTGGACACATGGAAGTTACTATCACAGTAGCTGACGGAAAGATCTCTAACACTGAAGTTAAAAACCTTCAAAAAGACGGAAGTGAAAAGGGAGAAGATTACGGTAAAGAAGCTGGCGAAGAAGGACACAAGACTGCACAAATGACACTTGAAGCTTCACAAGGCTACGGACAAGAACTTACAGAAAAGGGTTCAGTAGAAGAAGTTGAAGCAGTAACTGGCGCAACACAATCCTACAACCAATTCGTAGAAGCAGCAAATGATGCAATCAACCAAGCAAAATAATTTTATTAAATAATTTTTACAATTAAAAATTTTAAAATCACAAGCACTGGCGAAAGCTGGTGCTTTTTAGTACCATAAATAGTGTAAGAAAGGAAGTAATTCCTATCTTGCACTATTTTTGCTACTAAAAAAGACCCGATTACTCGAGTCTTGATTTTGATTTAATTTTCTATTGCTTTCTTTTGTCTATTTTCAATTTTCTCTCTCACTATTCCAACAACGTCTCTCACTTCACGAACTCCCAACTTGTATAGGCAGAAGACATAAACTGATGCTGCAATAAAGACAACAATCATAAGGAAGACTAATCTCAATAGAGTTTGGACTCCACCTGATGTTAGGGCCATAATGAGTTTCTCATAAGGGAAGTAGGATAAAGTTATCACTCCCATGACAAGTGATGCCATTATTGTTTTAACAAGTGCCTTGATGTAGGACCTTGTTCCAAGATTTCCTATTTTTCTCTTCAAAAGTATGAAGGAAATGAAAACTGCAATTGTTGTTGCAATGGAAACTGAAGCTGCCAGTCCATTTGTACCAAAGTGTCTTGCCACCAAGAGGTTTAAGCCAACATTAATAGCTACGTTAGTTACCCCAACATAGAAAGGCGTCTTTGTGTCTCCAATAGAATAATAAATCCTATTTAAGACGTTGATAACAGAAATTGAAATAAGAGAAAGGGAGTAACATCTTAGAGTGGATGTTGCTGCAATTCCATTTGCCGCAGTAAAGTAACCACGAACAAAGGCAATTTCTATTATAGGTCTTGCCAAGATAATTAGGCCCACAGTTGCAGGCACAGTTATAAATAAAACAGTCTTAACTGATGCATTCATAACTTTTTTACCAAGCTTCATGTCGCCTGATCCTAAGGTCCTTGTTAGGATAGGGAAGACTATGGCAGTGATGGCTGTGATAAAAATACCAATTATCATGGTGTTCATCTTGTTTGAATAATATAAAATTGATGCTGCACCCTGGCCCATGCCTGAGGCAAGGTTCCTGTTTACAATTGTATTAATGTCGTTAACTGATACAGAAACAAAGACTGGAAGGGCTAGGACAATTGCTTCCCTAACGTACTCATCCTTAAAGTCTGCCACAAGCTTTGGCCTGTAACCAATTTTCATTGCATTAGGTAAGAGGAACAAGAATTGTGCCAAGATACCTAGGACTGATGCAATTGTAAGTCCAATAATCCCAACGTGGTGGGAGAAAAGTAATAGGTAAACTATATAAGTTAAGTTAAGTGGAATTGCAATGGCACCAGTTGCTGCAAACTTGCCACCGTGTTGGAGGTAACCTTCCATTACCCCAACCCAAGATGAAAATAAAACTACGGGCATTCCAACTTGTATTAACTTAACAACAATTGCATAGGTTTCTGGATCAGCTTGTGATGCAGATAAAAGTGCAATTTGATTTGGAAATAAGATTCCAAGAATAATTAGGACAAAGGACACGAGAGATGTAACCATTAAGAGGTTGTTAGTGAAATAATTTTTCCTACTTGGTCCATGGTCGCTTTCTGCCTTTTGGGCAGATGGTATATATGTTGTTGCTATTGCCTGAGTGACAAAGCTTGCTATCATTGCTGTGGCTGCTTGGGCAAGAGAAAAAGCGTCCATTTCTTTGCCGGCACCAAAGACATAGGCTGTCAGTGATTCTCTAAAAAATCCAAAGACCTTTCCCAATAAAAGAAAGCCTGTTATGGCTAGGGTGGACTTTGCAATTCGTGAGCCTGCGCTGGTCTCGTTACTTTTATTTTCCAATTTAAAATCTCCTTTATAAGTCTTATCAAATTATAATTTGTTTGAATTTTTATGTCAAGTAAGGTTATTTTCTAGACTTTTAAAGGATTTTATTTTTGTGTTATTATATATAAGATACATTATTAAAATAATGAATTTTATATAAAGGAGGAAAAATGAAAAATAAAAATTTAATAAAAAAAGTTGCTCCATACTTTTACAAGTATAGGTTCACACTTTTTCTTGATTTGTTTTGCGCAGGCCTAACAACTGCTAGTGAAATGATACTGCCACTTATTCTTAGGGCCTTAACAAACAAGGGAGTTAATGATTTAGCTTCAATGAGCTTTGACTTTGTTATGAAGTTGGCCCTTATATATGTAGGGATTAAGGCAATAGAAGTTGTGGCCCAATACTTTATGACATCCATTGGCCACATCATGGGGGCAAAGATAGAAACAGACATGAGGAGGGACCTCTATGCCCACCTTCAAACTCTTTCGGATACTTTCTACAATGAAACCAAAGTTGGGGTTATTATGTCAAGGATCACCAACGACCTCTTTGACATAACTGAGTTTGCCCACCACTGCCCAGAGGAATATTTTATTGGGGCCATAAAGATAATTATTTCCCTAATTATTCTTTTAAATTTCAATGTAAAGATGACTCTATTAATTTATATCATGATTCCACTTATGATTTATTTTTCAGGTCACTTTAGGAACAAGATGCGTAAGGCCCAAAAGGACCAAAGAGTTCACGTTGGTAATCTAAACTCTGCCATTGAAGATTCCCTTCTTGGAATAAGAGTTGTAAAGTCCTTTGCAAAAGAAGACCTTGAAAAGGAAAAGTTCACTTATGAGAACAACAAGTTCCTAGGGATAAAGAAGACTTATTATAAGTCCATGGCTGGCTTTAACACAGTCAATAGGATTTTTGACGGTTTGATGTATCTTATCTTAATAATTTCTGGTGGCTACTTCCTAATGAAAGGTGAAATTGGACCAGAAGACTTAATCGTCTATGTAATGTACGTTCAATCCCTTCTTGCAACTGTTAGAAGAATTATTGAATTCACAGAGCAATTCCAAAAGGGAATGACAGGTATTGAAAGATTTTCAGAAATTATGGCAATAGAAGCTGACATCAAGGACAAGGAAGCTGCCATAGAGATAAAAAGTCTTAGAGGAGAAATTACCTTTGACCATGTAGACTTCTCTTATGGTCAGGGCGAAGAAAAAGTCTTGGAAGATTTTTCAGTTAACATTTCTCCTGGACAAAAGCTTGCCATCGTTGGACCAAGTGGTGCTGGAAAGACCACAATTTGTAACTTAATTCCAAGATTTTACGACGTTGACAAGGGATCAGTTAAGGTGGACGGACTTGATGTAAGAGATGTTCAGCTTAAATCTCTTAGAGAAAACATTGGAATAGTCCAACAAGATGTATATTTATTCTCTGGTTCAGTTAGAGACAACATTGCCTATGGCAAGGAAGGTGCAAGTGATCATGAAGTCATAAAAGCTGCCAAACTTGCAGGAGCCTACGACTTTATTAAAAATCTACCAGATGGTTTTGACACCTATGTGGGTGAGCGTGGAGTAAAACTTTCTGGAGGACAAAAGCAAAGAATTTCTATTGCCAGAGTCTTCTTAAAGAATCCACCAATTTTAATCCTAGACGAAGCAACTTCTGCCCTAGACAACAAGTCTGAAGTTGTTGTTCAAGATTCCATTGAAAAATTATCAAAGGGAAGGACAACTCTTACTATTGCTCATAGACTTACTACAGTTCAAAACGCAGACCTAATTCTCGTAATGACTAAAGATGGAATAATCGAAAGAGGTACCCACAAGGAATTAATGGAAGAAAATTCCTACTACTACAACCTCTACACCAAGGGTGGTAGGTTAGAATAAAAATTTTTGGGGTAATATCTTACTAAGATGAAATGAAAAGATCTTGTGAGGTGAACTATGAAAGATTATATAGAAATAATTAAAAAGAGAAGGTCCTACTACAACTTGTCAGAAGATGTGGACCTTACAAATGAAGAAATAAAATATCTTGTGGAAGATGTCATGAACATAACTCCATCCCACATGAACGCAGAGACAACTAGGATTGTTTTGCTATTTGATGACAAGTCTAAGGACTTTTGGACAAGAGTCAATGAAACTTTTGACAATTCTATAAATGAAGAAAAGTTCCATGGCTTTTACCATGCCAAGGGAACAGCCCTAATTTTTATAGACATGAATGAAATTTGGGATCAAGAGATAAATATTCCTTCATATAAAGATTATTTTGAAACTTGGGGTCACCATTCAGCTGCCATGCTTCAACTTAATCTTTGGCAAGCCTTAAGGGACGAAGGAATTGGAGCAAGCAACCAACACTACAATCCAGTAATTGATGAGTGGGTTAAGGAAGATTATGACCTTCCAGACCACTGGGAGCTTGTGGCACAAATGCCCTTTGGAAAAATCGAAGAAGAACCAGACCCAAAGGATAAAAAACCAATTGAAGAAAAATTAATAGTTATTGAGTAAAAGCTAGGTCCAAGTGACCTAGTTTTTTATTTGTCTATACTTCTTGTAATAAGGAAAACTTATGCTTATAATTAACTTATCAGGGGAGCGCATGCTGAGATTAGGTTTATCCTTAAACCCTTTGAACCGGGACAGGTAATGCTGTCTAGGGAAGGCTGCCTCTATTTGTAGAGGCTTTTTTATTGGAATTTTTTATAAGGAGGTTAATATGAAAATATCAGTAGCAATACAAATCCTACCAACTACGGCTGAAGGAACTACAGAATCTGTGGTCCAAGTAGTTGATAAGGTAATAGAATATATTCAAAGTGAAGAAGTTGATTATGTAGTCACTCCCTTTGAAACAGTTATAGAGTTAGACGACTTTGACAAGGCCTTTGAAATCTTAAAAAATTGTGTAAAGTTAGCAGGAGAAATTTCAGAACAAGTGGCTTGTTATTCCAAGACTTTTTATTCTGAGAAAGGAATATTGACAATTGAAGAAAAAACCGGCAAGTATCAAGGATAATATCTCAGCAGCTTCTTTGATAATAGTCATTTTAGTTATTTGGCATTTTGTAACTACTAGAGAGATTGTGGGACCTTATTTATTGCCAAAGCCCCTTGATGTAATTAAAGCTTTTGTTACAGATTTTCCAACAATTTTATCCCACTTAGGTACTACACTAACAGAAGCCTTTTTAGGTTTATTTATTGGCGTTAGCCTTGGCTTTATTGCAGCACTTTTAATGGATTTGTCAGATACTATTTATTCTGCTCTTTATCCAATTTTAGTTCTGACACAAACTGTTCCAACAGTTGCCATAGCACCCCTACTTGTCCTTTGGATGGGATATGGTATAGCACCAAAGATTACACTTATTGTAATTGTCACATTTTTTCCAGTTGCTGTTTCTCTTCTCGAGGCATTTAAGCAAGTGGATAAAGACAAAATAAAATTATTAAAGGCAATGGGAGCAAATAAGTTTGAAATTTATAAATACATCAAACTGCCAGAAAGTCTGGGGAACTTTTTCTCTGCCTTTAAAATAGCAGTTTCTTATTCTGTTGTAGGAGCAGTAATAGCTGAGTGGCTTGGAGGTTATAAGGGACTAGGGGTCTATATGATAAGAGTCCAAAAAAACTATTCCTTTGACAAAATGTTTGCAGTTATATTTTTAATTTCGGCAATTTCCCTAATCTTAATGAAGCTAGTTAGCTTTATTCAGAAAAAGGCAATGCCGTGGATGGAGGAAAAATGAAAAATTTAAAAAAATTATTAGTTTTATTTTTAGCAGGTCTTATGCTAACAGCTTGTGGCAAGGCTGAAAATAAAAAAGTTGAAGAAAAGAAAGACGTCCCAACAGAAAAAGTTAGCTTCTTACTTGATTGGGATCCAAATGTAAACCACGCAGGTCTTTATGTTGCTATGGACAAGGGCTTCTTTGAAGAAGAAGGCATAGAAGTAGAAGTGAACCAACCACCAGCAAATGGAGCTGAAGCTCTTGTTGCATCAGGTAAGGCTGATTTTGGAGTATCTTTTCAAGACACAATTGCACCAGCTTTTGCAAGTGAAGAACCACTTCCAGTTACAGCTGTTGCTGCAATAATAAATCACAACACTTCAGGTATTTTCTCTGCAAAAGACAAAAATATTGAGAAACCTAAAGATATGGAAAATCACAATCACTCAACTTGGGGACTTCCTATTGAACAGGCAATTTTAAAACAAGTTGTAGAAGATGATGGTGGAGATTTCTCCAAGGTAAACTTAGTTCCTGGCGATGTTACAAATAATATTGCAGCAATTCAAGGAAAGGATATTGACACAGTTTGGATTTTCTACCCAGTAGATGGAATAAGAGCTGAAATGGAAAATGTTCCAATTAATTATTTTTCTTTTAAAGATATAAATCCAATTTTTGATTATTACACACCAATTTTAATTGCTAATAATGATTTCTTAAAAAACAAGGAAGATGTAGCAAAGAGATTTATGCGTGCCTTTGTTAAGGGTTATGAATATGCGGCAGAAAATCCTAAGGAAGCAGCAGAAATTTTAGTTAAGATAAATCCAGAACTTGACAAGGACTTTGTAGAAAAGGGAATGGAATATCTTGCAGACAAGTACCAAGACGATGCAGCTTACTTTGGACAAATTGATCCAGATAGATGGAACAATTTCTACCAATGGCTATGGGACAACAAACTAATCGACAAGGAAATTCCAAAGGATTTTGGATTCACTGACGATTTTGTAAATCCAGAAAAATTAAAATGAGTGAAAAATTAGAAATTTTAAGAGTAGAAAATGTTGACAAGTCCTTTAACGACAACTTGGTCTTAAAGGACATCAACATTAAATTAAATAAGGGAGAATTAGTTTCCCTTGTGGGAGTATCAGGCAGTGGCAAGACAACACTCTTCAATATTATTGCAGGACTCTTGGCACCAGATAGGGGTAAGGTCTATCTAAAGGGAGAAGATGTCACAGGGAAGGCAGGCAATATTTCTTACATGCTTCAAAAAGACATGCTCCTACCCTATATGACGATTATAGACAATGTTTCACTTCCTTTAGTTCTTCGTGGCAAAAAGAAGAAAGAAGCTAGAGAAGAAGTTTATGGATTTTTTGAAGACTTTGGCCTAGAAGGCTGGCAAGAAAAATTTCCTTCACAACTTTCTGGTGGAATGGCACAACGTGCAGCCCTTCTAAGGACATATGTCTTTTCCAATGAAGTAGCCCTTCTTGATGAACCCTTTTCTGCCCTTGATGCAATAACTAAGGCTTCTATTCACAAGTGGTATAAAAATATTATTAATGAAATTGGAATTTCCACGATTTTTATAACTCACGACATAGAAGAAGCAGTAAAACTCTCCGATAGAATTTATATTATGGGCAAAAATCCAGGAACAATAATCGAAGAAATACAAATAAGAGAAGATTTTCATGAAAACTTTTTCGAGGATAAAAAATTTATAGAATACAAAAAACACATAATTGAAAAACTTGATAAACTCATATAACAAGGGGCTTCGGCCTCTTTTTTATTTATAAATATTTTTAAATATATTAAGTTTTTTCAAAAGACAATGTTTGCATATTAATGAAATTTAGATTATAATTTAAATACGTTATTGCAATGATTTATTTGACAAAAGGAGGAAATAGATGCAATACTTTGTAGATTTAAACAGTGACATTGGAGAATCCTTCGGTGCCTACAAAATGGGAATGGACGAAGAGATAGTAAAATACGTTACTAGCATTAACTGTGCTTGTGGTTATCACGCAGGCGATCCACTTATCATGGATGCTACTTGTAAGGCAGCAGCTGATAATGGTGTAGAAATCGGCGCTCACCCAGGTTATCCAGACTTAATGGGATTTGGTAGAAGAAAAATGGCTGTAAAACCTGAAGAAGCTAGAGCTTATATGCTTTATCAAGTTGGAGCTCTTTCAGCTTTCGCAAAAGCTCACGGCAAAAAACTTCAACACATGAAGCTTCATGGAGCATTCTACAACACAGCTTGTAACGATGAAGCTCTTGCAAATGCAGTTTTAGATGCAGTTGAAGAATTCGACAAAGACTTAATTCTAATGGTTCTTAGTGGCTCATACATAGCTAAAGAAGGTAAGAGAAGAGGACTTAAGGTTGCACAAGAAGTTTTCGCTGATAGGGGATACAACGAAGACGGAACTTTAGTTAACAGATCTCTACCAGGAGCTTTTGTTAAGGATCCAAAGGAAGCAATACCAAGAGTTGTAAAGATGATCAAAGAAAATAAGGTTGTAACTGCAAATGGTAAGGAAATCGATATAGTAGCAGATTCAATTTGTGTTCATGGCGACAATCCAGAAGCTCTTGAATTCGTAAAAAATATTCGTGAAGGACTTGAGGCTGAAGGTATAGAAATAAAACCTTTAATTAGTTTCTTATAATAAGGAGGATGAAATGAGTAAAAACAAAGGTAACTGGTCTGTTCTTTTAGGGGCAGCCTTCCTAATGGCAACTTCTGCCGTAGGACCAGGATTTATGACGCAAACTGCAACTTTTACTACAAATATTGGAGCAGACTTTGCAGCAGTAATTTTAATTTCGATTATATTTTCTTATATTGCACAACTTAACGTGTGGAGAGTAATAGCAGTTTCTAAGATGAGAGGACAAGACATTGCCAACAATGTATTACCTGGACTTGGATATTTTATAGCTTTTCTAGTTGCACTAGGTGGCTTGGCATTCAACATAGGTAACGTTGGTGGAGCTGGACTTGGACTTAATGTTATCTTTGGAATAGATGTAAAAATTGGTGCAGCTATTGGTGGCGTAATTGGTATTATTTTATTCTCATCAAAATCGGCATCTTCAATTATGGACAGGGTTACTCAAGTATTAGGTGCCCTTATGATCATCCTAATTGCCTTTGTAGCAATTAAGACACAACCACCTGTTGGTGAAGCTGTAAAAGCATCTGTAAACCCAGTTGGTGGATTTAACAGCATCCTATCTCCAACACTTACACTTATTGGTGGTACTGTTGGTGGTTACATTATATTCTCAGGTGGACACAGACTTATTGATGCTGGTATCACTGGAGAAGAAAATCTTGACCAAGTAAATAAATCTGCATCACTAGGTATTGGTGTAGCTTTTGTAGTAAGGGTTTTATTATTCCTTGCAATTCTTGGTGTTACTAAGATGGCTAATGCACAAATTGATCCTGACAACATTGCAGCTTCTTCTTTCTTAGCAGCTTCAGGTGTTGTTGGTTATAAGATATTTGGTTTTGTATTTGCAGCAGCAGCCTTTACATCTGTAGTAGGTGCAGCATATACATCAGTATCTTTCCTAAAAACTTTATTTAAATTCGTAGCTGATCACGAAAACATGGTTACAATTGCCTTCATCGTAATCTCTACAATTATGTTTATCTTTATTGGACAACCACAAACTCTACTTGTAGTAGTTGGTACACTTAACGGATTAATTCTTCCAGTTACACTTGCAGTAATCCTACTTGCATCTAAGAAAAAGAAAATTGTTGGTGACTATGTTCACTCTAATGTGCTTTTCATCTTAGGTTGGATTGTAGTAGCTGTAACTGCTTTTATGGGTATTCAAACTATAATAGCAAACGTTGGAAAATTATTTGGTTAAGATAAGGATATTTTGACATAAGTATAGGAGTAAAAAATGTATGATAAAATAAAATTTCTAACTGCTGGCGACTCTGCCATAGTAATGGAATTTGGCGACACTATTGAAAAAGAAATAAACGCCAGAATTGCCGCAGTTGTAGAAAGTTTAAAAAAGAAAAATATTGACGGTATCTTAGACATTTTACCAACTTACAGGTCTATATTGATTAATTATGACCCAGTAAAGATTTCCTATGGCGAAATGGTTGATACACTAAAGGGACTTAGCAAGACTGACTCAGGTGAGCAAAGTGACGAAGTTAGACTTATTGAGATCCCAACAATTTATGGTGGTGAATATGGTCCAGATATTGACTTTGTAGCTGAGCACGCAAAATTATCCAAGGATGAAGTTATAAAGATTCACTCTGGCACAGATTATTTAGTTTATATGATGGGCTTTATCCCAGGTTTTACTTACCTTGGTGGACTTGATGAGAGAATTGCAACTCCAAGACTAAAGAGCCCAAGACTAAAGATAGAAGCTGGTTCAGTTGGTATTGCAGCTAATCAAACTGGTATGTACCCACTTGAATCTCCAGGAGGCTGGCAATTAATAGGAAGAACTCCACTTAAACTTTTTGATGATACTAAGGAACCACCTGTATTCATACAAGCTGGTGACTACATTAGATATGTCCCAATTGATCAAAAAGAATTTGACAGAATTAAAGAAGAAGTGGAAAAAGATACCTACAAGGTTTCAATTAAAAAGGTAAAGAGGGGTGATCTTCATGAGTAGTATCGATGTAATTAACGGTGGAATTCTAACAACAATTCAAGATGCTGGTAGATATGGCTACCAAGAATTAGGTATTCCTACATCAGGTGTCATGGATGATTACAACTACAGACTTGCCAATATCTTAGTTGGAAATAAACTTGATGAAGCTGTCCTTGAAATGACATATTTTGGACCAACTCTTAAGTTTAACGAAGAGCTTACACTTGCAATCACAGGTTCTGATATGAACCCAAAAATAAATGGTGAGCCTGCACCTATGTTTGAAACTATAAAGGTTAAGGCTGGCGATACTTTACAATTTGGAAAGGCCAATGAAGGTGTTAGGGCTTATATTGCCTTTGGCGGATCTATAGATGTGCCTGTAGTTAATGGTTCTAAGTCAACTCATATGAAGACAAAGATGGGTGGTATTGACGGTAGAGCTTTAAAACCTAAGGACACATTAAATATTAAAAAATCTAAAGACAAGACAATGAGAAGAATACCTGAAAAGTATCTTCCTAAGTTTAACCACTGCAATGTCCTAAGAGTTGTCCTTGGACCTCAAGACGATTACTTCACAGAAAAGGGAATCCACGACTTATTTAGGTCAGGTGGCTACCAAGTTACTAAGGACTTTGACAGGATGGGAATTAGATTAAAGGGAACTTCTATTGAACACAAGGAAACAGCAGATATTATTTCTGACGGAACTAACTTTGGTTCAATCCAAGTACCTGCTAATGGTCAACCAATTATTCTTGTAGCAGATAGGCAAACTACTGGTGGTTATACAAAGATTGGTAACGTAATAACACCAGACCTTCACAAGCTTGCTAACATGTCCTTCCTAGATAAGATTTTATTCCAAAAAGTTACTATCGAAGAAGCACAAAAGGCAACAGTTGATTACAAGAAAAAATTCGAAACAATTAAGAAGGAGTCTGTAATATGAAATTAAGTGAACTAGGTAAATTACACCCAAGAGATGTAAGAGAACTTATTAGAAAGGGAGAAGTTGACCTTCCAACTTCTGGCATGAGTGAAGGATACCTACAAGCTAACCTTGCAATCCTTCCAAAGAAATATGCCTATGACTTTCTACTATTTGCTCAAAGAAATCCAAAACCTTGTCCAATCCTTGAAGTTCTAGACGAAGGAAGCCCTCTTACAAAGATAATGGCTGACGGAGCAGACATAAGGACAGACGTGCCAAGATATAGGATTTATAAAAATGGTGAATTTGTTGAAGAAGTTAAGGATCTAAAAGACGTGTGGCAAGATGACTTTGTTACCTTCGTTATTGGATGTTCCTTCTCCTTTGAAAAAGCCATGCTAGAAGCAGACGTGCCTGTAAGACACATTGAAGACGAACACAATGTTCCAATGTATATTACTAACATAGAAACAGAACCAGCAGGAGTCTTTCACGGTAATACAGTTGTATCTATGAGGCCAATTCCTTACAAGGATATTGTTAAGGCCACAACTGTTACAGCAAGATTCCCAGCAACTCACGGAGCTCCAATCCACATTGGCGACCCATCTGTTATTGGAATCAAAAACGTTGACAAGCCAGACTTTGGTGAAAGAAGTGAAATAAAAGAAGGAGAAGTGCCAGTATTCTGGGCTTGTGGAGTAACACCTCAAGCAGTAGCTATGGCATCTAAACCTGAAATTATGATTACTCATGCACCAGGTCACATGCTTATACTAGATAAAAAAGACGCTTACGTTTCAGTATTCTAAATAAAAATTCTTATCTGCCAGGGAGACTTGGCAGATTTTTTATGCTTAAAAACTATAAATTTCTATTTGTAAATTAAGTAAATGAAGAGTATATTTAAGTAAAGTAATAAAGTTAAATGTTAAAGGAGTGTTTTCTATGAAAAAATATTTTAAAATTTTATTAGTCTTTGCAGGTCTTATTCTTTTACTCACTGGATGCGGGAACAAATCTCTCTATTCTATGAAGACAGATTTGTCAAATGAAAAGGGTCTGGAGAAATTAATTGGAAGCATTGACTGGAGGCCTTATAAGCTTGAAGATTATAAGGTAAGAAATAAGAATTTAGAAATTAAATTAAGTGGAGAGCCGGATATAAGCAAAGATGAGTCCTTCAAGACAGGATTTATAAATGGAGTGATCCTACTTATCTTAACTGATGCAGAAGAAGTTAGGTATTCAGGAGAAGACTTATACTTTCGTTTCATTGACAAAGACTTTGCCAATGAAGCTTTGAAAATCAAGTATGGGAAAGAAGTAGATGATTATAAGAAGAGTCAAGAAGACTTTGACAACTTAATTGAAAGACTAAAAAATGAAAAATTTGAAGGAGGTGCTGCTAAATTTGAAATGATGGAGTGAAGACTATTTTAATAAATTTTAAATTTAATTCTCAATTTGTGATATTATAATTTGTAGTTTATAAGTTGAGGATGATTTAATTGGAAAATATTTATATAGTTATAATTTTAAACTTAATGAATTTTATTCTTTATGGACTGGACAAGTTTAAGGCCAGGCATAAGAGGTGGAGGATAAGTGAGAAGACCCTCCTTACTTTTTCACTAGTAGGAGGTCTTGGTGGACTTGCTGGCATGGAATTTTTTCACCACAAGACTCGCGATAGAAAGTTTTATATTGCAAATTTGATTGGAATACTTGTGACTATTTATGTGACAGTAAAATAAGGATGCCTAGTTGAAGTTGGCATCCTTTTTTCTTGCAACAATTTATTAATTTGTAGGTCGAAAGAAAATTTAAAGTTTAAAAAAATCTATGAACTTGCAAGTCAAAGCTAAGTTAAAATAAAAAAAATTTAATAGGATTCAATCTCGCCCAAGATGTCTCTTCCATCTAACATCTTTAAAATATTTTTGATATCCAAGATTATTACTCTTTCCTTCTTTAACTTCTCCTTAGTTTCTTTCTTCAAGAAGGATGTGTTGATAAAGAGAACGGGAATTATCTTGTCATATAAGCCTGAGAACTTGTACAAGAGTTTTTGCACTTCTTTTTCTGACAAGACTTCGGTGTTCCTGTACTTTTTAATTTCCAGTGCATACCTCTTAGAACCCTTCTTTACATAAAAGTCAAAGGATGTGTCCTTGCCTTCATTTTTAAAGCGTTCTAGCTGGTATCCAGTCCTTTGGAGGGCAATTTGTGCCAAGCCTTCTGCTGTTACTTCTTCGTCTAGGCTTGATAGTCCCCTCAAAAGATTTTTGGGAAAGATTTTAAAGATTCCCGTACAGATCTCTTCTCCGCCAGGCCCGTACTTGTAGTCGAAGCCAACTAACAAGTCCTCAACAATGTTGAAGTTGCCATGGGCCAAGGAGTTTCTTATGTGTCTTAATAGACAGTCTGTTTTTGATTCGCCTTCTGACTTTGTCAAAATAATTTTTTGAGAGTGGGGACAAATTTTTTTGTCGTAAAACTTTACTATGTCCTGATCTATATATTCTAGGAAGGCCACGTCCTTGTTCTCTAAATTCATATAATTTTTTATTATTCCAAAGACAAAATTTTCAAAATTAAGAGAAGATGTGAGCTCATTTTCTTGTGACTGGGCTGAATTTATATTGGGAACATACCAAAGAAGGTATTCCAAATTTTTTGTCATTTCCCTTGTGAGGTCCAGGGGCTTCTTCTCGTGTTCGATTGTATAGGGGACCTTCTTATTACAATTTTCAAATTCAAATCCAAATCTTTTTAAATTGACAGGCATTTTTCCACCTCTTTCATCATTCCTTAAGGAAAGTATAACACAGTTTTTAATATTTATTCTTCTTAATATTATTGACAAGTGGAGGAAAATTTTATTAAATGAATATTAACGAATATTTAATACTTGGAGGTAAAAATGGAAAACTTTAACAAGTCAGACAAGAAAAAGAAGTTTGTTCCATCAATTGAAACAGAACTTAGGAGAAGGCAAGTTTCTGTACCTGAAGTAATTTACAGGGCAAGTGGGATAAACTTTATGGGAAAGAGGATAAAGTCTCTCATATTTACTAATGATATACCTATTATTGTAAATAATAACGCCCAGGCAGTGATGTCTGTCTATCCCTTCACACCTCAACTTAAAATTGTATCTGCTATAATGGAAGTTGCATCTATGCCAGTCTTTGTAGGAATTGGTGGAGGTACAACTTCAGGTCTTAGGACAGTTAACATTGGTCTTCAAGCTGAGCTAATGGGAGCAACTGGAGTTGTCGTAAATGCACCTATGACTAATGAAAATATTAGGATAATATCAAAGGCTCTTGACATTGCAGTTATAGCTACTGTTGTTTCAAAATATGACGATATAGAAGGCAAGGTTGCAGCTGGTGCCAGAGTTTTAAATATTGCAGGTGGAAAAAATACTGCAGAACTAGTAAGATATACAAGAAAGCTACTTGGAGATGAGTTTCCAATAATAGCTACAGGCGGTCACACTGATGAGCACATTATTGAGACAATCGAAGCGGGTGCCAATGCTATCACCTACACACCTAAGTCAAGCTCTGATATTTTTTCTGATGTAATGGATACTTATAGGGAAAATAAGAGAGAGGAAGAGAGTAAATAGAAAAGGAGAAAAAATGGAATTTGGATTTTTATCGATAGTTCCTCCAATTGTTGCCATTGCCCTGGCACTTATAACTAAGGAAGTAATCACTTCCCTGTTAATTGGAATTATAGCTGGAGGACTTATCTTTACAGGTGGAAATATTATTGCCGCCTTAGAAACAGTTTTTACACTTATGGGGACCAAGCTTGGGGACAATGCCCTTATGCTGGTTTTCTTAGCTATGCTTGGGTCCTTGGTCATGGTAATGAACATGGCAGGGGGATCTTTTGCCTATGGAAAGTGGGCAAGTAAAAAGATCAAGAGCAAGAAGATGGCAAAACTTGCCACAGCCTTCTTGGGAATTATAATTTTTATTGACGACTACTTTAACTGCCTTACAGTTGGGGCCGTTATGAAGCCAATAACTGATGAGAACAAGGTGTCGAGGGCAAAACTTGCTCATATTATAGACTCTTGTGCAGCGCCAGTTTGTATTCTGGCACCAGTTTCATCTTGGGCGGCTTCAGTTGTTGCCGTTATAGGAGATACAGGCGTTGCAAACCCAATGAGAGTCTTCCTATCAACAATACCTATGAATGTTTATCCCCTTATGACCCTTCTTATGATCTTATATTTTTCAACAACTGACATTGAAATGGGAGTAATGGAAAAGTATGAACTAAATGACACATCAAAGATAGTTGAAAAAGAAGATGTTGGTTATGAATATTCAAAAAATGGAAGAGTTTTTGATCTTGTACTTCCAATTGTAGTCTTAATTTTTGTAACAATAATGATGATGCTAAAGACTGGAGGTTTCTTCTCTGAAGGAGTGGGAGCTGGAGCAGCCTTTGGAGATGCAAATGTAAACTTGTCCCTTGTAATTGGAGCCTTCTTTGCAATTGTTGTATCCTTTATACTTTATATTCCAAGAAAACTTTTAAAGTTTGACGACTTTATGAAGGGAATAGTGGAAGGTATGAAGACAATGGTTTCTGCTATTGTTATCCTATCTCTTGCATGGACAATTGGTGGAATCACAAGTGATGAATACCTAAATACAGGATCTTATATTGCATCACTTATCTCTAATTCAACAATGCCAATGTGGATGCTACCTGCAATTATATTTGTAGTAGGTGCCTTCTTGTCCTTCTCAACAGGAACGGCTTGGGGAACTTTTGGTATTTTAATTCCAATTATGGTGCCTATCTTAATGCACACAGACCACATGCACTTCTTGTCAATTATTCTTGCAGCAATTTTTTCAGGCTCAGTGTTTGGAGACCACTGCTCACCAATTTCTGATACAACAATTTTGTCATCAGCAGGAGCAGGTTGCGACCATATAGCCCACGTGTCAAGTCAGTTGCCTTATGCGATTAGCGTTGGTGTTGCATCCTTCTTGGCCTTTCTAGTATCAGGTATACTTGACAAGCCAAACCTCACTCTACCAATAGGCATAGTCTTCTTGGCAGTAATTGTTTTTGTAATGAGGAGACTAACAATAAATAAATATTTAAAAAATGTAAATAATTAAATTTTTTAGGCTGGCTCTGCTGGCCTTTTTTTATTGGAATGTTTTGAATGAAAAATTTTAGAAAGATGAAAAAGTTTTTTTAACTACTTTAAAAATCCTTTAATGTGGTATATAGTTTAGGTAAGATAAAGAAAGGGGGCTGCTATGACTTTTCAAATTGAAAAGAAAGATATTTTAGACTACGACGTTGATGCAATAGTTAATGCTGCAAATAAAGAGCTTAGACCTGGCGGAGGAGTTTGCGGACAAATCTTTTCTCGTGCAGATGACAAAGAATTAGAAGAAGAATGTAAAAGACTTGCCCCAATAGAGCCTGGCCAAGCTGTTGTGACAAAGGGATATAAGCTAAGGGCAAAAAATATTATCCACGCTGTGGGACCAATTTATTTTGATGGAAAACAAGGAGAGAAAGAAGTTTTACAAAAAGCCTACAAGTCTGCACTTGACTTGGCAGTTGAAAATAATTTTAAATCTCTTGTCTTCCCACTTTTGTCTTCAGGGATTTATGGTTATCCACTTGAAGAAGCGGCAGAAGTTGCTGTTTATACTATTAGAGACTTCTTAGGAGATCATGACCTTGATGTCACTATTTCAGTTTTAAATGACAAGTTTCTAAATGTTTTAAAAGAAAAAAATAAAAAATGGATGGAAAAATAAAATAAGACAAAAAAAGATAGCTTGTCACAAAAGACAGGCTATCTTTTTACTTGCTTGTAAAAGTATTCTTTGAAAATTTAAATTACAAGTTCTTTAGTTTTTTGAAAAAACTTTTGAAAATCAAACTTTATTTTAATTATCAATAAAATAATCTCTTTACTTCGTTTCTCATTCTTATCTTGCCAGCGTGATAGGCAACCTTGCCAGCTCTTTTTGGATTTAAGAGGGCAAGGAATCTCTTGAGTCTCCTCTTCCTTCTTCTCAATTTTCTTTTTGGTTTAATCAGCTTTATAAAGGCAATAAATTTTATTAAACTAGATAATTTTTTCATACTTCCTCCTAAATTAATTTATTTTTTCTTCTTGCTAGACGATTTTGTTTTATTTGAAGATTTTTTTGAATCCTTATCTTTTTTCTTTGAAGTCTCGTCATCATTAGATTCATATTCATCCATATTTTCATTATACCATTCTCTGGTGTGGATATTGCAATAAGACTTAGGAATAGTCATGTAGTCTTCAGGATAGATGCCATAGTGGTCCTTGGCATCGTAGCCTTCCTTTCTCTCAAAGAGAACTGTATAGAGGACAGACTCACTTGGGCAGAATTGGTTGGCAAGCTTGCCTGAGTCCTTGCATATTAAATACTTTTTAAACAAGTCGTCATTTTCCTTTGGCTCAGTTCCAGAAATAAATTTTTCTGTGTATGAAGCACCAGCATAATTAGAAAGCTTAGTTGCAAGCTTTCCACTTTTTGATGAAATTTTTCTCGCTACAATGTAGGAAGGGTCTTCTTCAAACCTTTCTTCTTCACCAATATTTTTTGCCATCCTGTTAAAGAGATTTAGGGCATCTTGACTATTGGCTGCAAGAGAAATCTTTGGTGTGTCTGCTCCTAGCCAGAAGGAAACTGTGTGGGACTCATTAAAGGCATTTACAAAATAATCTGACTTAGTCTTATTTTGTCCCAGGTAGGCACCAGTTTCTGAAGAATTTATTTTTGTTCCCTTGGCATTTCCGTTTTTAGCATTTCCAATAAAGACATCTCTCAAAAGGTAGGACGATTTCTCGTCAAAGAGCCTCTTATTTTTATTGGAGTTGTCAATAATTATGTTGCCACTTGGGTCTTCAATTTTTAATATACCAGTTTCTTCTTTGTAGACTCCCTGGTTGGCAATAGTTTGGTACATCTTTGATAAGTCAGATAAGCGAAGGCCTACCTGCATATTGCCAAGAGCTAGGGATTCGAGATTTTCGTCATTTTTATTTTTGTTGTCGGCATGTGAGATGAAGTAGTCCTTATTTTCTTCATCAATTACACCAAATTTTTTTAAGACATCCATTGCCTTGTCCTTGCCAAGCTCTTGTAATATTTTTGCAGGTATTACATTTGATGATGCTTCCATAGACTTGCGAAGGGTCATTAGTCCCTTGAAGGAGTCATAATAATTTGCTGGCCAAAAGTTTCCATCAACAGTCATTGGCACGTCTTCGTAGACATCTCCAAGAGTTTTACCAGATTCAAGGGCCGGAAGATAAACACTAAAGGGTGTAAGAGCAGAGCCTGGCTGCCTAAAAGAATCTGTTGCACGATTTAAAATCTTTGCGTTCTTTGTCCTGACATCAAGGCCACCAATAATCCCTTCTACAAAACCAGTTTCATTGTTAACTGCAATCATGGTAGATTGTGGTTGGACTACTGGGTCTTCCTTGTAATCAAAGTACTTATTTGAAATAATTAAATTTTCATTTTCAATTTTATAAAAATCTGGAAAATCCTTTAAATAATCTCCGTCAATAATCAAATAATTATTCTTTAATTCTCCAGCCCCTTCTTCGATTTTTAGGCCTCCAAGTTCATAGGTCCTTAAAATTTTATCGTCGTCAAGTTCATAGGCATCTATGATGTCAATTTTTTGACCAGTGTCTTTGAAGTAGAGACTCTTTATCTTCAAGTCGCCATGAGATGAGATACTGTAAAGGGACTTTGGAATAATAAGGTTTAATTTGTCGTCTAGGATATTTTCCCTTGCAAAGTATAAGACCTCGTCGCCAAAAATAATATTTTTCCATTCATCGAAGTTTAAGTTCAGCATCCTTGCTCCACCAGCTGACGAATAATTTAAGAGGAGCTTTTGGAAGCCCTCGTACTTATCTTCCAAGTCCTTTTGGATTTCTTCATCAATTGTGGAATAAACCTTGTAGCCACCTGTAAAGAGTTTGTGTTCTCCTTCCTCTAGACTAATTTTATAGAAGTCAGATAGGTATCTTGAAGCTTCTTTTTTTATGTAGTCTGTGGAGTAGGTAGACATGGTATGGTTTTTAAAATTTTTTGGGTTTAAGTCAGACACAATGTCAAAATTCTTTGCCTTTTCATACTCAGTGTCGTCAATATAACCAAGCTCGTGCATCCTCATTAAGACAGTTTTTTGCCTCTTGAAGGCATCGTCATTTAAAACCATGTAGAGGTCCTTGCCGTCAATCTCACGAGTACCAATGACCCTGAAGTCATCTTCCAAGTACTCAGGAGGGACTGACTTAAAGGGTGAATAATTTGTTGGTGACTTTGGTATTGATGCAAGAAGGGCAGCTTCTGCAATGTTTAAATCAACGGCAGACTTTGAAAAATAAGTTTGGGCTGCAGCTTCAATCCCATAGGCACCTTGCCCAAGATTAATTCTATTTAAGTAGGCCTCAAGGATCTCATCCTTATTCAAGGCATCTTCAACTCTAAGTGAAAGGTAGGCCTCTTGGATTTTTCTCCCAAGAGTCTTTTGGTTTGTGAGATAAACTGAGCGAACCAATTGCTGAGTTATTGTCGACCCACCACGCAAGAGAGACCTTGATTTTATATTTGCAGCAATAGAAGATGCAATCCCAATGGGGTCAAGGCCCTTGTGCTTGTAGAACCTGTGGTCCTCAATGGCGACAAAGGAATTTTTTACATCTTCAGGAATATCTCTTATGTCAATAAGACTTCTGTACTCAAGTGATTCAATTTTTTCAATTAAATTTCCTTCCTTAGAATAAATATAGGAGCTCTGGTTAAAGGATGAGCTCAAATTGTTTAAATCTGTGGCAGGAGTTTTTGAAATTATTGAAACTATGAGGGCAGAAAAAAATGAAATAAGTAAAACAAAAATCAAAAGCAAGACCAAGAGTCCAATTTTTATTTTTTGATTTTTATTTAAATTTTTAAAATTATTTTTTAATTCTCTTAAGTTTTCCATACTTTCTCCTTTGTACAATTATAACATTTTAACAAACTAAATACTATTAGACGGTTTTTGAAACTGTGAGAGATGTAGTATAATGTGGCCATAGATAAAATATATTAGAGAAATGTTAGATAAGTTGGGGGTGTAATATGAAATATTTAAAACATGATGGTTATATAGGAGATATTAATTTCTCTGAAGAGGATAATTTATATTACGGAAAGATTCAAGGAATCTATGCAATAGTTGCCTATGATGGTAAAAATTTAGAGGAATTAAAAGAAGATTTTAAAGAAGCTATTAAAAGTTACGAAGAGGATTTTACAAGTGAAGAACCTCTTAAGAGTTTTGATGAAGCTTTAGTGGTTTAAAATTTTTATGAAACAAGGCTGGATTGGCCTTGTTTTTTTGTCCTTATTTTTAAATTAAAAGATGAATTTGCTAATATATAGTATAATGTAGATTATGGATAATGTTTATTTAGAGAATTTAAATTCAAATAAAAAATTAGAGAGAGTTATTACTGTTGGAACAAATCTTGGGGCCTACCCCCACAGCCTTGAAACTTCTATGCAGGAGCTTAGTGAGCTTGTCTATGCAGACGGGGCTGAAGTTGTGGGCGAGGTAACTCAAAATATTTATAAATTTAACCCCAAGTATTTAATTGGATCTGGTAAGGTCGACGAGATTAAAGAAATGGTTGAGCTCCTAGAAGTTGATGCCGTTGTCTTTAACGATGAGCTTTCTGGTATCCAGGTGAGAAACTTGGAGAAGAGAATCAAGAAGAAGGTCATCGATAGGACAAACTTGATCTTAGATATATTTGGTCTTCGTGCCACTACTTATGAAGCCAAGCTCCAAGTTGAACTGGCAAGACTTGAGTACCAACTCCCAAGGCTTCTTGGTATTGACGGTTGGTCAAGGACTGGTGGTGGAATTGGTACTAGGGGACCAGGTGAGCAAATAATTGAGACCGATAGGAGAAGGTTAAAAAGAGAAATCGATAAGATTAAGGAGAAGCTTGAAAAAGCCAAGAAGACTAGGGACACCACAAGGGAGAGAAGGATTGACTCTAATATCCCTATTGTGTCCTTAGTTGGTTATACAAACGCAGGCAAGTCTACGATTTTAAACAGACTAAAGGAAGAGGAATCGGGAGAAGTTTCTGTAAAAAATATGCTTTTCGAAACCCTTGACCCATCTTCAAGAAAGGCAAGGCTCCTCTCTGGTCGTGAGTTTATAATTTCTGATACAGTTGGATTTGTTTCTAAGCTTCCAACAAAAATTGTCGAGGCCTTTAAGTCTACCCTTGAAGAAATTAAGTATTCGGACCTAATCCTCCACGTAATTGACGCATCAAGTGAAGACCTAGAGATTCAATACAATACAACTATGGCAATCTTAAAGGATATTGAGGTCTTGGACAAAAATATAATCACTGTCTTTAACAAGGTGGACAGGGTTGACCTCTATGACATCAACTTGCCCCTTAGAGTTATGCCAGACAAGAAGGTCTATATCTCTGCTCTTAAGGATGAAAATATGGACTCCCTCTTAAAAATAATTGAGGATAATCTTGATGAAAAATATTTTGATGTGAAATTAAAATTTGCCTATGACGACACAGACCTCCTCTACAAGCTAGTAGAAAAGTTCGATGCAAAACCTATCTATGAAGATGATGGAATTTATTTAGACCTCAAGCTTGAAGAAAGAGAATACGAAAAAGTAAAGGATTATGTTGTAAATGTATAAGACAATTCTAAAAGATGGGAAGGCTGAAATTGAAATAAAAAAATCAATTTTTATTGGTCACGCATATTTTGTAAAAAGTGAAGAAAAGGCCTTAGAAATTTTAGGCAGAATCAAGGAAGAACACAGGTCGGCAACCCACAACTGCCACGCCTATATAATTGGCGAAGATGGACTGACGCAGAGGTATTCTGATGATGGAGAACCATCAGGTACAGCAGGGATTCCCATGCTTGAAGTTTTAAAAAAAGAAGAAATGAGAAATGTCCTTGTCATTGTAACCCGTTACTTTGGTGGGACAAAGTTAGGAGCAGGTGGTCTTGTTCGTGCCTACACAGAAGGAGTCGTAAAAGCCCTTGATGAGGCCAAGAGGTGTGTTAGAAAAAATTTCACAAGAACAAAGATTATTTACGACTACACCTTCCACGGTGCTATCGTGAACTTGTTAGCAAATGAAAATTATAAAATCATAGAGGAAAATTACACAGATAAGGTTGAAGTGACAATTGATATTTGTGAGGACAAGTCCATCCTTGATAAGATCAGGGATATTACATCTGCAAATTTTGAGGCCGAAGACCTGGAAGAGATTGAACTTCCAACTATTGATGGAAAAATTATTTATTAAATTTAGGAGAAATTATGGATTATAAAAAATTAACAGAAGACTTAGTAAAATGGGTAGAAGATTATGCAAAAGAAGTTGGAGCCAAGGGCTTTATCTTTGGCCTGTCAGGTGGAATTGACTCAGCAGTGGTTGCTGCTATTGCCAAGAGAGTTTTCCCAGACAATTCTCTTGGATTAATTATGCCTTGCGACAGCATCGACAAGGACAGGGAAGATGCCCTAAAAGTTGCAGAAGCACTTGATCTTGAGACAAAGACAATTGATTTAACAAAAACTTTTGAAGAACTTATGGAGGCTTCCTTCACATCAGACAATAGGATGGCAAGGTCAAACATCAAGCCAAGACTTAGGATGACCACACTTTATTATTATGCCCAAGACCTTGGTTACCTAGTGCTTGGTCCATCAAATGCCAGCGAGTGGTATCTTGGTTACTCAACAAAGTACGGTGACTCTGGTGCAGATCTTATGCCAATAGTAAATATTTTAAAGACAGATATTTTTGAAGTGGCAAAGGAATTGGGACTTCCTGATTTTATAATAAATAAAAAGCCATCAGCAGGACTTTGGGTGGGACAAACTGATGAAGATGAAATGGGCTTCACTTATGATGTTCTCGATTCCTATATCAGGGGAGAAAAAGTTCCAGAAAAAGAAATCAAAGAAAAAATTGATAGGATGCACAAAAATTCAGCTCACAAAAGATCTATGGCTCCAAGTTTTAAGTTCTAAGAGGAGATAAAAATGGGAAATCATCAACTTAGAAATTTATTTATCTTACTAGTTATTATGGGAGCCTTTGATGTCTACAGGTATTTTACAACTGGCATAGTAGTTTCAGATTTAATTTATAAGTATATTTTTGTAATCGGCGTCTTCTTGATAACTT
>CABQNX010000010.1 GCA_902465645.1 uncultured Peptoniphilus sp.
ACAAAATAAAAGGCAAAATACAATAAAAAGTAAGAAACAAGAATAATATATTCTTATATTGACACTTTGCAATCCTTACAAGTAAGCCATTTGTAATAGTCTTTTAGTTGAAATGATTTTTCTTTTATAATACAATAAAGGACAAATAGGAGGTATACTATGAAAAAGAAAATTTTAACTATTTTTCTTGTACTTATTGCAGCCATAACACTTGGTGCTTGTAGTGCAAACACAACAGCCTATCTAGATGCTTCCCAAAAGGTTGCAAACTGGAAGGGCTCAAAAGTTTCGGGACAACTTGAATACAATGTTGAAGTCAAAAATCCTAAAACTGAAGAACTTGTAAACATTAAATTCCCTGTTAGCCTAACTGGTGAACAAGTGGGGAAAGACAAGGCTCATGTAGTAATGAATATGGACTTCTCAGAGCTAAAAAAGGAAATTGCAAAGACAACTGATAGCCAAGAAGAAATTGCTGGCCTTAACAAGGACGTGCCAGACAATATCAAGATGGACCTTTACGTAAAGGGCAATGAAGTTATCTTTTCAAAGGACATCTTTGCACTTAGCAACGATTCCTTCAAGGACATCAAGGAAGACTACATCTCAATTGCAGATGAAGAAAATGGTCTTTCACCAAAGGCTGCCCAATACTTTAATTCAGAAGAATTTAAGACTGACCTAATTAAGCTAATGAACCTTGCAACTAAGGACCTTAAACAAGAAATTGACTTCAAGGTTGAAGGCAACACTTATACCTTAGATGCAAGCAGTGACGTTATAATTGACCAGTTCATCAAGTCAGCTGATGGCGTTATGAATAATTGGGACGAGGTTTCAACATCTGCCCTAGCAATCATTGACAAGGCTGGTCTTCCAATGGATGAAGAAGAAAGAAAAGACTTCAAAGAACTTAACAAGGAATACAAGGCAGAAGACCTTAAAGAAGCAGCTAAGGGCATAAAAGAAATGATCAAGGGATCAAAAATTTCTGAAAAGACAACTTTTGAAGAAAATAAACTTATCCAAGATCTAGCAATGCAAGTTAATGTTGCAGACTTCGTAAAAGTTTCTGTTAAGGGAAAAATGAACACAGTAAAAGATGAAAATGTAAAAATTAACTTCCCAACTTCAGTTAAAAAATTAACTACAGAAGAATACATGAAGTTAATTATGCCAGAAGTAAGTCTTGTAACAGTAAGAGTAAATGGCGAAGACATCACTTTTGAAGACCCTGAAGCTCTTCCAAAGATTATGAATGACAGGACTATGCTAGCAGCTCGTGCTTTCTATGAAAAAATCGGCGCAAAAGTTGATTGGAATGGAAAAGACAGGACTGTAATAGTTACAAAAGATAATGACAAAATTGTTCTTAAGATCGACTCTAACAAAGCTCTTGTAAATGGAAAAGAAGTAGCACTTGACTCTCCAGCGGTTATTTTAAATGACAAGACTTATATCCCAGTTAGATTCGTATCTGAAGCCTTTGGTTACAAGGTTAAATACGACAAGAACGACGGAATGCCAATAGTTGACATCTTTAACATGACTGAAAAAGAATTAGAAGCTAAGCTTGCAGAAATCGAAAAAGAAGATAACTACAAGATGATTGCTTCCATGAAGTCAACTGGCCAAAAAGATGAAGAAATTGTTGAAACTTTAAAAGAACTTTATGAAGGCGAAGAATTAGAAAAAATCCTTGCAGCTAAGGCTGAACTTGACAAAAACCCTGAACTTCTAAAGAAATACCAAGAAGAAAATAAAAAAGAATTGGAAGAAATTTTAGGAGAAGACAAGGAAGAAGTTAAAGAAGCTGACAAGAAAGAAACCGAAGAAGTTAAAGAAGAAAAACTAGCTGAAAAGACAGAAAAATCTGCTGAAAAAGTGGCAAAAGTTCTTTTCTCAGTTGTAAAATAAGTTAAAAATTATCCCAAGAGAAAGCCTCTTGGGATTTTTTGTGTCCATTTTTAATTTACATATTTTTATTTTGCGACTTCTACTTTCATAGTCTTTAATAATTCATTGATCCGACTATCTTTATTAAAAACTACAAGCTCGCAATTAGTTAATAAAAATCTACAATATGTTAGCTTTTGGATAGCTTACATAGACCTAGGAAATATTAAGACCGAAAGCAAAAACTACAAAAAGGCAAAGAAAAAAGCCCCCCATGGGAGCTTTCTTCTAATCTTCAAGGACAGTCACAAGGACTAGCCTTGAATTTCTTTTTTCATAGGTGCAGGTCACAAGGTTTATAAGCTTGTCGTCTTCCTTTAGTTCATAACCTGTGTCGTAGACAGCGTGACTTCTTATAAAATTATAAAAGTCCTGCCTCTTGTCAAAGGAAGAGAAGTCCCTAGGATCAAGCATAGTCTCGCCTGAGATTATGCCGGCAAGGACTGCCTTGGTCTTTAAGCTTGATCTTTCCCTATAAATTGTGAAGTCATTATAAGAAGGCTGGCCCTTGAAGTCATTTAGGGACCCAAACATGGACCTGTTCTTGGTCATGTGACCATAAATAAGTACAAAGGGGTCATCCAATGAATTGTTGCGATAGTCCAAAAAGATTGCCCCAAAAATATTGTTTTCTCCATTAGCTGCAGTGCGAAGATATTTTTCGTTATCTTCACACTGAACTAGTGGATAGTCAATACTTCCCTCTCCAGACTTTATCCAAGCGACTATGTCCTTGTTAAGAGCCTTTAAATGCTCAAAATCAATTTCGTCGCTTTCATCCTTTGAGGTTTTTTCTATATCTAAATAGATTTCTTTTGACTTTTTGTCATCAGTAAGATTTTTGAAATATGAAAAGACCCTAGTGGCGAAGAAAATCGCCACAATAATTATTAAAATGTTTAATAAAATTTTTTGTCTTTTCATAATTAACCTCTTATCTTTCTAACTTTCTTCTAAAGAAGACTAGGACGCCAAGTAGGATTCCGCTTATGAAGAGTCCCATAAGGTCTTCTCTCACACCAGTCTTAGGAATGTTATTTGTGTCATTTCCTTCCCTTGTCACCTTATTAAGCTTAGTGATTGTATTTTCACTTTCCTTATTTGGAGTTTTAACAAGATCTTCAGTTTCCTTTTTAGATTTATCTGAAGGAGTCTTAGGTTCTTCAGGTTTTTCGGGTTCTTTCGGTGGTGTCTTAGGTTCTTCTGGTGGGTTCTTTGGATCTTCAGGTGGATTCTTAGGTTCCTCAGGATCCTCTGGCTTTTCAGGTTCTTCTGGCTCTTCAGGTTCCTCAGGTTTTTCTGTATTCTTTACCTTAAATACAAAACCAAGTTCGTCAGCAGTTTTTTCAAACTCAATGATTTCACTTTCGTAACCCTTAAGAGGCACTTCTGCGATTTCATACTTGTAGTAAAGAATCTTTTCATTAACCGTACCGTCTTCATTAATACTTACAAACTTCTTGAAGATAGGAAGTCCGTCAACTTTATCTGTGAAAGAGTTCCCTTCATTAGCAACAAGTTGAAGAGGCTTGCCATCCCTGTCTGTAAGCTTAACTCTCTTGATATTGCCATCTTTATCCTTAATAGGTTCTCCCTCTTCATCAGTTTCAATTTGATAAATATCAAACCTAACCTCAGGTCTGTCCTTTTTGATTTCCTTGCCTTCTGTGTCAAAGAATTCTTTAAAGACCTTAAGGAATCTTTCCTTATCAAGGTAAACTTTGACAGTGTTAGAACCCTCAACAGTGTTTTCTGCAATAAGGTCCTTGTCAGCCTTTGTTAAGTCGCCAAGATTGAAGAAATCTTCAGCATCTCCAAGTTCAACCTTTTCTCCATCCTTTCCAATGTAGTAAACTTTTCCGTCCTCGATTTTAGCATCAAGTTCAGGAATCATCATTGGAAGGATAAATTCTTGATAAGTCTTGTCTGGGTAAGAACCCTTAATTCTAATACCATCAACCTGAGCAAGAGAAATTTTTTCGTCTTTAAGTTCTTTTTCACTTATAAACTTATCTCCAACCTTGTAGAAAACTTCAAAGCCTTCAGGTACCTTTACGTAACCACGAAGAACTGGTCTTAGGCCATGTTCTTTGTTTCTAAAGATATCATCAAGTGAGAATTCCTTATCAACTACAGAAGGATTTGCAGGTGTTTCTATAAGACCCTTATCTTGGTAATACTTAATCTTGTAATTAAACTTGTCTCCAAATTTAAGTTCCGCATTACCCTTGAACCATTTCTTAGCTTCTTCATCTTTTAAAAGATTTCCATCCTTGTCTAAGATTTGAAGATACTTGTTGATCTTGCCCTTATGACCATCAGTGATAGTCACGTCCTTCTTTCCATATAGGAACTCTGCACTATTAGCAAAAACTGCGTGGTTAGTGTAGATTTGTCCAAGGTTTTCTCTGTCTTCAGTTTCCTTATATTTCTTTTCATTTACTCTTAGATTCTTGATATTAAAAGTAAATTGATTTGTAGAACCATAAGGTGCTTCGAATTCTGGTAGCCAAGCTAAGATTGCTCCTTGCTTACCAGTAATTTTCTTAGCTTCAAGTGCCTTTGCAAGTACTTTTGCCTTGTCAGGATCAGATTTCTCTAAATCCTTAAGATAAGATAAAACATCTTCTGTATAGAAGTACTTAATTCCCTTCTTCCAAGTTTCAAATTTTTCTTTATCACTAAAGCCTGCATTTGCACCATTTGCCATTAGGCCTTCTTGATCAACGTTTAAGTTGAGTTCAGACTTGCCTGTAAGCTCAAAGATGTCTGGAAGTATATCCATTATTAAAGCATCCTTATAAATGAAGTAACCTTTTTCATTGTAGGCTTTCTCATCTATTTCTGCTTTATTTTCAGGATTTAAGGCATTTGAAAGTTTCTTTTGGTCCTTAGTCATCTTGTCAACTGTGACATTGATATTGAAGTCAATAGACTTATTTTCTTCAGGTTTTTTATCTTCATCTGAAGCTTCTCCATCAGATTCTTCTTTCTTAGATAAATCAATATTATCCTTATTAGAAGACTTGTCTACTTTTGGATTTTCTTCGTCATAGTTCTTAGTAGAAGGTGTGTATTCAAGTTCAAAGTCCTTTTCAGTTTCACCTTCTTGACCAAACTTGCCGGCATCTCCATCATTTCCTGGCAATAAATTTTTGCCAGCTTCCTTGATGCAGTGTCCAATTCCTGGATAACAGCATTTTTTGCTCCAGGAGTTTTCTTTTCCAAAGACGCCAGGACCTTGTTCTGCCTTGTCTAACTTGTAGTTGGCCTTGTTGGCATATTTTGCCCTGTCATAGCCCATCTTAGACATGTAGTAAGCTGTTATGTCAATTTCTTGGTCTTCAAGATCTTTAAAGGCCTTAGATTCTTTAAGTTTTTCATCAGTGATTTTTTTATCAAGAGATTTTGCCTTTTTACCTTCGCCAACATACCATGGGTTTATTGGGTTGCCCTTGTTGTCTTTGATAGATTCTTCTTCATTGACAGCTAGATCCTTGTAGTCAAGGTCTTTGCCTTTTTTAACAGTGTATTTGCCTTGGCCATATTTTTTATCTTCATCAAGAGTTACAAGGTCTTTTATTGTGATTTTTTTGTTGTCAATATCCTTATTAACTCTTCTGTAGGCTTCTTCCATGACTTTTTTGTAAGTTTCTTCTGACTTATTCCAGTCTTTTTGATTGAATTTATCGTCTTTAACTTTATCGAAAGTTTTATCCTTTAAGATATCTTGGATAGCTGCCTTTACATACATGTCTTTGTTTGTAAGAACTTTGCCAAATTCATCTGTGTAAGGTATGTCGATATCAGGAACTATAACTGATGTTATGCCAAGTTTTTTAGTGTTTTGTGGATTCATAGCGCCGCCAATTGTTAGGTTAGGTTTTAGACCAATCCTAATAGCATTGAAACGCATGTCATCAAACTTGTAAGTTCCCTTTTTACTGTCAAGATACTTTAATTCCAACTTCTTGATTTCATTAGATAGAACTTTTTTGATTTCCTCAAGTTTTTTAGATTTTTCTTCAGGTTTTTCAATTTTTTCAACTTCTTTCATAAGTTCTTCAAATTTCTTAGTCAAAATGTCGTAACATTCTGTTTCAGTTGAGTGAAGTCCTTGGATTAAAGTTTTGAAAGATTTATTAAGCTTATCTGCAGAACTTGCATCAAGTTTACCAAGTTTTTCAATAACGCTGCCCATTTTTTCTTTATAAGTTTTTTGAGCAGGACTTTCGAATTTATGGTCTTTATCATTTTCAACTTTCTTATAAAAAGCATTTATGACTTTAATTCTTACTTGTCCTTTTATAGGGTCGCGAGTGATTTGGTAAGTTATAGAGATTATATTATTAGGATCAGATTTATCTGTTTTTGTAATGCTTGTTTCATTGTTATTGAGAGCTTTGATGATATCTTCACCAGTTAACTTAAAAGCATCGCCAAGTGGTACGAAACGACCTTCAATATAAGTTGGGCTAACACCAAGTCTTATGTCCTTTATTTGGTCTAAGAAGAAATATTCATCAGTTCCTGGGAACTTTTTGTCCTTGTTTTCTTTCTTAGCTTCCCAATCTTTTTTGGCTTTATCCCAATTTTCTCTTGTATCATTGACGATTATCTCGTCATATACAAGACGGTTGTCCATATTGTGGTCTTCGATTATTATCTCAGTATCCCTATCTTCTGGGAATAAATTACCTTCAGGATTGTTAAAGCCAACTTCCCAAAGAAGTGAACGTTCAACTTCAACTTCCTTGCCACTTTCGTCCTTATAGACTGCAGTAAGTTTACCATCAACAACTTTAAATTCAGCACCAGGTTTAACCTTTTGAAGTTCAGCCTTTAAGATTTTTAGCAAATCTCTTTCTTTTTCAAGTTTTGCTTTTTCTTCTTTACTTAAACCTTCCTTATTTAAGTTCTTAGATGTATATAATTCTTTGGCTTCATTTTCCAATAATTTTTTTACAAATTCATCTCTATCTCTGTCATTAGATTCTCTGAAGAAGATATTAAAGAAATTAAAGTCAAGCTTGTCTTTTAATTCCTTAGGTGCATTCTTAAAGAAAGATTCTATTGAGCCTTCGCTTCTCTTTAAGGTGAAGTACTTGCTAAATTCTTTATATTCAGCTGGTTTTCCATTTTTATCAAAGAAAATTGATTCTTCTTTAAAGATTTCATTACCCTTCTCATCTTTTTTGCCTGTTGGTGCAGAGTATTTTGCAGCAATTTTGGCGTCTAGGTGGTAGATAATGTCCTTACCAGCTAAAAAGCCTGGAAATCTAAGTCCAAACTTTGAATTTTGGACTGCATCAAAGATGTTTGTTTCATCAGTAACGACTTCGTCATCGCCAAGAGTTTGGATGATTTTTGTAACTGGATCTTGAGATAAGATTTCCATTTTACCATTTTTGTCAGCCTTAACAAGGTAAGTTCCTTGACCGTCTTCTAGCTTGTGGTAGATTTTGTCATCAACTTTATAATAATTATTCTTGTCAGTGCTTCCGTAGTATCTAGGAGTCTCATAATCAAGTATTAACTCATTGCCATCTTTTGTATAAGTTTCAATAAGTTTTTCAGCTAAATCTGTTTTTGTTAATTCTTCGTAAAGTTTTTTGCCAATGATATCTTTATCTTCTGCTTTTACAAACTTCTTGCCGTTGTAGTAGTATTTTCCAACCAATGGAGTGTAATCACCAGTGACAACTTCATTCTTGCTATTTACATAGATTTTATCATTTTTTACTGAGATGTTGTCATCTGTAGATTTTTTGCTTTCCTTACCTTTTGTGAAAGTATAAGTTCCATTGTTCTCAGAAACTTCTACTCCCTTGATAGGATTTCCAAACTTGTCGATTAAAGTAAGGCCAGGTTTATAAACTAAACCTTCTAAGATGTAGCCTTCCTTATTAAAGACTGCATTATTAACAATCTTGTAAGTTACTCCATCAATGGTTTTTTCGCCAGATTTTATTTCAGCATCTGTCAAAGCTGGTAGGTCACCATACTTTTTACCATCGCTAGATATTAGAGCAGTTTTAGCTACACTATAAAATCCTTCTTCTTTTAAATCTTGGTCTAAAAGATATTTTTCCTTGTTTCCAGATTTTTGGAAGATTTTGTCTTTTACAATAGTTCCACCGTAAGATTCTTTACCATCTTCTTTGACGGTGACTTGCTTGCCTTCATAAGTTACAGTTACATCAGGTTCAGCTTTTTCATTTTCACCAGTACCTGAATTTGTAACCTTACCTTCATAGATGTCTTTTTCGCCTGTGTAGGATAGTAGAGTCTTGCCACGAAGTTCATAGACTTTTTTTCCAACTTTGATTTTCTTGTCCTTATCGAAAGTTCCTATTTCCTTATAAGTTCCATCAGCTTCTTTTTCATAAAGCTTGTTATCTTGAACCTTATAAGTTGAATCTTTATCTTCAAGAATATTCTTGTCTACAATATCAAAAGAATTACCTTTTTCATCAACATACTTCTTGCCATCCTTGCCTTCAAGGATTGCATTAGCTATGTTTTCAGGAGTAAGTTCTTCTCCATTATAAAGAAGCTTTCCATCTTCAACTTTAAAGTTTTCATTGCCTTTAAAAGTCTTCATATCAAGTTTTAACTGATACTTACCATCCTCAAGTTTATGATATTTTAATCCTGACTTTTGGATCATTTCTGCAAATTTTCCATTATACTCAGGAAGTGTGATTGTAATATCAACTGAAGATAGTGGAAGTGACTCGCCATTTGCTGAGTTCACTAGGACTTTATCAATATAGGCATTAGATTTTTTCAAGTAGGAAAAGAAGTCATATACCTTGTCAGTATCTTCTTTTACATAACCATCTTGGGTATCACCAGCGTCCACATCTTTTTGTGGATTCTTTATATCCTTGTTTCCAATTCCACTTACATCAGCATCATCTTCATAACCCTTTTTAGTTATTAAGAATTTCCTAGTAACATCTTTTGTACCATCAGACATAGTGATTGAAAATCCCTTGTGGAAGGCAGCCTTAAATCCAGGCATATTGAAGCGGATTTGTGCAACACCAAAATCTTGGTCAGGGTCTGTAGTGAAGGAATAAGATCCATCATCATTCTTCACAAGCTCAACAGGCTTTCCATTTAAAAATGCAAGATTAGATAAACTTGCCTCTGGTAGATTAACTCCTTCGTCTCCAAGAGTTTTGATAGTAAACTTGAATTTACTATCACTCTTGTCCTTATTAACTTGAACTAAAAGGTCAAGAGGAGTCTTATCTGGAATGTGGTAGGTATCTTTATCTAAATCCTTTCCAACCTTACCAGAAGGATCTAGTGGATAAAGCCTAAATTCAGGTGTACCATCTGTGTACTTAGGATCAATATCTTTATCTGCAAGAGCTTGTTTAAAAGCTTTTTCGGCTTTTCTAAAGTCTTCTAAAAGTTGATCAAAGTTATCAGCTTTACCCTTAGTATTTTCTGCATCAATTGCATCATTAAGAGCTTTTTTTGCAGCCAAATACTCATCATAGATTCTCTTGCCTTCTTTTGTTGAAGATTCTTCTTTAATACCTATTGTAGGTGACTTGCTTAATTCTTCTGCAGCAGATTTCTCGTCTGCATCTAGGATACGAGGAACTTTAAAGTTTCCAAGTTCCTTATTTAAAGTGTCAATTTTATCTTTGATTTTTTCAAGATCTTCAGCTTTTAAATCTTCTTTAGCTGCTTCTGCCTTTAGGTTTTCATACTCATTTTTTAGCCTGTAGTACTCTTTTGTTCTCTCTTCATCTGTGAAGCGATTTAAAATTTCCTTATCTAGCTTTTCTGATGAGCCAAGAGCGTCAAGATACTTTTGATTGTATTCTTTTTGAAGTTCTGCTTTTTTTGCAGGATCTTTTTCACTTTCAATCTTCTTTGCTAAGTCAGCTAAGTCTTTATTATTTGTGTTGACTTCTGGCTTGGAATCTTCAGCCGGAGCTTCTGCTTTTTTTCCTTCTTCTGGATTTCCTGTATCTTCTGGATTAGGATTTTCTTTTGTTTCTCCAGTTTCGTCAGCAGGCTTTTCTTCCTCTGTTTTTTCAGGTTTTTCTTCTGGAGTGTCAGCTTCTTCTGCTTCAGTTTCGTCCTTTTGGGAAGGACTTGTTGAATCAGCTTGACCTTCTGTAGTTTCAGGATTATTTTCTGTAACTTTATTTTCAGAAGGAGCTCCAGAATTATCTACAGGGTCAGTTTTTTCTGCGATTTCAGAATCTTTTTCAGAGTCAGATTTTTCTGTGCCCTCAGAATTATCTGCGACTTCAGAATTTTCTACAGCTTCAGAAGTTTTTGTGGCTTCAGAGTTATTTGCAGCGTCACCTGTCGCTTCAGGCTCAGAAGGATTTTGCTTTTGATCTGAAGTATTTTCTTCAGTGTTTCCTTCATCCTTAGTTTCTGTTTTTTGGTCTTTTGTTAAAACCTTTTCATTTATGGGAGAGTTTTGTGAACTTTCACTAGCAACAGGATTATTCTTGTCACTAGAATTTTCTTCTTCAGCATAAACTCCACCATGCACAAAGAGTGTCAATATTAGAATAAAAAATAAGACATTTAGTTTCTTGTTCATTTTTCTCCCCTCCTTTCTTTTGTATATTAAGATAATAGAATTATCTCAATATTATTATACTCCAAAGACCCTATATTTTGTAGATATTAAGCCGATTTTATTCTGATAAAATACAAAAATGTTTTAGTTTTAATTAATAAAAATAAAAAAATTAAAATTGATGGAGAAATCTTATAAAAATAAAAAAATTCAAAGCTTCATAACAAAATAAAATCTCATAAGTTTATTTTTTATCCACTTTAAAGCTATTTATAAAATTTTGTTTATGATACTATATAGTAGTATATGATTTAAATAAATGAAAATTCTACTATATGGAGGATTTATGAAAATATTAAAAAGAGATAAGAGAGAGGTTGATTTCGATCATTTAAAGATAAAAAATGCCATCGAAAAGGCCTTTGACTCTGTGGGAAAAGATTATGTTGATTCTGTAATAGGCGCCTATGCCCTTGATATCAAAAACAGCTTACTAAAAAACTATGATCCTAAGAATCCTCCAACTGTTGAGGAGATTCAGGACCTAGTTGAGCTAAAGCTAATTGATGAAAAGGAAATTGAAGTTGTAAAGGCCTACATCCTTTACAGGAATAGACACTCTGAAGAGAGACAAATCTTGGACAAGTTCGCAAACTACATCACTGACGACAAGGTCCTAAAGATTTTGAAGTTTGTGAGAAAGAACTACGACCCAAAGGTTTACGAGCTTGAAGACTTGTATAAGAAGTTTGAATCCTTTGTGAAGAAGGACCAAAGTCAAGATGCCTATCTTTCTGAAATTATTAAGGCTGCAAGTGAGCTTACTGACAAGGATGCCCCTAGGTGGGAATTTATCGCAGCCCTCTTCTTGAATTACGACCTTGAAAAGAAAATTAGGGCGAATCTGGAAGAGTTTAAGATCAATAATTTCTACGAAAAGATTCTCTTCTTAAGTGAAAAGGGTCTTTACGGTGAATACATCATAGAAAACTATTCTAAGGAAGAGATTCTTGAATTGGAAGAATATATTGATAATTCAAGAAATCATCTCTTAAATTATTCTGGTCTAGACCTTCTTATAAAGAGATATGTAATAAGAAGCCACGACGGGAGGTTTGTGGAATCTATCCAAGAGATGTTTATGGGGATTGCCATGCACCTTGCCATTCCTGAAAAGAATAAAATTTATTGGGCCAAGAAGTTCTACGACATTTATTCTAGCCTAAAGGTAACTGTTGCCACACCGACTATGTCCAATGCTAGAAAGCCTTACAACCAGCTTTCTTCTTGCTTTATTGACACAGTGCCAGACACTTTAAAGGGAATTTATCGTTCTATTGACAACTTTGCCCAAATTTCTAAGCACGGTGGTGGAATGGGACTTTACTTTGGTAAGGTTCGTGCCACTGGTTCTGATATCAGGGGCTTCAAGGGAGTTGCAGGTGGCGTTATAAGGTGGATAAAGCTTGCCAATGACACTGCTGTTGCTGTGGACCAATTGGGAGTTCGTCAAGGTTCTGTTGCCTGTTATCTAGATGCTTGGCACAAGGATGTCCCAGAATTTTTACAACTTCGTACAAATAATGGTGACGACAGGATGAAGGCCCACGACATCTTCCCTGCTATTTCCTATCCAAATTTATTTTTTGAATTGGCAGAGAAGGACATCAATGCAAGTTGGTATATGTTTGACCCTCACGAAGTTCTTGAGAAGAAGGGCTATGCTCTTGAGGACTTTTACGGCAAGGAATGGGAAGAAAAATACAGGGAATGTATTGAAGATGAGTCTATCTCCCGTCGTGAAATGTCTGTCAAGGACCTAGTTAGACTTATTATCAAGTCACTTACAGAAACCGGAACACCTTTTGCCTTCTACAGGGATAATGTAAACGAGATGAACCCTAACAAGCACGTTGGCATGATTTATTCTTCAAACCTTTGTACAGAAATAATGCAAAACATGTCTGCTATTGAAACTCTAGAGACTACAATAGAAACTGAAGATGGGGACGAAGTTATTGTGACAAAGACTAAGCCAGGTGACTTTGTTGTTTGTAACCTAGCTTCTCTTGTGCTTGGAAATATTGACCTTGAAGATGACAAGGAACTAAAGGACATTGTTGCAACAACTGTAAGGGCCCTTGACAATGTTATTGACCTAAACTACTACCCAATCCCTTATGCCAAGGTGACAAATAGGAAGTACAGGTCCATAGGTCTTGGAACTTCTGGCTACCACCACGCCCTTGTTAAGGCTGGCATGGCCTTTTCTGACATAGATGAGCACTTGAAGTGGGCAGACGACCTTTATGAAAGGATCAACTTCCACGCAGTTACTGCTTCTATGGAAATTGCCAAGGAGAAGGGGTCTTACGACTTCTTTGAAGGCTCTGATTGGGAGAATGGAAACTACTTCGACCTTCGTGACTACAAGGACGAAAAGTGGAATAAACTTAGGGAAGATGTGAAGGCAAATGGCCTTAGAAATGGCTATATAATGGCCATTGCTCCAACAGGTTCAACTTCAATTATTGCCGCAACAAGTGCAGGTGTTGACCCAGTTATGAATAGGTACTTCCTAGAAGAGAAGAAGGGATCAATCCTTCCTAGGGTGGCACCAGACCTAACTCCACAAACTTTCTGGCTATATGAAAATGCCCATGAGCTTGACCAAAACTTTGTCATCGAGGCTGCTGCCATTAGGCAAAGGCACATTGACCAGGCTCAGTCCATTAACTTCTATATAACAACGGACTTCACTATGAGAAAGATCCTAAACCTTTATATAAAGGCAGCCAAGGAAAAGTTAAAGTCAGTTTATTATGTGAGAAGTAAGTCTCTAGAAGTTGAAGACTGCGACTATTGTGCATCATAAAATATTGATATGTCACAAATTTTTATGAAGTCACAAATATTTATAAAGTCGTGATTTTTTGTGAGGTCACAGATTTTTGTTAAGTGATAAATATTTATAAAGTTATAGATTTTTGCAAAGTCCTAATTTTTTGCAAGGTCATGATTTTTTATAAAGTTACAAAATTTTATAAGGTCATAAATTATTCTAAAATCGTAAAAATTATTAAAGGAGGAAATATGCAACTTTCAAAAAGAGGTCTCTTTAATGAAAAGGGAGACATTGAAACTTCCAAGAGGAGGGTCATCAACGGAAACACAACAAACCTAAATGACTTCAACAACTTGAAGTACAGCTGGACAAGTGATTGGTACCGTCAAGCCATGAATAACTTTTGGATACCAGAAGAAATTAATCTTTTCCAAGATGTGAAGGACTACAGGGAACTTGATAAACATGAGAAGACTGCCTACGACAAGATTTTATCTTTTTTGATTTATCTTGATTCACTGCAAACTGCTCAAATCCCAAAGCTACAATCCTATGTAACGGCAAATGAAATCAACCTTTGCCTTTCAATCCAAGGTTACCAAGAGTCCATCCACTCTCAGTCCTACTCCTACATCTTGGACACAATTTGTTCTCCAGAAGAGAGGGAAGAGATTCTCTACCAATACAAGGACGACGAAGTCCTCTTAAAGAGGAACAAGTTTATTGGAGACCAATACCAAGACTTCTACGAAGATGAGAACTTGGACAACTTTATGAAGTCCCTAATTGCCAACTATATTCTTGAAGGAATCTATTTCTACTCAGGCTTCTCCTTCTTCTACAATCTTGGAAGGATGGGCAAGATGCCTGGCACAGTTTCTGAAATAAGATACATCAATAGGGACGAGAACACCCATCTTTGGCTCTTTAGGAGTATTATCCTTGAGATGAAAAAGGAACATCCAGAGATATTTACAGATGAGAATATAAAGAATTATAAAGAAATGCTTAAAAAGGGTGTTGAGGAAGAGATTGCTTGGGGTAAGTATGTCATAGGCGATGAAATTAAGGGTCTCAATGAAAAGATGATTGAAGATTACATCATGTACCTTGGCAACTTGCGTTCCAGAAATCTAGGTTTTGGCAATCTCTTTGATGAAAATATCGACGAGCCAGAATCAATGAAGTGGGTTAGCGAATACTCTGATCCTAACCAAATTAAGACAGACTTCTTTGAAGCAAGACCATCTGCATATTCAAAATCTTCTGTAATTGAAGATGACCTTTAATAATAAAGATATTTAAGCCGGATTTTTATCCGGTTTTTATTTTTAAAAAATTCATCCCTTAAGGAGGTTTATAAGATGGAAGATAAAGACAACAAGAAGAGGCCTAGGTATAATTTATTTAGGTACTACTTAATATCAATCTTGGCAGTCTTTGCCCTAAACTGGTTAATTTTGCCAATGGTAACCCAAAACAGCATAGAGGGTTCTTCTTATTCAGACTTTAGGAATAACTTGAGCCAGAATAAAATCGAAGAGGTAAGCTTCAAGCAAGATCAAATCCTCTACAAGCTTAAGGACGACAAAAAGATTTACAAGACTGGGAAGATGGAAGATCCAGACATAGTTAAGGACCTTGAAGAAAAGGGTGTTGAGTACTCTTCTGAAATCCCAGAAAAGCCAAGTCTATTTATGAACTTTGTTATGACTTGGGGATTCCCAATCCTATTATTCTTCTTGCTACAAAGGGCAATGACTAAGAGGATGCAAAATCTTGGCGGCGGTGGAATCCTTGGTGGCGGCAAGAAAATTAAAAAGTATGAACCAAGTGGCGAAACTGTAGACTTCGATGACGTTGCAGGTCAAGAGGAAGCAGAAGAGTCCCTGGTGGAAATTGTGGATTACTTAAAAAGTCCAAAAAAATACACAGACATTGGGGCCAAGTGTCCTAAGGGAGCCCTATTAGTTGGCCCTCCAGGAACTGGTAAGACCCTACTTGCCAGGGCAGTAGCTGGAGAAAGTCACGTTCCCTTCTTCTCCATAGCAGGTTCTGAATTTGTGGAGATGTTTGCAGGTCGTGGGGCAGCAAAGGTTAGGGAACTCTTTGAAGAAGCAAAGAAGAATGCCCCATGTATAATTTTTATTGATGAAATTGACACAATTGGTAAGAAGAGAGATGCAGGTGGATTTTCTGGCAATGACGAAAGAGAACAAACTCTTAACCAACTCTTAACTGAGATGGATGGCTTTGACGGTAACATTGGAATAGTTATGCTTGCTGCAACTAATAGACCAGAGATTCTTGACCCGGCATTATTAAGACCGGGAAGGTTTGACAGACAAATTAGGGTTGAGCTTCCAACTCTAAAGGACAGGATTGCAATCCTAAAGGTTCACGCAAGATCCTACAAGATGGAAGATGACATTGATTATTCACTTATTGCAAGGTCAACTGCTGGTGCATCAGGTGCCCAACTTGCAAATATCCTAAACGAAGCTGCCCTTCGTGCAGTTAGGATGGGCCAAGACAAGGTTCGCCAAGAGGACATACAAGAGTCCATAGAAGTTGTAATTGCAGGTGCTCAAAGAAAGCAAGATATCCTTTCTCCAGAAGAAAAGAAGAGGGTGGCCTACCACGAAATTGGTCATGCCCTTGTTGCAGCCCTACAAACTGGGTCTGAACCTGTGGAAAAAATTACAATTATTCCAAGGACTTCAGGTGCTCTTGGCTACACAATGCAGGTGCCAAAGGATGAAAAGAATCTCTACACAAGAGAAGATTTAATCAACCACATCACAACTCTTTGTGGTGGACGTGCAGCAGAAGAAGTTATCTTTAACGAAGTTTCAACTGGTGCTGCCAACGACATTGAGAAGGCAACAGAAACTGCCAGGTCTATGATCACCCAATATGGTATGGCTGATGAGTTTGGAATGGTTAAGTTCCAAGACTCTGGCTCAAGATACATGGGCGACAATGGAAATATGAACTGTTCTGAAGAAACTAGGAAAGAAATTGATGACCTCATGGTTAAGATTGTGAAATCTGCCCAAGATAATGCAAGAAAATTAATTGCAGACAACAGGGATGCCATGAAGGAACTTTCTGAATTCTTGTTAGAAGAGGAAACAATAACTGGAAAGCAGTTTATGGAAATCCTATCAAAGTACAAGAACTTTGATGAAGAATAAGATTAGATAAGAAGGTGGCTTAGTGCCGCCTTTTTTGTTTTCAAAAATTTTTCAAGGGTAGAATTAATTATAGTTAGAAAAAATTTAGAGAAAGAAAAGGAGATGAATATGGGATTATTAGTAGAAGGTAAATGGATTGACCAGTGGTATGATACAGAGTCAACAGGTGGAAAGTTTGTGAGAAAGGACTCATCCTTTAGGGACTGGATAACAAAAGACGGAAAAATAGACGACGAGGACAGGAAGGCATACCCAGCAGAAAAGGGAAGATACCACCTTTATGTTTCACTAGCTTGTCCTTGGGCAGCAAGGACTCTAATGGTTTGGAAGCTAAAGGGACTAGAAGACATTGTTGGCCTATCAATAGTGAGTCCACTTATGTACGATAAGGGTTGGACCTTTGGAGACTATCCAGGTGCAACAGAGGACAAGGTTCATGGATTTAAGTGCCTTCATGAACTTTACACTCATGTGAAGCCCGACTACACAGGCAGGGTTACTGTGCCAGTTTTATATGATACCAAGGAAGAGAAAATCGTAAACAATGAATCTTCTGAAATAATTAGGATTTTCAACCATGCCTTTGACGACTTGGGGGCAAAGGAAGGCGACTTTTATCCAGAAGACCTTAAAGATGAGATAGATGAGATAAACGACTTTGTCTATGACAGAATCAACAACGGGGTTTATAAGGCTGGCTTTGCAACTAAGCAAGAAGTTTACCAAGAAGAAGTGAAAAATGTATTTGATGCCCTAGATAGAATCGAGGAAATCTTATCAAAGAATAAATATTTAGTGGGCGACAGGTTCACGGAAGCAGACATAAGACTCTTCACAACCCTAGTTCGCTTTGACCCAGTTTATTTTGGTCACTTCAAGTGCAACATTAGACCTTTAACTTACTATGAAAATATTTGGAGATACACAAGGGAGATCTACAACATGGAGGGTCTGGCAGAGACAGTGGACTTAGACCACATCAAGACCCACTACTATATGTCACACGACTTGATAAATCCAAATAAGATAGTGCCAGTAGGTCCGGAGATAGACTTCTCACTTTAAAGAGAACTAAAAATTTAGAACTATTGCAAATTTAAGAATATAATAAGTAAAAAAATAATCCTAGGTTTTAAGGCCTAGGATTTTTCTATTTACCAAGTATTATTAACTTATTTATCAAGTTTTGAAATTATTTGTGCAACTTCTGCCCTTGTGAGGTTTGCCTTAGGTGAGAACTTGTTGTTTGATGTTCCACTTAGGATTCCCTTGTTAGCTAGGAATTCAACTTCGCCAAAGGCCCAGTCAGAGATTTCCTTTTCGTCGTCAAAGACAATTAATTGTAGAGTTGTAACATCATCACCCATTAGTTTTAGATAAGATCCCAAAATGTAGGCCATCTCTTCACGAGTTATATTTTCCTTAGCCACAGGCTTAGATGTCTTTGGAAGAAGTTTATTTTCTACAGCCCAGTTCATGTATTCAGTGTAGAACTTGCCTGCTTCGATGTTCTTGTCCTTAACTTCAGCGTATTTCTTTGTGTCAACCTTGCCAAGTCTGCCAAGAATAGTGATAAATTCTCCTCTAGTGATTTTTTCATTTGGAGAGAATTTTAGGTCAGATGTGCCAACCATTAACTTCTTGTTGATGGCATCAATAATAGGTTTTCTTGCCCAGTGGTCGATTAAGTCAGCCTTAGAAACTTGTGAAAGTTCTTTTTGAAGACCTTTTTCCATGTCAAAGGCTTCTTTTTCCCATTCCATTGTCTTAGCAGTAGAGAATTCTGCTGCCTTAGCCTTGTCTTTAGAGTAAAGTTCAATCCATTCCTTTTCAACTTGAGGAAGGTCCTTCATGATTTTATCTTCAAAGTCTGTAACAGTCTTTCTTGTTGACTGGCCAAGGGCTTCCCTGTTGCCAGAAACTAAGTCATTTACAGATGAGCCAACCCAGTAGTAAGAGTTTGGATCATAAACTGGAGAATTATTTTTTGCTTCAGGAGTAGAGTCGTTGATGTCAGGGAAAATTGGAACCCAAGGAATATTAAGTGGGCTTCCTAGAGTCATCCACATAAGACCAGGAGCTTCCTTTGGATAACCTTCCTTGATTTGGAAGATGTGGGCTTGCATTGTGTTAATAGATCCAATTGGTCTCTTGTGAGTCTTAGGGTTTGCCTTTCTTTCAGCCTTGTTGTCTGATGGAGTGTATTCAGTTCCATCAAGTCTATTCCTAAAGACATTTAGAGCGTGAGTGATGTCGATTTTTTCGCTGCCTTCTGACAAGTCATTTAACAAGTCAAATCTTTCTGCATCGTAAGGAACTTTTGAGTTAGGGTCAAGGTCGTGGATACCAGACCAAACTCTTGAACGAGATGTTTCTGCAATTTCCTTAGGACCATAAGAGCCAGCCATGTCCATAAGACTGTCAGCAGTTTCCTTATAAGTCTTTGCCTTCTTTGCAACTTCAACAATGTCTTTAGATGCAATTACATTTTCCTTATCATTAAGGTCAACGCCACCTAGCCAATAATCGTTAGGGAAGATACTAAACTTGTCGGCAGGATACTTAATAGCAACATATTGGTGACCAGTGTAAATTTCCATGTACCAAACTTCATCTTGGTCGCCAAAGGCAACAATGTCGCCCATGGAAGCGCCTTTTTCATCAATTGTTTGTGCTAAAAGTTCAATTGCACCCCTAGCTGATTTTGCATGAGCAAGCAAGAAAGTAGTCATGCTGGCTTCGTTGACACCGTCTTTTACAAAGGGATCAGCCTTTAAAACTTCATCTGATGGGTCAGCAGAAACTGTACAGAAAATACCAACCCCTGCTTCATTGTAGCCAGCTGCATCATAGACACCTTGTTCCATGTCTTTTGGCTTCTTAGATGAGTCTGGAGTTGAGAAGAACTTTAGTGAGTCTTCCTTGTGTATGTATGTAAATCCGTTGTTTACGTCAACTAACTTGTCGCCCTTTTTGATTTCTCCACGTGGGTGAGTTACAAGTCTCATAGTTCTATTTCTTTGGTAGTCTTCAGTCCTTCCAAAGATAAAAGAACCATCAGTAGTTAGGTCCTTGCCGACAATAATACCAGTGCAGGCAAAAGTTGGAACAGCCATGGATAAAACCATGCTAGATGCAAGGCCTGCAATCAATAATCTCTTCTTGCTATTTTTCATAATTACCTCCTTGCCCTCATTAGTAAAATGTTTGCTTTCTCTATAAATGAATAATGAGAGCGTTTTTATAAATATAAATTAACATCTTACAATATATCCTGTCAATGTTTTAATTTTGTACTAAATTTTCTTGATATAACACTTGAAACCAATAAAAAGTGGATTTTTACTAGGAGGTTTTTTGGGTAAAGGTAAGCTAGGTGATGTTATGAAAAATATTAAGGTTATTTATCTTGCAGGTGGATGCTTTTGGGGAACTGAAGGCTACTTCAAGAGATTAAGTGGAATAAAGAAAACTATCGTTGGTTACGCCAATGGAATTAGTGATGAAACAAATTATGAATCTGTGGCAAGGACTGACCACGCAGAGACTGTAAAAATTTATTATGACTTCTCTCGCATTTCTCTTACAGAGATCCTCCTCCACTATTTTAGGATTATTGATCCAAAGTCTATTAACAGACAGGGCAATGACATTGGAAGACAGTATAGGACGGGGATTTATTGGGAAGAAGGCGACAAGAAGTCTGAAGAGATCGTAAGAGACTTCATGGCCTATGAGGAAGGAAAACTTGGGAAGTTGGCAGTGGAAGCTTCTGTCCTAAAAAACTTTGTAAAGGCAGAGGACTACCACCAAGACTATCTTGATAAGAACCCTATGGGCTATTGTCATGTCAACTTGAGCTTGGCAGAAGACCCAATAATTGATGACGACAGGGAATTTTTAAATAAGAGCAAGAGAGAAGAGCTTGATGACATATCTTATGAAGTCATGGAAATTCTGGAACTGAAAGACCCTTTACAAGTGACTTAAATGATGAGTACAGGAAGGGAATCTACGTTGACAAGCTTTCAAGAAAACCCCTCTTTGTTTCCTCAGACAAATTTGATGCAGGTTGCGGCTGGCCATCCTTCTCTAGACCAATCCTTTCAACTTATCTTGATGAAGAAGTTGACACTTCTTATGGAATGGTGAGGACGGAAGTGAGATCTAAGTCATCAGACTCCCACCTTGGCCACGTCTTTCCTGATGGACCAGCTGACATGGGTGGACTTAGGTATTGCATCAATGGTGCAGCTCTTGATTTCATTCCCTATGAAGACATGGATGAGGAAGGCTACGCCGACTACAAAATTTTTGTAAAATAAAAACTTCAAATTAAAAAAATTTTGGGACCTGATTTATATTGGGTTCCTTTTTCATAAAAACAATTTTTAATAAATAGAAAAATTAAAAAATTAAAAAAATAAGATAAAACACAGAATAAAAAGGATTTCCTAAGAAAAATTCAGGTCATCATCAATTTATCTTGTGAAATTAGTAATTGAAAAACACAATTTGTTATGGTAACCTAATTACACAAGGAAAACAATTCCAAATATAAAAAAGGAGGTGGAAAAGATGTTTTATTCAGAAGAAGTTTTGGAAAAAGCCCTCAGGCTTGGTAGAAAATACCTACGCGAAGGGGCTGTTGCAGATTACATTCCAGAACTCGCTAGGGTAGAAGCAAACAAGCTTGCTATTTCTACAATTGAAGATGGAAATGTCTATAGTGTTGGAGATTCCAAGGTTAGGTTTTCTATCCAGTCAATTATAAAGGTTATCCTTTATGCAATGGCCATGGAAAATTACAGGGTTTCAGAACTTAAGAAATATGTTGGCGTTAGACCGTCTGCAAAACCCTTTAACTCTGTAATCGAGCTTGAGCTTTCAGAAAAGAAGATTCCAGTCAATCCCTTCATCAATGCTGGTGCAATTATTATAGTAGCTATTTTATATAATGTTTATAGGGAAAAAACCTTTGAAGTAATACTTGAAAAGACCAGTGAATTTGTGGGAGAAGAAGTAGACTACAGTAGGGAAATTGCCCAGTCAGAAAAGGAATCTTCCTTTACAAATAGGACCCTAATCTACTTGATGTTAGCTAAGGGAATTCTGCCAAGTGACACAAAAGTTGAAGAGGTATTGGATACATATTTTAAAGCTTGTTCCATTCTTGTAAATACAGAAAACTTGGCTCACATGTCCTATGTCATCTCTAACGATGGCTTGGACCTAGAAGGAAAAGAAGTAATAACTCCAAATGAAGCAAGAGTATTAAGATCTCTAATGGCAACTTGCGGAACCTATGACTATTCAGGTGACTTCGCCATAAGGGTTGGACTTCCTGCCAAATCAGGAGTTGGCGGCGGTATTGTAACTGCTTCCAAAAACAAAACAGGCCTTGCAGTCTATGCTCCAAGACTTGACACTCACGGTAACTCCTACTCTGGAGTTAGGATGTTGGAATACTTATCACAAGAACTAGACTTATCAATTTATTAGAGGAGTAAAAAATGAGAGAATTATTATCAGCCGTCAACGGCGTCTTATATTATCCAATATTAATCATAGTATTACTTGCCTGTGGAATTTATTTCACAATTAGAACAAAATTTATACAATTTGGACTTTTAGGCGAAGCCTTTAAAGTTATAACAGAAAAACCAGAAGGAAAAGACGACGTATCTTCCTTCCAAGCACTTATGGTATCAACAGCATCAAGAGTTGGTACAGGTAATATAGTTGGTGTTGCCAATGCAATTTGCCTTGGTGGACCTGGTGCAGTGTTCTGGATGTGGATCATAGCACTAATTGGTGGTGCATCAGCCTTTGTAGAATCAACACTGGCACAAATTTATAAAAAACGTGGTTCAGATGGTGTATCTTATGGTGGACCTTCTTACTACATAGAAAATGCACTTGGATCAAGAGGACTTGGAGTTCTATTTGCAGTAGCACTTATTGCAACTTATGCAGTTGGATTTAACATGCTTGCATCCTTTAACCTTCAAGACTCCTTTAGAGTTTATGACTTCTACGTTCCAGGAAAAACTTCTTGGATGATAGGTGCAGTTCTTGCCATAGTAGCAGGATATTGTATTCTTGGTGGTGGAAAGAGAATTATAAAATACACATCTTTACTAGTTCCAGTAATGGGCGTTATCTTCGTTATTATGGCTCTTGTAATGATAATTATAAATGCAAAAAATATTCCAGCAATGTTTGGTATGATTTTTGAAGATGCTTTTAACTTTAAGGCAATCTTCGGTGGAGTTGCAGGTTCAGCCCTAGTACAAGGTATTAAGAGAGGGCTTTATTCCAACGAAGCTGGTATGGGTTCTGCTCCAAACGCAGCAGCATCTGCATCAGTATCTCACCCTGTTAAACAAGGTCTAGTACAAATGATTTCTGTATTCCTAGACACAATTGTTATCTGTTCAGCAACTGCTTTCATGTCACTAGCATCAGGCATTGCTCCAACAGAAGAATTAGCAGGAGCTCCATTTGTTCAAGCATCACTTGCAACAGTATTTGGAAAATATGGTAATTTATTTATCACAATTTCACTTGCCCTATTTGCCTTTACAACACTTCTTGGTAACTTATACTATGTTGACTCTTGTTTAACATACCTAAACAAGAAGACACCTTCAAAGACATTTATGCTTTGCTACAGAATTATAGCAACAATCCTAATTTTTGTAGGAGCTGGTATGGAAATGTCACTTGCATGGGACGTTGCTGACTTCTTAATGGGAGTTATGTGCTTAATCAACATTCCATCAATCATTATCCTTGGTGGAACAGCCCTTAAGGCTCTTGACGACTACAAGAAACAAAGAGCAGAAGGTAAGAATCCAGTATTCAAGGCAAATGATATTGGCATTAATACTTCAAAATTAGACTACTGGAAATAAGTAGAAAATAATAGAATAATTTATTAATGGATCTAAGTTAGCTTAGGTCCATTTTTACTTTATAAAGTTTTTTTATTATTGGAATTTTAAGTAGAATTTAAATTTTGTGCAGGTTTATAAAGCTAGAAGACTTATAGGATCTTTTAAAATTTATAAACATATACGATATAAAAAATTGTGAGCTTATTAAAGTTAGGCCTTCTGAATAAATGTGAGTTTATGAAAACTTATGAACTTGTAAAAGTTTTCATGCCTTACAATTTTTTGTGGCTTGAGATTTATTTAGGAATTTAAAGACAGGGATAATTAGGAAATAAGAAAACTCCAAAGCTTTAAATAATAAATTAGTAGAATTTAAAGGCTTGTTTCTATAAAGCTTATGAAGAAAATAGGCAAAGTGTCTATAAAAAATTATGAACTTCTAAATAAATATAAGTTTATAAAAATTTGTGGACTTATAGATAAGCGTTAGCTTGTAAAAATTTATGAATTAATAAAAAATTGTGATTTAAAAAATGTTTTATTCCTTACAAGTTTCAAGAAAGAAAAGACCAGAGAATAAGCTTTGGAAGAGATGAAAAACAAAAAGATTAATAAAGAAATTGTAAATTAAGACAAAGAGAAAACCCATGGATGTCCATGGGTCTCTGTGAGAATTATAAAGAAGGGAGGTGACAGAGTCACCCTCGCTTATTTATCATAAACTCATTATTTATTTCCTTTTACTTGCCTTCTTATTTACCAGCGATACCTTCTAATCCCTTGTCAACAAGAGCTTGTTTAGCTGGGTCAATCTTTGGAGTGTCCATTGTGAAAGAGTTGTCTACAACTGTGAAGTCAAAGTAGCCAAGTCTTGCGACTGGTCTAATCTTTGTTACGTCAACCTTGTCTTCTTCTGTTATAAATTCGTCCTTGATGTGGATTCCCACAACTTCCCCAATGATTATGTCAATTGTGTTAATTGTGTCAACGCCTGGAAGTCTTAGAGTTTGAACATACTTGATTTCGTATTGAACAGGTGATGCCTTAACTCTTGCTACATCTACGATTTCTGAGTCAGCTTTTTCTAGTCCACAGTAGTCGAACTTGTCCTTGAAGCCTTCTGGCAATTCAGCAATTGATGACTTGTTCATAGCTTCTGCAAGGTCTTCTGAAACCATGTTATAAACAAATTCGCCAGTTCTTTCTATGTTTTTAACAGTATTTTTTCTGTCGTCAAAGACGTTTTGGTTAGCTGAGAATAAAACTAGTGGCGGATCAAAAGTTAGGTTTGTGAATTGTGAATATGGTGCAATGTTGTCTGTACCGTCTTCGTTTTTAGTTGAAATCCATCCAATTACTCTTGGCACTGTACATGATTTAAATGGGTTTTTCTTTAGTCCGTGGTTATTTTTCTTTGGTTCGTAAAACATAATATATCTCCTTTTTTAATAAATTTAATTACAATAAATTATCTAATTATTTGATTAACAAAAATGCAATAGGCGTAGTGATTAAGAAACAGAATACAGTTCTTTCAAACCATATTATCACTAGGTCCTTAATAGAAACATCAATTTCAGATGCTACAATTGTAGGAATTGTAGTTGAGAACATAACTACTTGGGCAACACTCATTACAGAGATTATAAATCTTGTAACTAGTGGGGCCTTTGTGATTACCATTACTGGCAAGAACATTTCAGCAAGTCCAAGCATAGCTGCCTTTGCTGCTAGTAGTGGTTCTGGTATTCTAAGTAAAAACGTAAGTGGATATAGGATATATCCAAAGTAGTCAAATACTTGAGTATAGTTGGCAATTATAAGTGCAACTAGACCAATTGACATGAAGTTTGGTAGAACTTCAAAGACTAGGTTAAAGGAATCTAGGACGTTCTTAGCAGTTCTTGGTAAAACAGGCCCTGCTTCCTTACAAAGTGTAAGTCCTTCATTAAGTGATGCCTTGAAGATGTTGCCTTCCAGTTTTTCTTCTGGGTAACCTTCCATGTCCTTGTAGTACCTGTCTGGTGCAGTGGAAATCGGTGGAATTCTAACTGTGATAGCACTAAGGGCAAAGGTAACAAAGAGTGAAACAAAAACATATTCGCCCCAATATTCCATTAGGTCAGTTGTGTTTGCAATAACTATTAAGAAGGATATTGCAACTGTAGTAAAACCTGTTACTACAGCTATGGCTTCTCTTTGTGTGTACTTTCTTTCCCTGTATAGGTCGTCAGTCATCATTACCCCAACTGCAGTTGATCCCATAAAGGCTGCTACTGCAATAACTGCTGTCCTACCAGGAGTCTTCCAGATGGCCCTCATTACAGGTCTCAAGAAGTTTCCTATAAAATCAATAAAACCGTAGTCCATCAAGAAGGTAATAAAAATTGCCGAAATTGGAATTAGTGTTCCAACTTGTATAGCTAGTGAGTTAAACAAGAAGGGACCGTGGTCATCTCTTGCTATTGCCTCTGGTGCGTAGCCAGAAAATAAGTAAAGTGTAAATAAGGCTCCAATGAGTTTTGTGAAAGAGAAAATCACTGTAACCTTGTCGGCCTTCCAAGTTCCTTTCACAAAGGGTCTAAAGGCACCTATCATAATTATGATAAAGGCGTAAGCTGTTGCCACTTTTGGCAGACTGTTTATAAAGAGCGAAATCACATATTCTAGTGGGATTGTTGATTTGCCATCAACCTTGATTGGTATAAAAAAAGCAAATATTCCAATGGCACTTAGAATTATAAATTTCATCAGAAGTTTGGGGTCTTTATAAAGCTTCTCCTCCCTATGTATTGTTTTTTCCTTCATACGTTTCCTCCTTTTGACAATATAATAACCTTTTCCCTTTAAAAATTACATGGAATATTTTGCTTTAGATTTTAAAGTTTTTGCTTTATAATATAATCACGATAAAGTGATAGGCTTACATGTCTTTTAAAATTAAGCTTTTACAGATAAAATAGACTGAGGATTTGAAACTAAAAAGACTTTAAAAATTAAATATAAATGAAAGAGAAAGGAGCAAAAATTGGAAGACAAGTTACTTTTATACGACATAATAACAAAGGAGTACATCCACAACCTAATCTATGGAGACTTGTCACGTGCAAGGCTCTTTCAATCTACCTTTAGCCAGTACCAATTGGACCTCAAGACCAACTACATATTAACTGTAATGTACGATGACTTCTGGAAGATCTGCAAAAATCGTGACAACCACTACAGGTATATTTTAAAGAGGAGGCTTCTTGATTACACAAGGGAGATAATCAAGGACTACAAGACCATATCCACAACCCTAACTGGGACAGACAAGATAATAATTTTTTTGGACTGCCAAGGCAAGACAGGCGAAGATGCCTTTGACCTCAGTCAAGACTTGGCAGAGAAAATTATTTGTGACCTAAAAAATGAAATTACACACACAGTGAGCATTGGGATAAGTTCCTATTGCAAGTCCAACAAAGACATAGCCAGAGGTTATGAAGAATCCTTTAACTGCCTGGAAAATATTTTTAACAAGGGACGTGGCAAAATTTTAAGGCCAAGCCCTCTAGACGTAAATATTGATCAAGACCACAGGTCACAAATTGACAAAAAAATTTATGAGTTATTGATAAAAATCGGCTTCCAAGATAAAGAAGGTTCCTACGATATAGTAGATGAAATTGTCCAGGACATGGTGGAGAGAAATGTAAGTGAAGAGTACATCAAGTCCAATGTCATAAGACTTCTTGTAGAAGTTATAAATTATTTTTCAAGGGGCCAGCTCAAGTCAGACCTTTCACTTATAACAGTTAAGAGCATAGAGACCATTGTTGGGTCAAACAACATTGATGACACTAAGGCAGCCATAAAAAGGACTATTGATTTAATAGCTTCTGGACTAGAGAGAGAAAACCACTACGACCTTGCCTTTAATAACGCCAAGGCCTACATAGATAAGTATTACATGAAGGATATCAGCCTTGATGAAGTATCCATGGTGGCAGGCTACAGCAAGAGTCATTTCTCCAGAAACTTCAAGGAAAAGATGGGGGTAAATTTTTCAAAATACCTAGTGCAAGTTAGGATAGAAAATGCCGAAAGGCTTTTGACAAACTCTGACCAGTCTATTGTTGATATATCCACTGAAGTTGGGTTCAACGACTACTCCTATTTCTCCAAGGCCTTTAAGGATGCCTATGGACTTAGTCCCAAAGACTATAGGAAGAATAAAAAATTAAAATCATAAGAAGATGTCAGAGGATTTACTCTGGCATTTTTTTATTCATAAGTCTTAGTTTAAAAGAAAAAAATTGAAGCAAAAGGGCAATGCAACCAAAAGTTGCTGCCCATTTGCTTGTTAGGAAAGAATATTTTTGTTATTATTTTTTTGACTAAATGAATTTAAGAAAACAAAAGCGAGTGAAAATTATGTATGGAGAAAAAATAAAAACTAAGAGGAGAGAATTAAATCTTTCCCAAGAAGATCTTGCCAATAAACTTTTTGTGACTAGACAGGCCATATCCAAGTGGGAAAATGACAAGGCCACACCAACAATGACTAACCTAAGGGAACTTTCTGAAGTTTTTGGAGTGGACATGGCTTATTTTATTGGCCAAGCTAATGGCGAAAAGAAATTAGATAATGATAAAGAAGAAAAAGATGAAGTTGAAGAACAAAAGGAAGAGAAATTAAGCAAGAAAAGAATAATTGGTAGGGGACTTTGGGACATCTTTATCTATGCCTGCCTCTGTGGCATAGGTTTTTTCTTCTTTGCAGTTTATTATTTCCTGATAATGGAAAGATTTCTTGGACTAGATCCAAGGGATATGCCCTACCTAATTTTATCAATCTATATGGTAATTGCTCTTATAGCTTTTCCCCAAGCCTATAAGTTTGTAGAAGAAAAAATAGATGGCCTTGAATACAATTTATTCTCAAAAGTAGTCCTTCCAGTAGTTTATATTATTTCGCCCATTATAGTCGCCCATTATATAATAAAAAAGAAAAACTAAGTCCACCAAAGTTGGTGGACTTTTTGCTTGGAAAATAAAAAATAGTCCTGAAACTCTTTATATGTTAAAATATGAATCATGGAGGTGTTTACATGGATACCAGTCGACCCTGGAAAATATGTACATGCCTAAGCGATAAAGAAAATCTTGTGAGTAAGAGCTAGATAATTTAGTTTTCATGAATCTTTACCGCTAGGCAGGGTATTTTTATGCAAAATTTATTTGTTTGCAAAAAATAGGAGGATTTATGAACAACTTAGATAGAGAAAAATTACAGAACTTGCAAGAAAAGATCAACAGGATGGACCCTGTTGATATAGCAGAGAACTTAGAAGAACTATCCAAAGAAGATGTAGCAATTTGGATAAAACTTCTAAAAAAGGACCTTTTGGCAGACGCCTTTTCCCTCTTGCCAAGAGATAAGAAGATTGAAATGATAGGTTCACTTTCTGAAGATAGAATCTTAAGTCTTATGAAGGAACTTGAAGAAGACGAGGTAGTAGATACCTTGCAAGAGCTTCCTGCCAACATGGTGAGAAAGCTCATGTACCAATATATCGAAGAGGATAGGAGACCAATTATAAACGAACTTCTAGGATTCCCTAAGGAGTCCGTTGGTTCCATCATGTCAGTTGGTTTTATCTTTGTTAAATCAACAGCTACACCAACTCAAGCCCTAGAGAAAATTATTCACTCAGATTTAGATGCAGACAGGCTAGAGCAAGTTTGGGTTACAAACGAATTCTTACTTCTGATAGGTTATGTAAACCTAGCCGACCTTCTTCGTAATAGGGACAAGAAAATCGAAGAATTTATGCACCAAATCAATGCCAGTGTCTATGCAACAGATGACCAAGAAGTTGTTGCTAAGTTAGCCTTCAAGTACGACTTATCAGAAATTCCTGTAACAGATTCTGAAGGTAGACTTGTGGGTATTGTGCCAGCAGAATGGGCCATCGACGTTATGCACGAAGAGTATGAAGAAGACTTGGGCAACATCCACGGTATTAGCGAGTCATCACCAGAGCACTATTGGGACAAGTCAGTCCTAAGACTTGCAAAGGACAGGACAATGTGGCTTATAATTTGTCTTGTGACAGCAACTTTCACAAGTTTTATAATAAAAAGATATGAGGCCCTCTTGGCATCATCAGTTGCCCTTGCAGCCTATATCCCAATGCTAATGGACTCAGGCGGAAACGCAGGTACACAGTCATCAACAACAGTAATTCGTGGAATATACACAGGTGAAATTGAATTCAAAGAATTTGCACAAGTTATGTTTAAGGAACTCCGCATTGGATTAATAGTTGGAGCTGTCCTTGTGGCAGTAAATATTGTCAGAATGTCTATTCTCGACAGCGTTAGCCTAGGTGTGACACTTACAGTTTCAGTAACCCTTCTTATTACAATAGTCCTATCAAAAATGATAGGAGGGATCCTTCCCCTAATTGCAGAAAAAATAAAGGTAGACCCAACAATAATGGCGGGACCACTTATCACAACAATAGTAGATACCTTGGTATTATTTGTATATTTCGAAGTAGCTACAATGTTAATAGGTGTTTAAATTGTGGTTAAAAATGAAATAAAAAAAATCTTTAGAAGTAAGTTTAAAAAATTAGCTTACTTCTTTTTTCTTGTTTAAATATATATTTGTAGAAAACGTTATATAGTTGATTGAATGCGGAAAAAACATTGAAAAAACAAGCTTAATTTAATATAATAAGGTCATAAACAAAGGCCGATTATAAAATTAATGGATTGGTATTTTGCGTTGATAAAAGTTTATAAAATTAAGGAGGAAAAAATGAAGAAGAGTAGTAAAAATAAGCTGCAAAGTTTTTTTAAACAAGGAATTTGTGGGATTTTAGCATTTATGATGCTAATCACAGCCTTTCCTTTACAAGCTCTAGCAGCAGACTTAAATTATGACAAAACAGGAATAACTTCTCAGCAAAATTTAAACAAAGAACCTGTGACAGTTATGCAGGCAAAGGGAAAAACAGCTGAAGAAGTCGTAAAAAATCCTGACATGCCAAAGCTCTACACCATGCGTGCAGACTATAAGCTGCCACGTAATGAGGAAGAAATTGTTGGATATCAACCCTATATAGCTACTGTCGGTGATGATGAATACACATACACTGACCTAGATGGCAATGAGGGACAAAAAGTTTTAACAGAAGCAGAAAAAGATAAGATAAAGAAAAAAATAAATTTGCCAGGTATTGATGGCTACACTGCTCCAACAGAAAGCTTTACTGTAAATTATGACTACATTAAAGATAATGCAAAAAAAGGAAACTTAGATGGAGATGAATATAAGGGTCAACATCCCTATCTTTATAAGGCAAAACAAGGGACAATAAAGATAAAACACACTTTCCAAAAACTGGAAAATCGTAATGAATATGGATATAGAGATGGTGATACTGATTATATCTACACATCTCAAACCGGTGTTACAGGAACATCTGTCACTA
>CABQNX010000011.1 GCA_902465645.1 uncultured Peptoniphilus sp.
TTACTTAAAATTCTCTTATCTGTCCAAAGAAATATGAGAAGGAAGAATTGTGTAGATGTTAAAAATAAGTGTTATTTTCTTGCCTGTGGTATGGGAGGTAAATTATGCAAATAGAAAGACTGAACAAGAAAAAAGAAGTTATATTTGAAGAACATTCAAAAGACTATGTAATAGCAAAACAAAAAATAATAAGTAAATTTAGATATAGGGATAATATAAAACATAAAAAATATACTTATGGATATATTCTCACATACTACGCTTATTTAAAATATTAAAATTATCCATACTGACCATTCAAGCCACGCGGAATCAATTTGTTTTTTGTCAAGAAAATAAGATTATAGGGTATAAAAGTGTTGAAAGTAATAGCTTTTAGGATCTTTAGGGAGTTTGTATGAATTTTGAAAAAATTGTAATTAGTTTATTACCTATAGCAGGATTGTTTTTGTCCTTTTTCTATAAGTATAAAGCAAATGGAAATATCAGTAAGTATAGTGGATTTAGAACAGCATTAAGTATGAAATCAAAAGAAAACTGGAAGTATGCACATAAGTATGCAGCTAAACTTTTGCGCATATATGCTATATTTTTTATATTATTAAATATTATAGTAATAGTTAGTAATAGTTTAAATAATACAACTATGACAGTCATAGTTGTATTGCAAATGCTGTTTTACTTCATTATTGGATATAGAGTTAATAAGGATTTGGCGAAAAAAGAAAATGGTTAGGATCTATTAAAAATTTAAAGATTAGCTATCATGGGTTAAGAAAAAAATCGCAAATAATTACTTCTTTGATTTAAGATACATAAAATAAGCCTAGAGATTAGGCTTAAGAATTATTTATACTGTTCTCTCAAATCATGCAGAATGTATTACATTGTTGTTAAGAAAATAGAGGCATTAAAATAAAAATCGGGCGATGCATTTATGCATCGCCCGCAAAACTTTCCTTTTCAATTCGTTAACTCATTATAGTATTTTTTTAAAAATTGTCTAGTATATCGTGGTGTTCAATATCTAAAAGAAATATCAACTCATTATTTTCATAGAACCAAATAATTCTAATATCCATGTTAACAGAAGACTTCCATATTCCATCTGCACCTTGTATTTTCTTGGTTCTTAAAGATGGATGAGTAGGATTTTCCACGAAAAACTTAGTTTTCTTTTTAGTTTGTTTCTTTTCAGTATCAGATAGTTTTTTATAATGTTTTTTAAAGGCCTTCGAATAAGTAATTTTATAGGACATTACTTGTCCAATTCCTCAAATAGGGATTCAATGGAATCAAAGATTGGCCTTTCTCCATTTTGGATAGATTCTTTAATTTCTTTTACTTCAGCTTTTAAATTTTTTATGACATGTTCTGGATAGATTGCAACTGGAACAAGTACAATTCTACCGTTATCTTCAGTTACTTCAAATTGGTCGCCTTGATTTAATTCCATGGATCTTATTATATCTTTTGGGATAGTAACTTGTGATTTAGCTTTTAGTTCAACTAACATAATAAAGGCTTCTTAGTTAGAAAATAATACTTTCTAACTAAATTATATTTTTTTCTAATGAAAAAGTAAATATGAGTGGTGGATATCATTGTGTATAATTGTTACAAAAGAATTTGTAACTAAGAAGTTTTGAGGGGGTGCTTTATGACTTTATTAAAAATAATACTTATACTAGTAGGAGTAGCTTTTATTAGCTTTGGCTATTTAATTTATTTTAAGGAAAAATATAATTTGATTAATGGATTTGAAGGGGAATTTAAATCAGGAAGAAAGACAGAATCCTATGCTAAGAAGGTAGGCTTAGCAGAGCTTGTTATTGGAATTATTTTTATTTTAATTGGGATTCTTATAATTATAATAAAGTAACATTACTATTTTATTTATCTATGGTCTACAAATAAAGTCAGTTAGTTGTTATACTTAGTGGCAAGTTTATATAGGTAAAATGTATTACTCTTTTAACCTATATTAAGAAATTTTGATTTACGTAGCAATTTTTTAATAAATTCCATATAAGAGATGAGTTAAAAGCTTAAAAATATTTTCAAAAGAATATAAAAATTCATTTAAATATTTATCGAAGGGAGGGGAAGAGAATGGATATATTTTTAGTGGCAGTTAGAATATTTTTGGCAGCTTTTTTAGGCGCCATTATTGGCATAGAAAGGGAAATAAAAAATAGGGCGGCTGGTTTTAGGACGCATATAATAGTGAGCGTTGGTGCATGTTTGATTATGCTTATTGGAATAGAAGGAATTGGAGAAATTTCTAATAACATAGGACGTGATACGGCAAGGATGGCAGCACAAGTTGTAAGTGGAATTGGTTTTTTGGGTGCAGGCACTATACTTCAAACTAAGGACGGTGTCTCAGGTCTTACCACAGCTGCGACCCTATGGTTATCTGCAGCAATTGGACTTGCAGTTGGGATTGGCTTCTACGAAGGAGCAGTAATAGCAACTATAATTTGTCTAGTGACCTTAATATCATTAAAGGGCGTTAGTGATTTTGTAAATGATATGACAACAAAGTCTTATAAAATGGTATTTGATACTGATAATTTTGATGAAGAAAGCTTTCTAGATTTTGCTTCAAAAGAGGGTGTGGAAGTAAGGAAATTAGATATAGTTGATGAAGATATAGATGATAAATTAATGATTAATTCAACCCTATCCTTTCATAGAAATTATAATATTGGTAAATTTTTCAAGAAGTTAAAATCAGATTATCATTTGAATTCGATAAAATTAAATAAAGAAAAAGATAAAGACTGACTTTGATAAAAGTCTCAAAGAATTTATGGAGAATAATTAAAAATATTGAAGATATTTTCCATAAATATTTGGTCAAAAGAGATAATAACAAGTGAAAAATAAAGTCCCTAGGATTTTATATCTTAGGGACCTTATTTTTATAAAAAATTTTTGAGAAATAGAAAGCAAAATTTGAAAGAGAAGATAATAAAAATTAAAAAATATCTTAATTTTTATTGAAATCTATCGAGTCTCGATATATAATCTGATTATCGATAGTCGATACTAAAGGAGGAAAGCTTATGTTAAAGACAAGATACTTAACTTATACAAACTTTGGACTTGTTGAAAAGTGGTATGAAGACATGGCAAAGAAGGGTTGGCAAATTGAAAAAATAATTTTGCCCTTCATTCACAAGTTTAAAAAAGCTGAACCAGAAGATGTTAGATATAAAATTTCAATCGCACCTAACGAAGGATCTTTTTCCGCCTTCTCCAAGGATGAACTAAGGGACTTTGATGAAATGGCAAAAGATTTTGGTTGGCATCTTGTATACAGGACCTTCAACATGAACGTCTATAAGCTTGATAAAGGAAGTCAAGACTCTCTTTATAACGACGGAAAGGAAGAAATTGAAATTTTAAAGAAGGTGATCAATGGAGAAATAATTTCTCTTAGCACAATTTTCATGGTTCTTGTCTTTCTAGTATTCTCTATAACTTCTAGATTTTTTTCTAGGGATATATTTTATTCAAACTACACAATATTTATGGGACCGGCTATGATTTTGTTTTTTCTATATAATGCTATAGCCTTGGTGGATTATATATTTTTTAAAAAGAGGAACAAGGATGTAAAAAGCATAAGTCAAATAAAATTTTCAAGATTTACTTTTTCTAAGGCTTTTGTATCAATATTTTGTATTCCATTTATTTTAATAGTGCTTGCCTTTGGATCAGACTTTTTACTTCCTAGTGGCGACTCTACTGGAGTAAATATGATCATAAGTCTTTTACCATCAATTATTATGTTTTCATTAATTTATTTCTATCGCAAAAAAATTAAAGCAATGAACATAAAAAGAGACCAGAAAAAATTTATTTTAATCTCAATGGTAACTTTAATTTATTTAATTACAAATATTTTTACTTTTACCTTAATCGACAAATTCTCTACATCTAATGAGATTGAAAGCCAAGTTGTGGGGAATTTTATAAAGACTAGGGAAAGGAGAAGCTTTTTGACAGAAAGCTGCGATTATTATTCATCAGAAAAAAATGATCTTGGTATAAAAAAGACTGTAGTAAAGTCACAGGACCTTGCAGGTAATTTATTTGAAAGAATTCTAAAAAATTCTATGAAGCGCCCTTATAGAGCTGAATTTGTTAAAGACATTTCTGAAACTTATCCTTATGACAGGACTTATATCACATCAGATCAAGAAGACTATTTGATTTTATATAAGAATGTGGTCTTAGAAGTAAGTGGTAATCTAGAGGACGAAAAGGTCCAAGAAAAGATTGCAAGGATCTTGGAGGTGTAAGCATGGCAAGAGACCAATTCCAAACCCTAACAGAGCCCATGTACTTTACCCTCTTGGCTCTGGGACAAGTTAGAAATGGGGCAGAGATCACTTCCTGGGTTGGAGAAATAACTAAGGGAAGAATAAATTTAGCACCAGGAACCCTCTATGCCCTCTTGGCCCAGTTTTTAGAAAATGATTTGATTACAAGAGTTGAAGTAGATAAGAAGGGGAAGTATTATAAAATTACCGACGAAGGGCGAGACCTCCTTGAGGAAGAAGTTAAAAGACTTAGACTTTTAATAGATAACTACGAAAATCATTTTGCCAAGTGATTCAGATAAATATTAGGCAGAATAAATTATATAAAATTACGTTATAAAACAGTGGGTCCAAAGCTTCGCTGTTTTTTGTTTGAATTAAAGTGGTCTTAATAATATACTCTATTTAGAATACATTTCATAAAAATTTTGCGAGAAAGGATAAAATTTTATGAGAAAAAAGCTTCTTATCTTGTTAATTATTTTAATCTTGTGCTTCCCCATAAGCTATCGCTACAAGGATGGTGGGACTCTTTCTTATAAGGCTATCCTTTATTCCTACACCATCTACCACAGATTGGAAGCTGATGGGTCTTATTATACAGGGAAAGAATTTTTAGTATTTCCCTTTAATTTTTTAAGATAGAGAATCTAACACAGAAGGGAGGATTGACATGGGACAAATTATTGAGTTTCCAGATGACAAGAAATCAAGAGAGAGGATTAAAGAACTTAAGAAGGCCTTGGAAAGTCTTGTCTTTGAAAGAGACAATCTAGAGTTTGTAGTTTGTGAAAATATTAAAACTGAATATTTGCTAATTTTTGGAAGTCTTGAGTACAGGATTTACAAGACTTATTGTACTTATCTTCGTTTGAAGAGAAAAAAAGACATGATTCAGGCGAAAAAGAATCGTCAAGAGAAGATAAAAATTGAAGAAATTGATAAAAAGCTTGATGAAGAATTTGCCGACTACAAGAAAAAGCTAGATGAAAAAATCGGAGAAATCAACGAGGCCTTAAGTCGTGCAAAACTTGAAGTCCTAAGTGAAGAAGAGACTAAGCTACTTAAAAAACTTTACAAAAATATTGTCAAGAAGCTGCACCCAGATATAAATCTTTCAGTTACTGATGCAGAAAAGGAATTATTTTACAAGGCCACGGAAGCTTATAAGGATGGGGACCTTCCAAGCTTACAAATTATTTATGACATAGTTTGTAGTGGTAATGACATTAAAGACGAGGACTTATCTGGCAAGTCCTTGGATGACGAGCTAAAGAGACTAGAAGACCTAGTAGGTCAAATTCAAGATTATATTAATATAATCAAGTCCACACCACCCTATACTTGGAAGATATATTTGGAAGATGAGAAGAAGAAAAGTGAGAGGTTGAAGTCTTTAGAGGATGATTTAAAAAGTTTTGAGGAAGCAGTCAGAACGCAAGAAGAGGCAATCAAGGATTTAATGAGGGATGAAATATGAGTGATATTGCAAAAAAAGATAATGGTGATTTAATTGAATACCTAGTGAAGTCTGGGACAGGAATTGATTTGCCAAAACCCTTTGAGCGTGATATTTATCTCTTTGACACCTATGTTGCTGGTACAAGTCATATCCATGGCATAAAGGAGATTGGAGACAAGCTTAAGAAAGAGGACAGACTGGTATTTTATAGGGAGCCTGAAAATGAACACGACCCCCAGGCTATTAGGATAGAGACTTTGAATAAGGAAAAAATTGGCTATGTCCCTCGCCAAGACAATGTTATATTTTCACGACTTATGGATGCTGGCAAGGTCCTCTTTGCCAAGATAATAGAAAAAGAGATGCGAGGAGATTGGCTCAGAATAAAAATAAAAATTTATCTCCATGAAAGCTAGGGGAAAGTATGTACGAGAATAAATGGGTTTGGCAAAATATTTATGTAAGAGATAGTCACGATATGAGATTTGAAGTTTTCCCGGGAGACCATTGTTTTATTATAGGTCATCATGTAAAGTCGAAATCTATATTAGAAGAAGCTGCTGATAAATTTGTAAAAGCAGGCTTTAATTATTTTAATATTTTTGGACAAGAAGCAAATTTATGGGCAGAGGTTATCCTTATTAAAGCCAAAGAAAAAAGACAAAGTATTCATGTAGAACAAAGTAAAGTTGATATGGTTAGGATGACTTATGACCTTGCAATGCTGGCAACTTTGAAAGAAAATTCTATAAACTTTGTAGTTTCAGATGACGAGTATTTTACAAGTTATCTTTTGGAGGATTTAAATGATATTTTTTCTGGTAAGTCTGAATTTACGACAAGTGATTGGCAAAAATTCAGGGCTGGTTATGAATTCGATTATGGTGGTAAAGATGCTATTATAAGTATTTCTAAGGACATACTTATTGGATTTCTAGGTGAAGAAAAAATTTTTGCAAATACAGATAAGGCATTTAGGGAAAAGATATTTGATGGGAGAAACTTTTATGAGATTTGGGATGACATTACCTAGCCTTTACAGTAAAATAAATTAAAATAATTCACAAGTCTCACATAAATTGGGATTTGTGAATTATTTTTTTGTCCAGGGGTAAGTTATTTAAGTAAGTTATTTTAAGGAACAAAGGAGAAGAAGATGATAAGATACCAAGGCGTTTCTATGTCTTACGACGGGAAGGAAAAAGTCCTCGATGATCTCAACTTTGAAATCAAAGATGGAGAATTTTTCGTCTTAGTTGGCCCCAGTGGCAGCGGGAAGACTACGACGCTAAAACTCATAAATAGGTTGATAGAACAGACTGAGGGAGATATTTTCTTCCAAGATAAAAATATTAAGGACTATCCCCTAAGGGAAATGAGACTTGAAATGGGTTATGTCTTGCAAGAGATTGCCCTTTTCCCAAATCTCACAGTGGCAGAAAATATAGGCCTAATTCCTGAGATGAAAAAAATTAATAAAAAAGAGATTGCCAAGAGGGTGGACTCCCTCTTGAAGCAAGTTGACCTTGACCCAAAAGTTTATAAAAATAGGTTGCCAGAAGACTTGTCTGGTGGAGAAAAACAGAGAATTGGAATTTTAAGAGCCCTTGCAGCCAACCCCAAGGTCCTCTTAATGGATGAGCCCTTCTCTGCCCTTGACCCAATATCAAGAGGTCAGCTCCAAGACTTGGTGAAAGACCTTCACAGAGATTTCAAGATTACAACTGTTTTTGTAACCCACGACATGAGAGAGGCAATAAAGCTTGCTGACAGGATTTGCCTAATGAGGAAGGGAAAGATTATCCAAATTGGAAGTCCAGACGACCTTGTAAACAATCCTGCTAATGATTTTGTTGCAAGTTTCTTTAAGGAGGAAGGTGAGATTAATGAATAGTTTAGTTACAACCTTTGCAGAGAGAAAGGGCCAGTGGGTCACTTCTCTTCTTGAACACCTTCAGATTTCACTGATGTCCCTTGTAATTGCAATTGTAATAGCAATTCCCTTGGCCATATTCTTGTCCAACCGCAAAAAAATAAACGAAGGAGTCCTCCAAGTGACGGGAATTTTTCAAACAATTCCATCCCTTGCCCTCTTGGGACTTTTTATTCCCTTTATGGGAATTGGAAAGTTGCCAGCCATAACAGCCCTTGTGATTTACGCAATCTTTCCAATTTATCAAGGAGCCGTCACTGGTTTTGCAGAAATCGATCCTTCTCTTGAAGAAGCAGCCAGGGCCTTTGGGATGACTAAGTGGGAAAAATTAAAAAAATATAAGCTTAGCCTTGCCATGCCAATTATTATGTCTGGTGTGAGGACTTCAAGCATTATGATAATTGGAACTGCAACCCTTGCTGCCCTTGTTGGCGCAGGTGGACTTGGGTCTTTTATCTTATTGGGAATTGATAGAAACAATTCGGCCCTCATTTTAATTGGAGCCCTGTCTTCTGCCCTCTTGGCAGTTTTATTTGGAGCCTTGATTAAATTCTTGCAAAATAAAAAGCTAAAGACAATTTTAATTTCCTTTATTATGGCCCTTGTACTTTTGGGAATGTCCTTTGTTCCATTTGGAGGAAGCAAGGATAAGTCCCTTGTCATAGCTGGTAAGCTTGGAGCCGAGCCAGAAATTTTAATCAATATGTATAAGGAACTTATTGAAGACGAGACTGACATAAAAGTTGAACTAAAGCCAAACTTTGGCAAGACTAGTTTTTTATACGAAGCCTTAAAGTCAGGAAGCATTGACATCTATCCAGAGTTTACAGGTACAATCACTTCTACGCTTTTAAATTCTGATCCAGGAGATATTGAAAAGGATCCAGAAGAATATTATAAGGTTGCAAGAGATGAAATCTTAAAGCAAGATGACTTGGCCTATTTAAGTCCAAGTGAATTTCAAAATACCTATGCCCTTGCAGTTAGAGAAGACTTTGCAGAAGAAAATAATTTGGAAAAAATTTCAGACTTAAAAAAATTAGAAAAGTCTATTCTGGCAGGCTTCACCCTAGAATTTAATGACAGGGAAGATGGGAACAGGGGACTAAAAAGTCTCTACGACCTTCACTTTGAGGTAAAGACCATGGAACCGGCCCTAAGATACACTGCGATAGCCAATGGGTCCATAGGTGTTACTGATGTTTACTCAACAGACAGCCAGATAATCTCCAACAAGTTAAAAGTCTTGGAAGATGATAAAAAATTATTTCCACCTTATCAAGCAGCTCCACTTATGAGAAGTGAGAGCTTAGAAAAATATCCAGAACTGGAGAAAGCTTTAAATAAACTTGCTGGCAAAATCACTTCAGATCAAATGGCAGAGATGAATTATGAAGTTGACGTCAAGGGAAGACCTGCAAGAGATGTGGCAAGAGAATTTTTAATTAATGAAGGCTTAATTGACGAGTAAAAGTTTAATATTAAGAATTTAATAGGGACTATCTAAAAGAAGAAATTAACAAGACTATGTGATAAGATATTCTTATAAATGAGATTACAAGGGGGATATTATGTCAGAAAATAAAAAAATTGCCATTCAAGAAACCTACGGCGAAAGATTTCAATACTGCTGGGGTTGTGGACCAAAGAACCACGAGGGAATGCACCTAAGATCTTATCCATCAGAAGATGGAAGTGAGTGCATCGCAAGAGTAACTCCAGATTCAGTTTATACTGGTGGAGTTCCTGCCAACCTCTTTGGTGGAATGATTGCCATGATCTTTGACTGCCACGGAACTGCTTCAGCCGCTTGGTTCAAGCACAGGGACCTTGGACTTGAACTTAATGAAGACACAGTTATTGGAAGATTTATCACTGCAAGGCTTGAAGTTGATTTCAAAAAGCCAACTCCAATGGACAAGGAAGTTACAGTTACTGCCACTGCTGAAGAAATTGGCGAAAGAAAGGTAATTGTTAACATGGTGATGGAAGCTGATGGCGAAGTTCGTGCCAAGGCAAAGATGGTTGCTGTTGGTGTAAAAGATAATATGTAAGATTATTAGGAGAGGAGTTCTCCTAATTTTTTTGTCCAAAAATTTTTTAAAATATTATAATGTAAGAAAAGATTATTTAGGAGGAGCCATGACTTTAAAAGATAAAAAACTTTTATATATTTTTCTCTACTTGCTTTCCTTTGGGCAAGTCCTTGGGACCTTGATTTTAGTTAATAAAATTGAATTTATTCCAATAATTAATAATATCCTGCTTGGACTTAACTTCTTACTTTTTTTGGGACTACAAATTTTTTCTATTTACAAGATTTTAAATTTTAAATTTAATAAGTACCTAAAGGTCCTTGTGGGCCTAGTCTTAATTGGACTCTTATTGCTTTCAATCCCTTACTTGTTCTTGGCGTCTGCCTTTTCTGGTAAGGAAGATCGCAATTTAATTTATAATGGAGATAAATATTATGTTTTAAATGTGGGTTGGATGGATCCAATCTATGAGGTCTACAGAAAAAATTTAATTACTATGGACAAGTTAAGTGAAGATGAAATTAAAAATACTTTTGATGATTTAAAAAAGATTGAAAATCAAGAAATAAGAGAAATTTTAGAAGTTATTATTCGTGAAAGAGAAAGCTTTGATGAGCCAAGTGAAGATGAAGTTGCAAAGACTGGTCTTGAAGATCTTGATGAAAAAGAAAGTTTTGATGAAGAAGAAAATAAAGATGAAATTTTAAAAAAATTTGAGGTCTCAGATGCCATGAGTATAGAAAATTCTGACCTTGGTCTCCTGGAAGTTGACAGGGCAGGGGCAAGGTCTCGTTGGTTCCTTGTAAAAATCTCTGGTGACAAGATGGAATTTATATCTGAACTTGAAGAGACAAGCCCAAAAGTTGTTGGAAGTATGGATGATGAGGGCCTAATCCATTTGGACTTTGAGGACATAAATAACAATAAATCTAACTACATCTCAAGAAACAATGGAAAGACCTTTGAAAAAATAAAATAAACTTATGAGTCAGTGATGGAAGTCGCTGATTTTTTATTGAAAAAATATTGAAAGTAAGAACAAGTTTTGGTACCATAAATGTAACCAAAAACACCAGGTGATTTAATGGAAATAGAAGATGTAGTAATAGAAAATAAAATTGCTGAGTATAGAAAAGAACTTGGGCTCTCTCAACACAAGTTGGCTAAGGCTGTGGGACTCAAGAGGAGGTCAATCATGGCCTACGAGAATAACACAATTAGTCCGACACTTGAGACAGCCTACAAAATCTCAAAGGTCTTGGGCAAGGACATCAAGGAAGTTTTTATATTTAAGTGAGGTTTTTATGGGATTATTATTTAATGACAAGAAGGAATTTAGTGAAAAAGTTGAAAAAATATTTGGCGATAGGGACAACTATCTTGTGGCCTTTAAGTCCAATGACATGAAGACAGGACTGGGCAAATTGATCCTAAGTAATCTCTATAACACTTTTGATTCATCAAGGACCTTTATCCTCTATTTTAGCCCCAAGGGCCTTTACGAAAGTGAAATTTCAAACTCAAAAAAGAGAGACTTTTACCTCATGCCTTGGAATGAAATAGAAGAATTTGAAGTGGAAGAGAAAAATAATAAATCCATCATAAGCCTTAGACACTTGGGCAAGAAGATCATGTATGAAGTTGACTTCATGGGCAAGATTTTTGAAGGTAATGAAGAGAGATTTATGGAGTTGAAATCAAAGGATTGGAATAGGATTTAAAAATATGGAGACAGAGAGACTTATTATTAGAAGGTGGACACTTGATGATGCAGGGTCCTTATTTGAGTATGCTAAGGATCCTGAGGTTGGACCCGTTGCAGGATGGCCTGCCCACAAGTCTATTGAAGATAGCATTATGACAATAAAAAATATTTTTAATGGAAAAGAAGCTTATGCCCTTGCTCTCAAGGAAAGCAATGAGGCAATAGGAGCTATTGAATTGAAGTTAAGGGGTAATACAAATCTCACAGATAGGGATGATGAGTGCGAGCTTGGCTATTGGCTGGGCAAAGATTTTTGGGGAAGGGGACTTATGCCTGAAGCAGTTGGAGAGATCTTAAGGCATGCCTTTTGTGACTTAGGTATGACCAAGGTTTGGTGTGCCTACTACACAGGAAATGAAAAATCAAAGAGAGTTCAAGAGAAGTGTGGTTTTATTCCTCAAAAAGTAATAAAAGATGAGTACCTTCCTCTCATGGACGAGAGGCGAGATGTAAATGTAAACTTACTTACAAGAGAGGAATTTTTAAAGAAAGAAGGATAAGATGGGAATTATTTGTGGACTTCTTGCAATATTTTTTGCTGTTAAAAATATTTTGGCTTGGTTAAATGGAAAAGACCCGTCTAGGGATAGGTTCCTCAGCATGGCCTTTACATGTCTTGCCATTTTTGGATTTTACAATATGGGGGCAAATTTCCTGGCAAAAGAAGATATTGCTGGTGCCCTTGATGTCATTCCAACAATAAGATGGACCCTATTTGTCTGTACTATTGGGTCAATAATAATCAATGGCATAACAGTTTTTATTAAGAAGAAATAAATTTATAAGGAAGAAAAATTTGGGGAGTGAATAAGATGAAGGAAAAAAGATTTTCAAGAGCCATGACCTTTATAATTTTATTTGGAATCGTCAGCCTCTTTTCAGATATGACTCACGAGGGGGCCTCAAGCATTAGGGGAGCTTACCTTGCCCTACTTGGTGCCTCGGCAGGAACTATTGGATTTATATCTGGTCTGGGAGAACTCATTGGCTACTCCATGAGGTATGTCTTTGGAAAAATTACCGACAGGACGAAGAAGTATTGGCCCATGGTAATCTTTGGATACATATTAGATATCTTGGCAGTGCCAGCCCTTGCCCTAGTTGGCGAAAAGGGTTGGATTGCAGCTGCTCTCTTACTTGTCATTCAAAGGATGGGGAAGGCAATAAAAAAACCTGCCAAGGACACAATAATGTCCTTTGCTGCCAGTCAAGAAGGAGTTGGCAAGTCCTTTGGAATCCAAGAAATGCTAGACCAAATTGGTGCCTTCTTGGGACCAGTCTTTTTATATCTAGTTATGTTATTTAAAACAGATGGCACAAATTTTGAAATTTATAGGACTGCCTTTGCCTTCTTGGCAATCCCAGGTTTTATTACCATTCTACTTTTATTTATAACTAAGAGGGAGTTTCCAAACCCAGAGGCCTTTGAACCTGAAGCAAAAAAAGAAGAAGCCTTTGTCATGAAGAAGTCCTTTATTTATTACATTGTGGGGATTTCATTTTTTGCCTTTGGTTTTATGGACTACGCTTTGGTTATCATGCACATATCCAAAAATTTTACAGGCCTTGGAGGATCTTATGAAGGTTTTAGGTTAATAAATGAAGAGACTCTTCCACTTTTATACGCAGGAGCCATGCTAGTGGATGCTGTGGCTGCCCTCATCTTTGGTCACATCTACGACAAGAAGGGAGTGAAGGCTCTTGTCATCTCAACGATTATTTCTGCACCCTTCTCTCTTTTCATCTTTGGCTTCAAAAGTGAAGCTGCTATTTTATTTGGTCTAGTCCTTTGGGGAATAGGCATGGGTGCACAAGAGTCCATCTTAAAGGCTGCTGTGACTTCTATGGTGCCAAAGAAAAATAGGGCAACTGGATATGGAATCTTTGAGTGCTCCTTTGGAATTTTTTGGTTCTTGGGGTCTTGGCTCCTTGGGGTGATTTATTCAAAGTCTCTTCCACTTATGATAGGTCTTTCCATTTTTGCCCAATTACTAGCAATTCCTTTTTACCTAAGAGCTTCTAGAGAAATTTAAAAATAAAGACACAAATTAAAAGAAGAAAAAATTGACGGGTCAGCCGTCTTTTTTTATTTAACTTTGCAAATTCTTTACAAATTTTTTACTTTTCCTTTAAAAATTAGAAATTATATTGTAAGATGAAATTGAAATACAATTTGGGAGGACTTATGTCAATTAATTATTTTATTGAACTATTAGGAGGACTTGCTCTTTTCCTTTATGGAATGGAAATGATGAGCTCGGGCCTCGAACTAGTCGCAGGTGATAAGCTCCGAGTTGTCATTGAAAAAATGACTTCCAACTTTTTTAAATCTATTCTTGTTGGTGCTCTTGTTACAGCAATAATCCAATCATCTTCAGCGACTACAGTAATGGTTGTAGGTTTTGTAAATGCAGGCCTAATGACTATTTATCAGTCAGTTGGAATTATTATGGGGGCCAATATTGGTACAACAATCACAGGTCAATTGGTAGCCCTAAATATTTCGACCTTAGCACCTATAATTGCCTTTATAGGATTTTTGATGAACACTTTCTCCAAGAGTAAGAAGAAAAAATACATAGGTCAAGCAGTCATAGGCCTTGGCTTCTTATTTATGGGTATGCAATTTATGAGTGACTCTATGGCACCGCTTAGAGACTACCCTGGATTTGCAACTTTGATGACTAAGTTTGACAATCCAATCTTGGGAGTTTTGGCAGGTACAGGTATAACAGCCCTTCTCCAATCTTCTTCAGCATCTCTTGGTATCTTGCAAGCTGTTGCTAACCAAGGTGTAATATCACTTCACTCAGCCATGTATATTATCCTAGGATTTAACATTGGTACTTGTGTGACTTCGGTTTTATCATCAGTTGGATCATCTAAGAATGCAAGAAGGACTGCCCTAGTTCACGTTCTATTTAATATAATTGGTACAATAATTTTCATATTGGCGTCTTTCTTTATACCAATAGATAGAGTAGTGGAGAACTTCTCAAGAGACTTGCCGGCAGCAGAAATTGCCAACCTTCACACACTCTTTAACGTTGCTACAACAATTATTTTATTTCCTTTTTCAAAGAAACTTGCAGACCTATCCTTCAAGATTATTCCTGGTATAGACAAGGAACAAGAAGAGATGTCTCTACAATACATCAACTTAAATATTACAAAGGATGCGCCAGCAACCTTTACTGATGTTAAGGCGGAGGTTAGAAGGCTACTTGATATTGTAGCTGTGAACTATGAATCTTCTGTTGAACTTTTAAAAGAGTTTGATGATGAGGAATATGACGAAATCTTTAGGAGAGAGAAAGTTATTAACTACCTCAATAAACAAATTTCGGCCTTCATAATTGACTCTTTAGGTCTACCTATGAATAAGCAGACTTCTTCAAATTTTGCAGCCTATCTTAGAATATCAAGGGACATGGAAAGAATTGGAGACCACTCCAAAAACATTGCTGAAGTTGCTAAGTTAAAGCATGACGAAGGACTTTTATTTACAGACGTAACCTTTGATGAATTGAGAGAAATTAATACTATTATAGACAAGATGTTCCACTCCTTCGATGGAGAAATGGAAAAAGACCGGAGAGTACTTTTTATGCGTGAGTCCAATGAACTTGTGCAAAAAGAAGCTTCTGCCTTTAGGAATAACCACATGATGAGGATGAGAGAAAAGATTTGTAATCCCGAATCAGGACTCCTATATGAAAAAACTCTTGCAGCTATGGAAAGAGTTTCATCTTATATTTCCAACGCTGGCAAGCTTTCAATATAATAATTTTTAAAATCAATCTGCCTTCGGGCAGATTTTTTTTATTGGGAATTATACTTTTAAGAAATTATGAAGTCTTAAAAATTTGTAAGTTTATGAAAAGTTGTGAGGTCCTTAAAAGTTCTTAAGTTATATAAGAATGTGAAGTCATGGAAAAGTGTGAGGTCGTAAAAAATTGTAAAGTAGTAAGTAAATATGAAGTCGCAAATAATTATAAAGGCATAAAGAATCGTGAAGTCGTAAAAAATTATGAAATTATAAAAACGATAAATACTTAAAAGATATTTAATTATAAAAGACTAGAGATGTTTAAAATCTTAAAATTTCAAAAAAATTTTTAAATTTTGAAGAAGAAATCAAAATAAAGAACTGCAAAAGAAAATTTGTTTACAAACACAAGTTTCGATGTTAGAATGACCTTGGTGGTAATATGGAATTAAAAGAAAAAATAAAAATTTTGTCTGATGCTGCAAAGTATGACGTGAGCTGCTCATCTTCTGGCTCTAATAGAAAGAATAAGGGTGGATTGGGAAACGCTAGCCAAAGTGGAATCTGCCACTCCTGGTCTGAAGATGGCAGGTGCATATCTCTACTTAAAATACTTTTTACAAATCACTGCATCTACGACTGCAACTACTGTATCAATGCCAAGAGCGTTGACTCTAAGAGGGCGGCCTTTACAGTTGATGAAGTCGTTGACTTGACCATAAATTTTTACAAGAGAAACTACATTGAGGGCCTTTTCTTGTCTTCTGGCATCTTCAAGTCTTGCGACTACACCATGGAGAAGTTAATAGAAGTTGCCAAAAGGCTTCGCCAAGAAGAAAATTTCAACGGTTACATCCACATGAAAGCCATACCAGGTGCCAGCCAAGAGCTTATAAAAGAATTGGGCAGATACGTAGACAGGATGAGCATAAACATTGAGCTCCCAACAGAAAAGAGCCTGGCCCTTCTTGCACCAGAAAAAAGTCTTGATGAAATAACAAGGCCCATGGACCTAGTTTCCAAAACCCTGAAGATCAACAAGCTTGAAAAGAAAAAATATAAAAAATTTTCCAAGAAGGACTTGTTTTTGCCAGCAGGTCAAACTAGTCAGATGATCGTTGGAGCAGGTGACATTCACGACAGGGATGTCCTTACAAGGTCCCAGTCTCTCTACGACGACTACGGCCTAAAGAGGGTCTACTATTCTGCCTATGTGCCTGTGAGAGAAGATTCCAAATTGCCAAAGATAAAGACACCCCTCCTTCGTGAACACAGGATTTATCAGGCAGACTTCCTTCTTAGGTTTTATGGTTTTAGGGCAGGGGAACTTTTAAGCGAGAGTAAAAGAGATTTTGACTTAAATCTTGACCCAAAGATGGACTGGGCCATAGAAAATTACAGGGACCCCATTGACATTAATAAGGCAAGTCTTGAAGATCTCTTAAAGGTCCCAGGCTTTGGTCCCCATTCTGCAAGAAAAATTGTCAGGGCCAGGAGAGCCTTTAACTTGACTCTTGAAGACCTAAAGAAGCTAAGGATATCCACTAAGAGAGCCTTAAACTTTATAACAATTTCAGGCAAGTACTACGGGAGAAGCTTTGATTCCAAAGAGACCTTGAGGTCTTTAATGGTGGAGAGGGAAGGAGGAGAACAGCTTAGTTTTTTTGACTAAGTGATAAATATGATCTACTTATATGACGGGACAATAGAAGGACTTTTTACAGTAATTTTTAATGCCTACAAGGTCCTAGAAGATGTGGACTTAATAACTAAGAGGTCAGGTCAAATGAATTTTATGGCTGACAGAATCAAGTGCCCCACAGAAATTGACAAGGCCAAGAGGGTGAGGGACTCCATCATAAAAAACTTTTCCTATTCTTTTTATGATTCAGTCTTAAGGGTTTTTTCTGCAAATAACGAGAGAAAAGAAGTTGTCATAGCCAAGTCCCTAAAAAAACTCTACACCCATGGATTTTATTATTATGAAAGTGCCGACGAAGACCTAGTTGAATTCAAAAATTTATTAAAGAGGGTCTCTGGAGAGATCCACTCTTTTAAGGGACTTCTTCGCTTTGAAGAAAAGGATGGCCTCCTCTTTGCCAAGTTTGAACCACAAAATGATATTTTGATTTTTGTCTACAAGCACTTTAAGAGAAGGCTAGTCAATGAAAAATTTGTAATTGCAGATATAATTCGCAATAAGGCCGTGATCTACAATGGAGAAAGAGGCAACTTCTTTGAATTTGAGATGTCAGAAGATATGAAGACTGATGATTCATATATAGACCTCTGGCTTTCCTTTTACGATGCTGTCGCCATTGACGAGAGAAAAAATGAAAAACTCAGGATGCAAAATATGCCAAAAAAATATTGGAAGAATTTGCCAGAGATGAACAGGCCAAAGAAATGTGATTAATAATAATTTCTTCTAAGGGTATAAAGGACTTGGGAGGGAAAAATGGAAAAAAATAGAATTGCAAACTTAAATACTTATGTTGAAGACCATTATCCTGGAGCAAGATTTATTGAGTCCAGCGATTTAGATTTGCCAGACTTTTTGCAAAGGGACTTCGATGGCAGTCACAACAATTGCACCATAGCAAGCCTAACAAGGGTTATAAACTATTACTTTAAGGACAAGGACAAATTTGAAATCTATGATGAAGTCTTTGCAATCGCCAAGAAAAATGGCTATTTCAAAAAAATAGGGACCCTTCCTGTGATGATCTCCCGCATTGCCAATATTTATTTCAAGAAAAATAAAATTGACATAAGGGCAAGGGGAGTCTACCTTGGTAACTTCTACTCCCACGTGAAGGATGAGATTGACAACTTCAGGCCTCTTGTCATGAACCTGGGCTCAGGTTACTACAAGAACCACTCCCTAGTGATTTCAGGCTACTCAATTTATAAATTCAAGGGGATGAAGCTAAAGTTTTTCCACGTTTATGATGGATGGAACAAGACTAAGTCATACATTGACTACAACGACCTAAGGGGATTTTTGAAGGTCCCAATTTTTTCCTACAATGTCTTTGATGTTGACATAATATGAGACTTGTAATAAAGTTTAAGACCAGACAGGTGATGATATGGAAAGAAATTATTTGAAATTTTTGGTGTCAGAGCTTATCTTCGTAAGAGAAGACACCCTGATAAATTTGATCCCCAAGACCGAAGAAAAATATAGGGAGATTTTTGGGGAATTAGAAAATTATGTAGATACGTTAAATTTAAATATTAGAAAAGTTAGAAGAAACTTGAAGCTTTTGGACAAACTTTCTCCAGACCTTGCAAAAAAGAAAGCAGAGGAAGAATTTAAAAAGGACTTTGATGATCTAAGAGAAGACCAGGACTATGGAGTTAATTTAAAGATGTCTGATGATGAGGTCCGAAGACAGGTTGAAGACCTCTTTAGGGAAGCCATATATTTCTACAGCCCCAAGCTTTATGACTTTTCTCTTGAAGAGTTTGACCAGGCGAGAAATGCCTTTAAGGCCTGTGACAAGGAAGGTCTTGAAAACTTCTTAAAGAAGGCTAGGCCTGAGGAACTTGAGATTACTAGTGACCAGCTTGAAAAAATGAGGGAAGACCTTGAAATAGAAATTTCAATTTTATTTGAGAGATTTCCCCTCAATCAATTGGACATGCTTGAAGACAAGGAAGCCATTGACTTTAACCTCAATAGACTAAAAAATGTCTACGAAGAATACCAAGAAATCTATGGAAGCCTTGGCGAAGAACTTAATATTAAGATTGCAAAAAAAGAAACTACCTCTTAAAAAATTATGAGGTAGTTTTTTTATACTTATTGTTAATTATTTTTATAGCTACAAGACTTGATAGGTATCCAAGTATTAAGCCTGTCAAGACATCTGTTGGAAAGTGGACTGATAAATACATACGTGAAAATCCTATTAAGGCAGCCATGATAAGGGCAAGAATCCCTTCTTTTTTATTGTAATAATAAATTGTAAAGGCTGCAGCAAAGGATGAGCCTGTGTGACCTGATGGGAAAGAATAACCCATAGGTTCCTTTATCAAGAGGTCAAAAGCTTCTACAATAAAGGGTCTTTGCCTTCCTATGAGGGGCTTTAAGATTACAAGTCCCACAAGAGAAAAAATGATTAGACTCAAAAAAATACTAAGGGCCTTTCTTTTTGAGTCCTTATTTTTTTGGAATAAGGCAATAAGACCAAGGGCAATCCAAAAGATTCCCCCATTGCCAAGACTTGTTATAAAAACCATGACCTTGTCTAGGATGGGGGAGTGGATTGATTCTAAAAATTTTAAGAATTGAACTTCCATTTACTCTTTTTCTTTAAATTTGCCCTTAATAAATTGCACGAAGTTCTTTAGGTTTTTCTTTAGGAAGGCCTCCTTGTGATAAACCATGTAATAAGTCCTAGAAATATCTAGGTCATCTACCCTATGCCTAATGATATCATCATCAGCGAAAGAAGACTTGGCACCAAGTGATATTGCATCAGAAGATTTGACAATATTTAGGACCATGTCCTTGTTTTGACAGATATATTTAATGTCAATAGGTATATTCTTGTCCCTCAAGTAGGAGAAAAGAATTTTCTTTGAAGCTTCGTCTAGGTCACCCAAGACAAACTTCTTGTCTTTTAAATCATCGTGAGTTAGGACTGGTTTGTCCTTTAAGTCAGAATGATTTGACGAAATTATATAAATTTCATCTTCATAAAAAGGTTCTGCAATATTATTTTCAACACCAGCATCGCCATCAATGATTGCCATGTTGATTATTCCAGAATTTAACTTCTTAAGTATCTCTTCGCGTGAGTCAACGTAGACTCTTATCTTTATGTCTCCATTTTTTTCTTCATATTCACTTATGATTTCAAGGAGAAATTGAGAGCTAAAGTTTGAACTTACGCCAAGATTAATGTTGTGTGCAGTTGATGAACCTTGTAAGAAAATAACAGTATCTTGAAATTGTTCCAAAATATTTATGGCAAAATCATAAAGTCTTAAACCAACATCTGTTATGTATAATTTTTTTGAAATCCTATCGAATAGTTTGACGTTGTACTCAGTTTCAATTTGTGAAATGGCATGTGAAACAGTGGGCTGTGAAATTTTAAGATTTTTCGCAGCGTTCGACATATTTTTTGTCTTGCAAACTTCGATAAAAATTTCCAAATCTCTAATTGTCATAAAAACCTCCTCAAACATATTCTATTATCATATTTAGCAAAAATCAAGAAATTATAGAAGAAAGCTTATAATTTTATTTTCAAAAATATTGATTTAAAGTAAAAAGCAAGAATATACCCACATTAGAAAAAGAGTACAAAAAAAATAGACAAAGCAAAATCTGCTTCGTCTATCAAGATTTATTTATATGGTAGGTTTTTAGGTCTTCAAGCCAAGCCTTATCATCAGCAAGATTTTCTTGGAAGACTCCTTCCTTCTTCATATAATCTATGAAGAAGTTATTAAACTTATCTGCCCCACGGATATTCAAGTGTTGCGGATCGTAGAAGTCATCCTTAGTAAGCCCCATTTCATTGCTATAGTCGTTGAAGTCAATAAATTTTGCCCCGCGATCTTCTAGGTATTTGCTAAAGACTTTAATGTTGTCAGCGTAATAAGAGTAGATATAAACTGGTGTCTTTACAAAGTAAACTTGGGCTCCATTTTTTTGGCAAGTGTCTATTATCTCATCAATGGCCTTTAGGTTTTCATCTAGATAAGCTTCATTGTCAAAATTTTTTATAGACTCTAGAAATTCTTCCATATCTGAAATCACATCGTTCTTGAAGTCTTGGCTCTGACCCTTTAATAGGACATAACCCTTTAAGTAGTCGTCATAAGATGTCTTGTCAAAGGCGTAGTCTTCATCCCTTAGTTCGTCCCACCTTGAGTGATAGGCAACAAGGGGGAAGAGGGCAGGAGCCTTTAGGTTTCTTGGAACCTTTGTCCCAATCATTTTAAGCTTATTAACTGACATGGGAAGGTAGTCGGAATAAGAATTCACAACTCCCAGATCCTCTGTGATTTTAAAAAGCCCAGCGTTTATGTCCACAAAGACAACTTGAGGATTTTTTCTCTTAAAGGCTTCCTTTACATAAGTTGCCGTTATCTTTAGGGGTTGCTTTTGAGAGCTCAAGACATAGGATTTTATACCAGTCTTCTCATATATATAAAGTGGCTCAAAGGAGCAGTAGGAATGGCTTGTCCCAAAGAACATGGCATTGTAGTCCTCAGTCTCGTTAAAGAAGCCGCCAATTTTATTGCCCATGTCCCAGGGTTTTGCCAGGGACTTCCTTATAAAGAGGTTATTAAGTTGTAGGCAGGCAAAAATTAAGATGCCAAGAAAAACTATTGATTTTAAAATTCTTAAAAACTTTTTCATTTAACCACCTAAAACTGAAAATAAATAAAGGCTGACTCAGAAAACTCTGGTCCATAAATTCCAAAAATAATTGTCCCAAGGATAAAGGCCAGATAAATTATCCACCTAATTGGAAGGACGAGTCTTATAACTTTTTCTCCAAGATTTATCCTATTGTACTTTAAGATGTCAAAGACAAGTAGGATAAAAATTCCCACTCCAAGAGGATAGAGGTTGGCAAGGCCAAACTTTGAACTCGTAATTTCTTCTAAGAGATTTTTGGACCAAGGATTATTAATTATTCCCAAGATGTAATCATTTCCCTGGTGGATGGTCTCTGCCCTAAAGTAGATAAAGGCAAAGACAACAATAAGTAGGGTCAAGATCCTCCTAAAGAAGTCCAAGAAAATATTTGACTTCCTATTTTTATTTATCCCAAGTAAACTTTCGATTACGTTAAAGACTCCGTGTATAAGGCCCCAGAGGACAAAGGAAAGTTCTGCTCCGTGCCAAAGTCCTGACACGAGAAAAACTATTAAGAGGTTTAGACACTTCCTAAAGCTTCCCTTCCTGTTGCCACCAAGTGGAATGTAGAGGTAGTCCTTAAACCAAGTGGAAAGGGAAATGTGCCAGCGTCTCCAAAATTCTGTAATGGACTTTGAAAGTAGTGGCTCCTTGAAGTTGTCCATGAGGTCTATACCGAGAATTTTTGCAGATCCCTTTGCCATAATTGAATAGGAATAGAAGTCGCAATAAATTTGTAGGGTGAAGAGGAAGGCTCCAATTAATAAAAATCCTCTAGAATAAGTTTTATAATTTGCAAAGGCGTCGTTTACAAAAACTGCTGCCCTGTCAGCTAAGACTAACTTCAAAAACATTCCATAAGTAAAAAGTTGCAAACCCCTCACAAGATTTTCATAAGAAAACTTTTTTTGATTTTTTATTTGTGGAAGAAGGTTGGTACTTCTCTCGATAGGTCCTGCCACAAGTTGGGGGAAAAAGGAAACGAAGAGGGCATAGTCAATTAGTGACCTCTCAGCTTCAAGGTCCTTCCTGTAGACATCAATGGTGTAGCCAAGAGCCTGGAATGTGTAAAAGGAAATCCCAACAGGAAGGAGGAGGTCCAAGGCCATGTTAAAGTTGCCACCAGAAATTTTTCCTACCAAGTCCATAAAAAAGTTAAAGTACTTGAAGATAAATAAAATTCCCAAATTTATAAAAAAGCACAAAAAGACAGCAAGCTTCATCTTAGTATTGGAGTCACGGTTGTTTTCAATGTAGATCCCCGTCATGTAGGTGATGACAATTGAAAGAACCATGAGGAAGGTGTACTTCACATTCCAAAAGCTATAAAATGTAAGGCTTGCTAAGAGCAAAAATATATTTTTAGATTTTCCCCTAAGCAGGTTGTAAAAAATTACAACTATGGGGAGAAAGATTAAGTATTCAAAAGAATTAAAAAGCATAAAATCCTCCAATTCCTATATAATATAGTAAAAATTAGAGGATTTCAATAAATTATTATCCAGCTAGAAGGCTTAACTTGTACTCCTTAGGAGTCTTGCCTGTGTACTTTTTAAAAGTCATTGTAAAGTGAGGCTGAGAAGAAAAGCCACACTCATAAGAAATGTATTCGAGGGTCTTCTTATCTTCTAGGAGAAGCTTCTTTGCCTTATTTGTCTTTAAAGTGTTTAGGTATTGGCAGAAGGTGAAGCCAGTTTCTTCCTTAAAAAGTGAGCAGAGATAATTTTTTGATAGATGAAGTTTATCTGCAAGGTCTTCAAGTCCAAGTCCCTTGTTGTATTCTTCGTTAATAATTTTTATGGCCTTGTCAATAATTTCATTTTTAGAAAAACTTATGGCATCTAAGAGAGAATTGGAGTAGGCCTCTATTAGGTCGTGACCCAATAGTTTAAGGTCTACTTCATCAAGTTGCCCTTCAAGTTTTTTTGCAAACTCATCATGTAAGTATGTGAGGTCCTTGTTATATGTAATCAAAAAATATGTATAAAGAAAGGTGTTTAAGTTTTCCATTTGGCTTTTCAGGTCTTTTATAGAAGACTCTGTGTTACAAGAAATTTTCTCGAAAATCTCTGTGGCACATCCTAAGAGCTCTGGTCTTGTCATTTGTGCAAGGTTAAGATAATTTGTCATTTTTCCTCCTGTTAAAATTTTATTTATGTAATTTTTATAATTTTTTAGCTTAAGATAATTATAGGACAATTGATATCTAATATCAATAGAGGGGGTTAATTTATTTTTAAAATTTTAAAAGCCTTAATAAGAGCCATGCCATCATCTTTGTGAGATTACTAAACAAAAAATATTATTAAATATATTAATGAATTTTATTTAATTTGAATTTTTTTCAATTCACAAGAAGAAATAAAGCTTATAAGGTTTTAATTTTTAGCAAATAGCATATAATAAGATAGAGGAGGGATTACTGTGACAATTTCAAAAAATAAAATGATGGAACTAGAGAAGAGAACAATAGATGAATACAAAATTGATTCTCTTATTTTAATGGAAAACGCAGGAATGGGAATTTATCGTGAAATTAATCAGTACAATTCCTACACAATAATTTGCGGTAAGGGAAACAACGGTGGCGACGGCCTTGTAATTGCTAGACACCTAATCTTAAATGGCAAACTTGTTGAAGTCTTTGTTGTTGGCGACAAGATGACAAGTGAATTTGCAAAAAATCTTGAGATCTTAGAAAAACTTACCGAAATAAAACATATTGAAGACGAAAATAATTTTGAGGACCTAGTAGAGTCTCTTGAAGTCAATGAAGTTACTGTTGACGCAATTTTTGGCCTTGGACTAAATAGGCCCCTAAATTCTTTTTATAAGAAGCTTATAAATCTTATAAACGCTCATGGCAATTATATTATTGGAGTTGATATCCCATCAGGCATGGACCCAGACACTGGTGACGAATATGGAGCTTGCGTTGGATGCAACTTGACCTTTGCCATTTCAGACATAAAAGACGGTCAAATTTTAAACAGCAAGGTTGGAGAACTTAAAAAAATATATATAGGGATTGTGAGGTATGCAGATGAGTAAAAAAATGAACAGAAACATAAACTTGACAGAAGGCTCCATTCCCAAGGGGATAATTGCCTTTGCCATCCCCCTACTTCTCACAAACTTTTTGCAACAGCTTTATAACACAGCTGACCTTATGATAGTAGGTAGGTTCGCAGGCAAGAACCCCATGGCAGCAGTTGGTGCAACGGGACCAGTTTCCAACTTGTTAATTGGACTCTTCCTTGGACTTACAACTGGTGCTTCCGTAATAATTTCACTTTATTACGGGTCTAACGATAGGGAAGCCCTAAAGAGGTCTGTAGGTTGCTCCTACTTCCTTGGACTTATGTCGGGACTTTTGATAACTATCTTTGGTTATCTAACAACACCCTTTTTCTTAAGGATAATGGACACTCCACAAGAAATCTTGCAGGATGCAACAACCTACATGAGGGTTTTCTTCTTGGGAACAGTTCCCATACTTATTTACAACATGGGAGCCTCAATCTTAAGGGCAACTGGTGACTCCAAGAGACCTTTCAACTTCTTGTGTGTATCAGCCATAGTTAATATTGTCCTTGACTTAATCCTAGTAGGATATTTACAAATGTCAGTCCTTGGAGCAGGGATAGCAACTCTTGCATCCCAAGTTACATCAGCAATACTCGTAACCTACTCACTCTTAAAGACAGACTCATCCTATAAACTGAGAAAGAGCGAAATCAAACTTCATAAGTATGAAGCCAAGAGGATTTTTGAAGTTGGAATCCCAACGGGAATTCAAACGGCCCTTCTTTCCTTTACAAACGTAATCTTCCAAGCAAAGATTAACTCCTTTGGCCCCGATGCCATAGCCGGTGTCGCTGCCGAGGGAAGGATTGACGGATTTTTATTTATGTCCCTACAAGCCATTGCCCTTGCGGCAACAACCTTCTCGGGACAAAACTTTGGAGCCAAGAAGTTTGACAGACTTCGTGAAGGGATGAAGGTCTCCCTAATAATTGTATTTGGAATTTCCTTTGTCCTATCACTTATTGCCTACTTCTTAGCAAGTCCATTAATAGCAATCTTTAACCCAGACCCTGACGTAGTTGCTTACGGTGCCGACTTCCTAAAGATTTTGAGTCTTGGAATCTGGTCTTTTGGACTTTCAGAAACAATTTCTGGATTCATAAGAGGAAGCGGGCACGCAATGGGACCTATGATCATTTCTCTTTTGACAATTTGTATATTTAGGCTTGTAGTAGTTTACTTCGCAATGCCAATCTTCAATTCAATAAGAGTAATCTCCATTATCTATCCAGTTTCATATTTTGCAAACTTTGTGATTATGGCACTTTACTTTAAGTTTGGAAGATGGAGAAAAGATTTTGATATGTAAATAAAAATTTATAAAGAATTATAATTGGCACCGCCTTGGTGCCTTTTTTAATTGCAATGAAGTCAAGCTTTATTGTAAACTATACTTAATATAAGAAAAGCAGTGATACTATGAAGAGAAAAACTTTATTCTTAATAAGTCTCCTTGGCTTGGGAATTTTTTTTGCCCTCTACAACTTCAACCGCTATCCAAAAAAAGTTGTGGCAGAAATTCTCTACACCGTTGACGACAGGATTCTTGACTTTGCTGATAAGAATATCCAAGACTTTGGCTTTGCAGATATTTTTAACAAGGTCAAGTCCACCGGCGACTACGGAATAAGACTTAGCCTTGAAGATGATAAGAATGACAAATTAAATATAATCAACTACCAAAGTCCCGACAAGAAGGAAAGATATTACAAAGAGAGAAGAGAAATGGACCACGAAATAAGGACCTATGGAGAAAAAATCGTAAATAGCGATGTTTATCTCTACAGGGAAGATGTGTCAGACCTGCCACTTTACATTGACAGGAACACCATGGTGAACTTGTCTCGTGACTCCAAGGTCATGTCCGACCTTGGCTATGACATTAATAACAAAAAACTCTTTCTTCCACCAGTTTCCCTTTCTGAAAAAAACACAGAACTCAAAAAATATGTGAAGAAGGAATGGGCAGAAACTATAAGAAGGACTAAGGTAAAGAAACTTTCAGACAAGTCCTACGAGTTAAAAGTGAGGTCCAAGGACCTAAAGGACCTCTTTGGAAAGATTGAGGATTTTTACTATGAAGAAGATAGCTTTCCTTACTCTTATATTGCGAGACTTTTGAGAAGGGAATTTGCAAAAATTGCAAGTGACTTAGACAAGAGGGACCAAATTGTCTTTTACATCTACACAGATGACGACCTAAACCTCTTGAAACTAAAGTCAGATGACAACAAGTATGCCCTAGCTATAAAAGACTACTTAGAGATAAAACTTCCAGAGACTAGGATCTACATCGAGCCAGAGGAAAATGAAAAACTTAGGACCCTAAGGGGAAAGATTAATGACAGGTCCTTTAGGATGTCCTACTATCCCGAATCCAACAAGCTCATCTATCACGATGGGAAGACATTAGTAAATGCCAGATTTTATAATTTTGTGAGATCCAAGAAGTTTAAACTAATAGCTGATATAGATGGAGCGAAAATAAAAAAAATAAACTTAAACTTCTATACAATCCCAGAAAAAATTGAAAGGGAAAAAAATTATATAGAAATTTTAAAATTAAAGGAAGAAGATTGGCAGGAACTAATGTGGGGTGAAAAATTTGAAAAATGATATAAATAATAAGGACAAGCTTATATTTAGGATCCTAATAGACTCCCTAATGGTGGGAGCCTTGGCGGGCTTATTCTCTGTCCTTTATAGGTTTGTGATAATGAAGATGGATCTATACAGGTCCTTCCTTTACAGAGAATTTAACCTGAGGTCCCTAATAATTTTAATAGCTTTAGGAGCAATAATTTCCCTTATAATTTATAAATTACTAAAGTGGGCTCCCCTATCAGGAGGAAGTGGAATCCCACAAATTCGTGGCGAAATCCTTGGTAAATTTAGGATGGAAGAAGTCCCAACCCTCATATCCAAAATCCTTGGAGGAGGCTTGGGAAACCTCATGGGATTTTCACTGGGAAGAGAAGGCCCATCAATCCAAATGGGTGGAGCAGCGGCCAAAGGACTTGGCAAAATCTTAAAGAGACCACCAGATGAAATCAAGTACATGATAACAGCAGGAGCAGCAGCAGGACTTGCAGCGGCCTTTAACGCACCCTTAGCTGGTTGCATATTTGCAATAGAGGAACTCCACAAGTCCTATTCAAAATTTGTCCTCTTGCCAGCCCTAATTGCATCAATAACTGCAAACTACATTTCCTTTATCATAATGGGACAAGAAACATCCTTCTCCTTCTTTGTCACAGAGTCTCTACCCATGAAGCTAATCTGGGTTGCCATCCTAATAGGAATCTTGACAGGTTTAGTGGGCGGAGTTTATAACTACCTAATAACAAAATTCCAAGATTTATTCAAAAAGATAAATTCAAAAATTTTAAAGTACGCCCTATTGATGGGGGTGACAATCCTTGTAGGTTTTATGTTTTTTGAAGGAACAGGTGGGGGACACGGACTCTTAGAAAATATGGCAAGAGAAAGATTTGCCGTAAAATACATCTTGGCAATCCTCTTGGTGAAATTATTTTACACAAGCTTTTGCTACGGATCAGGGGTCCAAGGTGGAATCTTTTTGCCAGTCTTAGTAATAGGTGGATCATGTGGAGCCCTAATATTCTCTGCAGTCCACAATGCCTTTGGACTAGATGCCTTTTACATCAACTTCATAATTCTTGGCATGAGTGGAATCCTTGCATCAGTAGTGAGAAGTCCAATCCTATCAATAATTTTGGTATCAGAAATGACTTCGACTTTTGAGCACTTGATTGCCCTTTCCATTGTAGTAATGGTTTCCTATTACGTTGCCGAAGCCTTAAAAGTCGCACCAATTTATGACACCCTCTTTGAAAGACAACTAAGGGACAAGAACTTATTAAGTCCAAAAGAAAGAGAACTTGGAGACTATTCAGTCTTTGAATACACAATCACAGACGACTTCAAAAACCTGGGCAAAACCCTAAAAGAAATAAACTTTCCAAGACACTTGATAATAATGTCAATAGAAAGAGATGGAAGTGAATTTGTCCCTGGAGCTGATGACTTGATTGAGCTTGGCGACAAGGTCACAGTATTAATAAACGCAGAAGATGCCCTAGACATAGACGAATTTTTTAAAGACGAGTAAAAATTTAAAGATAAAAAGAAAAAGTGCAAGATTAGGTTCTTGCACTTCTTTTTGATTCTAAAACTAATTTTGTTTTTAATTTTGATTTTGTATTTGTTTAAAGATCCTCGAACTCCTTTGATAGGAACTTTAAATTCAATTTAAGCTTTTGAAATTTTTTTGATTAGGAGTTATTTTTAACTTAACCTAAGTTAAAAAAGTTTAGGACCTAATTATCTCACAGACTTTCTAAATACTTTTTAACTTGTGGTCCTACGTAGGCCTTGCCGCCTTTTAAGAGGATTGGTCTTTTGACAAGCATGCCGTCAGTGGATAGGAGTTCAAAGATCTCTTCTTCTGTCATGTCCTTCTTTTTGTCCTTTAAGTTTAGTTCTCTGTACCTCACTCCTGATGAGTTAAAAAGCTTATAGATGTCAACTCCTGCTAGGTCTTTGATTTTTTTCAGTTCCTCTACGCTTAGTAGGTCCTTGTCGATTTCCCTATAGTCATAGGAAATATTTTTTTCTTCCAAAAGTTTTTCTACATTCTTGCAAGTGCTGCATTTTTTGTATCCGATTAATGTGTTCATAATAGCCTCCTTCTAAGTCAAATTATACTATAAAAAAATTATAAAAAATTTTAAAAATTTTTGCAAAAAGTGTTTACATTTTTATTTTACGTGGTATGATAATAGTATCAAATAAGATTAACGTTATAAAGCAAGAAAGAATTGCTAAGTGTTTATCTTATTTGTGAACAATGACAATTCCATCCAATAAAAAGTAAAAGCGTATTTGATTTTATTAATTTTATTAGCCTTTTATTAAATTCAATGAGGCTTTTATATAAATTGAAATTGAAGATGTAATTAAAGTAAGATGGTAAATAGTTTGAATTTTGAAGTTAGTTTACTCTCAGTTTTTATATAAATGGCAGGGAGTCCTAGAGTTGGGAGCTCTCGGAAATGCTAATTTATATAGGACTTTGGTAAAAAAAAGAAAATATAGGTGATAGATGTGATTGAACCAAAAAGTTTTAATTGGATGGAATTAAGAATCTGAAAAGAATGTCTTTAGATAAATGATTAAGGACATTCTTTTTTTGTGAGATTTTTTAAGCTAGTTGTGGAAATTTAAAAAATTTTAAAGAAGATAAGGCTTGTGATTATAAAAAGTTGAAAAATATAAAAAACAGATAACAAAAATGATTTATAAAGAAAAATTTAAAGTTTTTTAATAAGTATTTTTAAAGATTTGTAGAATTTTTTATTATCTTATAAGATAATAAAAAATAGGAAGGCTTAATAATAAATTTAAAAAATAAAGAAGGAATTTTAAAGGGAAAATAAAAGGAAATTATAAGTAAAATATAGAAGTAAAAGCAATCAACAATAAAATAAAAATCTACATAAAAAAGTCTCCACCTATATGCTGTGCTGACCCCATAAAGTTGGACCAAATACCAGAGAGAATTTATATTTTCTCTG
>CABQNX010000012.1 GCA_902465645.1 uncultured Peptoniphilus sp.
GAAAGTTTGAACTGAAACAAAAAAAGAAAAAAGAGAAGCATCGAGGTCATTAAGATCTCTGTGCGTTCTCGCACAATTTTCGGTTTCCATAATGCAAGTAATGTATGACAGTCGGGATATTGAAGTTCAGCTTGATAAATACACGAAATATGAAAAGCAGTGCAAATCAGAATTTGTAGGGTTGATGAAATGATTAGGCAATGCATTGATAATGACATAGATGCAGCGATGCAAATATGACTGAATACGAATATTCAGGCACATAGTTTTATATCTTCTTGTTATTGGCAGAGCAACTCTGATATAGTAAAAGAGATGTTGCCTAGCGCAGAAATATATGTGTATGAAGATAATCGCACAAAGCAAATTGATGGATTCATTGGATTGAATAATAGCTATATCGAAGGTATTTTTGTAAAAGAAACGATGCAATCAAAAGGAATTGGAAAACAATTGCTGAATCATGTAAAGGAAGTCAAGTCCACATTAAAATTAAGCGTATAACAGAAAAATGAGAAATCGATTAAATTTTATCTGCGAGAGAAATCTAATATCCAATCTGAACATGTAGATGACAATCGGGAAAAAAAGAATTTATAATGTTTTAGAATCGTTAAATTCCTATTTGTCGACAACAACTAAATAATAATCATAAGCATCAATCAGCAATGATTGGTGCTTTTCTTATGCTCTTAAGATGCCGAGCATTTATTATGCAAATTTTAACGGAGGTGGCGGGTTGGCAAATAGAATAAAAGGTATTACTGTTGAAATTTGAAAGTTTTAAATACTTAATTGCTTATTTACTTTCCTGTTTTAACTCATTATAAAACTTTGTTTATTTCTTAGCTCAATGTTTAGGCTTCGCAAAAAATCTTGAATTCTTCCTCTGTTAGTTTTTCGTCTGATACTTCCCAAAATTCATCATGAAGTCTATCAACAAATTTTTTTGCTGTCACTACTATATCTAAAAAGTTAATGGCTAATCAAACCTTTCCTTTTTTTGCTTTCTTAACTGAGTTTCCTGCGTATCTTTTGCAAGCATTAACTTCTGTTTCTAATCTTTCCAAAATTTCTTGTTTCATGCTTAACCCTCTTTTTTTACTATACACATATTTCCGTACTATAAAAGATAAGTCAAGTCAATTAAAGGCTATCATTCTACAATTAATCAAATTAAAAAGGTTAAGAACAATCTTTGCTCTTAACCTTTTATCTAGCCACCTAAAGACTCTCTAAATAAGTTTTTCTAAAATCCCTAATTCAATGAGCGATTCGAACCTTTTCTTTATAAAACCATGGACAAAAATTCCTTTGCCCTTTGTGTCTTTGGATTTGTGAAAAATTCTTTTGAGTCTTCGTCTTCTGCTATGACTCCCTTGTCCATAAAGAGGACCCTGTTGGACACATCTCTTGCGAAACCCATCTCGTGAGTTACAACAAGCATTGTAAGTCCCTCTTCTGCCAAGTCCCTCATAACATTTAGGACTTCCTTAACCATCTCTGGGTCAAGAGCCGATGTCGGCTCATCAAAAAGTAGGACTTCAGGATTCATGGCAAGGGACCTTGCTATTGCCACCCTCTGCTTTTGTCCACCAGATAGGGATGTTGGCCTTGCGTCTCTAAAGGGATACATGCCAACTTTTTCAAGGAACTGGTCTGCAATCTTAACTGCCTCATCACGAGACCTCTTTAAGACCTTTACCTGTCCTATTACACAATTTTCAAGAACAGACATGTTGTTAAAGAGGTTAAAGGATTGAAAAACCATTCCAACCTTTGTCCTGTAATTATTAATAGAAGAATTTTCTTCTAAGATGTTTTCTCCGTGGTATAAAATCCTTCCAGAGTCTGGTTCTTCCAAGAGGTTGATACATCTTAAGAGAGTTGACTTACCTGATCCAGATGAACCAATTATTGAAACAACTTCGCCCTTTTGGACCTTAAAATTTATTCCCTTTAAAACTTCATTTGCTCCAAAACTTTTTTCCAAGTTTTCTATTTCAAAAATATTGGCCATCTCACACCTCTTCCTTTACTTCTATAACTTCTGCTGTGGACTGTGATCCGTAAATCTTATAGGATCCATCTCCATCTAACTTCTTTTCAACAAGCTTCATAATTTGACTCACACTTACAGTTAAGACTAAATAAATTAAGGCTGTTATGAAGAAGACTTCGAAGTATCTAAGATAAGTTCCTGCAGCTGACTTTGAAATAAAGAATAGTTCTGAAACAGAAATCACATTAAGAACTGAAGAGTCCTTGATATTTACAATAAATTCATTTCCAACTGAAGGGATAATATTTCTCACAGCTTGAGGAAGGACAACTTCTGTCATTGTTTGCCAATGAGTCATTCCAATGGATAGGGCTCCCTCAGTTTGTCCCTTGTCCACAGAAATAATTCCACCTCTTATTATCTCTGCCATGTAAGCTCCTGTGTTTACAGAAACTATAATTAGGGCTGAAGGCATAGCTGCCATATTTAAATTAAAATACTGAAGGGATCCGTAATAAAACATCATGGCTTGAACCATCATTGGAGTTCCCCTAATAACTTGGATATAAATGCTAATGATGACATTTAAAATCTTTAGGCCCACCCTCTTAAAGGCAGATGACTTTTTATTTACTTTTGTTGTTCTTACTATTGCGATTAAAAGACCTATTAAAAAACCAATTAAAGTACCCACAACGGCAATTATAATTGTATTAATAGTCCCCTCAACAAAGAGGGGGCCATATTCTTTTAATAAAAATCCAATCCATCCAAAAAAACTACTTGGCATATTTATCTCCTATACTTATTCACCTAGTGGTTGGTTAACAACAGCTTCTTCCATTATGCTTTGTCTTTCATCTTCAGAAATTTTTGAAAGAGCTTGGTTTACTTGGTCAAGAAGTTCTGTGTTTCCTTTTTTAACTCCTACTGCAATTGATGTGTCTTCAACAGAAGTTTGAAATCCATTAGCTTTATCAAATTCAACAAAAGTTAAGTCGTCATTTGCTGCTACTGCAGATAGGGCTCCAGGTCTTTCTGAAATGTAACCGTCAATCTTTCCACTTCTAAGAGCAACTATCATTGCTGGGAAAGTTTCAAGAGCAGTTGATTTGTTTACACCTTCCATTTGATCAATAACATCGTAGTGGAAAGTGTTAAGTTGACCAGTTATATTTGCTCCTGCAAAATCATTAATGCTTTTTGCATTAACAAGAGGTGAGTCTTTTTTAACAACAACTACAAGGTCTGATGTGTAGTAAGTATCTGAGAAGTCAAGAGTTTCCTTTCTTTCTTCAGTTGGACTCATGCCCGCTATAATAAGGTCGATTTTTCCAGATGTAATAGCTGGAGTAAGACCATTCCATTCAGTTTTTACAATTTCTAGATTTTTGTCCATGGACTCAGCAATTTTCTTTGCGATCTCAACGTCGTATCCACCAGCGTAGCCGCCTGCTGCAATTGAGTAGCCGTGTTCTTCGCCAGTTTGTGTCCAGTTAAATGGAGCGTAGTCACATTCCATTCCAACTCTTAATGTGTCTGAGTCAGCTGGTGCAGCAGCTCCCCCATCACCCTTTGGGTTACAAGCTGTTAAAAGCATTGTTCCTGCCATAGCTCCAACTAGTAGTAATCTTCTTGCGTTTCTTCTTAAATTCATGATATACCTCCGTAAAAATCTTCGGTAACTATCAAAAAGTAATAAAAAAAACAGTTTGGGAAATCCAAACTGTTAAAATGTCTAATTATGTAAGACAAAGTATTTAACCTTAGATAGCTCCCCACTAAATCGTGACAGTCATGCAAATGTTGTTTGCATGCCCAGCATATTATCTGTTACCAATAATACACTTCGGCGAAATCTCCTTTCATCTCCCTTCATCGCATGGTCTTGCTCTGAGAGATTACTGATAGGTCCCGCGCCTCTATCGTATTTTTCAATACAATTTATTTAATTGTTTCATCAATTATATAAGGGAGATTTTTAAAAGTCAAGGACAATTTTTGTTTTCTCGAAAAATTATTGCAAACTCTTTCTTTTTCATTGCAAATAAAATTCTCAATAAGGATTGATAAATGAGTCATCAGATAGATTTCATTAACTTGTAAATATTTCTGTAATTTTTTATCAAATTTCTCTAAAAATCTATCTCTTTTTAATTTTTCGTGACTTTTAAATTCTTTATGAAATAACAATTTTTTATAAAGTCATAAGAATTTATAAGGTCACAAATCTTTTTGAAGTAACATTTTTTTATAAACTCATAATTTTTTGCAAGTTCATAAATTTTTGCAAGTCTATAGATATTTATGAGTTTACAATTTTTTCGCATTTCATAAAAATTCTTTAATTATCAAAATTTTATTAGTTAAAAATTTTTAGAACTTTATAGTTTTTTTATCAAGTCAATAATTCTTACCTACCAAGAAACTTTTGAAGGCAATAAAAAAGACTCCCCTAAGGGAGCCCTTAAAATTCTATTTATTTCCACATGTCAACTTCAGAAGTTGAGTTTAGTCTTTCTCTATCGTGAGTGTTTGCTGCGTCAAGAATGTTGTAGTAAGCCCAGAAGCTTTCATTAACATCAGAGAACTTATTAAGTGATGAAGTGTTCACATTGTTAAGTGAGTTCTTGTTTGTGTTTCTGTTAAATACAGAGTTTAGGATTGTAACAGCTTCTGCTCTTGTGATCTTAGCATTTGGTTTGAAGCTTCCATCTGGGTAACCAGTTACATTTTTGTTGCCGTAAAGTTTATCAATTGCGTCTTTTGCCCAGTGGTCCTTTACATCTTGGAAGTCTGATGATCCAGCTTTTTCATTTTTGATGTAGCCAGAGATCATTTGTGCAAATTCTGCTCTTGTGATGCTTTCGTTTGGTTTAAATGTTCCATTAGGGTAACCAGAGATTAGTCCCTTGCCAACAACATAGTTAACTGCCTTTGAGTACCAATCGTCACTTGCATCAGAGAACTTTGTTGCTCCAGATGTTCCAAAGTTTGTTCCACCATTTAGAAGTGTAGCAAACATTTGAGCTGCTTCTGCTCTTGTTACATTTGCTTGTGGCTTAAATGTTCCATCTGGATATCCCTTGATGTAAGCAATTGCCTTAACTTCTTCTACTGCATTTTTTGTTACCTTGTATTCAATCTTAGTGATGTTTTTGTCCTTGTCTTTGGCTTCAAGTTTAATTGTTTCGCCAGCAATTAGGGCTCTATCTAAGAAAGCTGTAAATACTCCAGCGCTATTTACATAAGTGTTGGAAATTTTTTTGCCACTTGCATCATAAACTGTGATTTCATCATCAGTGTTTGCAGTACCCTTTACAAGCTTTTGTCCTTCAAGGGCTTCTGTAACTTTGAATTTTTTGTTTTCAACAGTTTTTGTATCAGTGTAGAATCTTAGGTCGTCAAGGTCTCTTCTGTCTATGCTTTTATTAAGTGATATTGAGAAGAATCCGTCCTTGTTAGCTCTTGCTTTTCCTAATTCTTCGCCGTCAAGATAAACTGTAATATAGTCAAAAGCGTGGTTCTTTACAGTTCCTGTTAAAACTCTGCCTACAATATTTAGGTCTGTAGCGTCAACTCTAGTTCCCTTGATATTCTTGTAGTTGTCATTTTTAACTTCAACGCTTTTTGAAGTATTATATTTATCTTCTGCAAAGATAGTTACACTTTCACCTTCTTTGATGTCGTATCTTATTGAGAAATTACCGTTCTTGTCAGCTTCTCCAATAGATCTCTTATTTCTAAATTCTTTATAGTAATTATCTTGAACGTAGATTTCAGCGTAGGCTGATGTTTCACCCTTGATGTATTTTCCATCATATCTTACATTGCTAAGAGTGATGTTTCCATATTTTTTTTCGTATTTATCATTAACTTTAAAGTTAAGTTTTACTTTTTTTGTAGATCCATCTTTAAATTGAACTGTAACATATTCATAATGATTTCCAGTTCTATCGTACTCAAAAGTTTCACTTCCAATTATCTTGGCTCCATCAGGTAGATCAATATTTTTAGTATCAAATCTTTCTCCCTTGTCAAGATTATAATTGAATTCTGATAGATTGCTCTTTTCTGCGTCTGTTCTATTATCTGCGGACGTATTGTCGTTATTTTCTGTTGTTCCTGTTTTATTTGTTGTATCTGTTACTTTTGTTTCTGTACTTGGATTAGTTGTTGTTTCCGCGAAAGCAGATACTGGGATTGATGCTGCTAAAACTCCTGCTAAAGCTAGAGTTAAATATTTCTTGCTATATGGTTTCATTATAACTTTCCTCCTAATTAAAATATAAAATATTTTTATACTCTTAATTCATACTATGTCACTGAGTTTAAATCTTTTTTGTGATAGGACTGTGATAACTTAGAGGTTTTTATTGAATTTAATCTTTTCTTAACAATTTGTAATTTTACAGAAATAATTTTTTCTATTAAAAAAACTAATAAGTCCCTAAGTTTTTGCCAAAAATCTATCACAAAAAATCTTGCTTGAAAAATTCACAAAATTCTAAAGAAAAAGGACCTGCCTCAGCAAGTCCTTATATTTATTTTACTTTGACAGACAAGTCGTCTGCTTCTACTTCAACAATAATTGTGTCACCGTCCATTACGTCGCCCCTGATTATAAGCTTGGAGATAATTGTTTCAAGCTTGTGAGAGATGTATCTCTTAACAGGTCTTGCACCGTATTGTGGACTAAAGGATGCGTTCAAGATGAAGTCAAGAGCTCCATCTGTAACTTCGATGTGGATGTCTCTATCTTCAAGTCTCTTTTCAACTTCTGCAATGCTTTGTTTGATGATTCCATAAATTTCACTTCTTTGAAGTGGTTTGAATAAGACAATTTCATCAATCCTATTTAAAAATTCTGGCCTAAAGGATGCCCTTAAATCAGCCATTACATTTTCTCTCGCATCTTCTTTGATCTTGCCATCTTCATTTATGCCATCAATTAAGAAGTGAGATCCAATGTTTGATGTCATTATAATAACTGTGTTCTTAAAGTCCACAGTCCTTCCTTGGTTGTCAGTAAGTCTTCCATCATCAAGAACTTGTAACAAGATGTTGAAGACATCTGGGTGGGCCTTTTCGATTTCATCAAAGAGGATTACTGAATATGGTTTTCTCCTTACTGCTTCAGTAAGTTGGCCACCTTCATCGTAACCTACATATCCTGGAGGAGATCCCACAAGTCTTGACACGGAGTGTTTTTCCATGTACTCGGACATGTCAATCCTTATTAGGTTTCTCTCGTCATCGAAAAGTGTTTCAGTAAGTGCCTTGGCTGTTTCAGTTTTACCAACTCCAGTTGGTCCCAAGAAGATAAAGGAACCTATTGGTTTGTTTTGATCTTTTAGTCCAGCCCTTGCTCTTAATACTGCATCAGACACAAGTTCAATTGCCTTGTCTTGACCAATGACCCTCTTGTGGAGAATATCTTCAAGACCAAGTAATTTATCTCTTTCAGTCTTATTTAATTTTTCAACAGGAATTCCTGTCCACCTGCTAACTACATAGGCGATTTCATCTTCTGTGACTTCTTCCTTCACCATAGATGACTCGTCCTTTGTAGATGCCTTTTCTCTTTCTGAAAGTTCTTCCTTTAACTTCGGAAGAGTGCCATATTTTAATTCAGAAAGTCTTTCTAAGTCGTAATTTCTTTCAGCTTCCTCTATGGCGTGGTTGGTTTCTTCGATTTTCTTCTTGATGTCCTTTGTGGAATCAAGTTCCTTCTTTTCTGCCTCCCACTTAGATTTCAACCTGTCAAACTCTGCCTTTTCTTCAGAAAGTTCGCCTTGAAGTTTTTTAAGTCTTTCAGCACTTGCTTCATCAGTTTCCTTTTTAAGGGCTTGGTTTTCTATTTCAAGTTGCAAGATTCTTCTTCTAACTTCATCAATTTCTGTTGGCATAGAGTCGATTTCTGTCCTAAGCATAGCACAGGCTTCGTCCATTAAGTCAATTGCCTTGTCTGGCAAGAACCTATCGCTTATATACCTGTCGGACAAGGTTGCTGCAGCAATAACTGCTGGGTCAGAGATCCTAATTCCGTGGTAAATTTCATATTTATCTTTAAGACCACGAAGGATTGCAATAGTATCTTCAACACTTGGTTCATTTACCATAACCTTTTGGAATCTTCTTTCAAGAGCAGGGTCCTTTTCAATGTACTTCCTGTACTCGTCAAGAGTTGTTGCTCCAATAGCGTGAAGTTCGCCACGAGCAAGCATTGGCTTTAAAAGGTTAGATGCGTCCATGGCACCGTCAGTCTTGCCTGCTCCCACAATATTGTGGATTTCGTCGATAAATAAAATTATATCTCCATCAGCCTTTAAGACTTCGTTTAAGACAGCCTTTAATCTTTCTTCAAACTCACCACGATATTTGGCACCAGCAATTAGGGCACCCATATCAAGTGAGAAGACAGTTTTATTTTTTAAGCCTTCTGGCACGTCTTCAGACACAATTCTTTGGGCAAGTCCACCAGCAATGGCAGTCTTACCAACTCCAGGGGGACCAATTAAAACTGGGTTGTTCTTAGTCCTACGAGATAAAATCCTGATTACATTACGGACTTCTTCGTCACGACCAATAACTGGGTCAAGCTTGCCTTCACGAGCAAGTTCAGTTAAATCTTGGCCATACTTCTTTAAAGCATCATAAGTTCCTTCTGGGTTATCAGTAGTTACGTGTTGGTTACCCCTGATTTTCTTGAGGGCATTTAAAAATCCGTCGGCATCAATCTTGTTTTTATTAAAGACAGAAGAAGAGTCAGTCCCCTTCATATTTAAAAGAGCAAGATAGATGTGTTCAACAGAAAGATAGTCGTCGCTCATCTTTTCCTTAAAGCCCTCTGCCTTTTGGAAAAGGTCTCTATAAGAAGAGTCGGCATAAACTTCTGCACCTGATTGTTTTGGAAGTCTTTCAATAACCTTTAAGACGTCACTTTTTAACATGTCAGGATTTTTGTCCATATATGTCAAGACCCTAGGAATAAGGCCTTCCTTATCATTTAAGAGGGCGTAGTTGATGTGAATTTCTTTTACCTCTGGATTGCCGTATTCCTTCGCAATATTATAGGCGCCTTGAACGGCTTCAAGGGATTTTTGAGTAAATTTTTCAAAATTCATATAAACACCTCATTTATTATTTATTTAATCAATTTAATCTTGTTATTTACTTATTTTTTCTAATTCCTTATATAGTTTTACTTGTTCTTCAGATAAGTCTTTAGGGTTCACAATGTTAAAGACCACATAGAGGTCCCCAACATTTCCCTTTAGGTCCTTAAAACCCTTGGAAGGAATCCTCATCTTGTTTCCACCAACAAAGCCTTCTGGAACCTTTAACTTGAGCTTGCCGCTGAGACTTTCAACAGTCTTAGAAGATCCAAGGGCAGCTTCCCATGGATAGATATCCACAGTCCTAGTCACATCAAGGCCATCAAGAGCAAGATTTTTTTCATCCTTGATGTTGATCTTGAACAAGATGTCGCCAGGAAGACCAAACTTTTCTCCCCTCACCTTGACCTTCTTGCCCCTAGTGATGCCGGCAGGAACCTTGACAGCAATGTCATATTCCTTTTGCTTGTAAGTTAGGGAAACATTTTTTGTCACACCAAGAAAGGCTTCCTTAATAGAAATAGAAAGTTCAGATTCAAACTTGTTTCTCGCCTTCTTTTGACTCCTTCCCCTTCCCTTAGAAGAGAAATCTCCGAAGATGTCATTTATGTTAAAGCCACCAGAGAAGTTGCCGCCAGACTTAGATGAGCCAAAAATTGTTTCAAAGAAGTCTGAGAAATCTGCACCGCTTCCTCCTGTGGTATAAGTATAACCATATTGAGAAGGGTCAAAATCATAACCAGATGAAAAATCATAATTAGATCCAAAAGTATCATATTTTTTTCTCTTGTCGGCGTCAGACAAGACCTCGTAGGCCTCAGAAACTTCCTTAAACTTTTCTGCAGCCACCTCGTCGCCTTGGTTAACGTCAGGGTGATATTTTTTCGCAAGCTTCCTATAAGCCTTCTTTATCTCCTTTTCATCTGCATCTTTAGAAACTCCAAGGATTTCATAATAATCTTTGTATTTCAAAAACTTACCTCCTCATATATATAAACATTTAATCTCTCTCTATTTATATCCCAATAAAAAATATTACAACATAAATAGAAATTAATTAAATGGAATAAAATTAAGATTTTTATTTAATTTCATGTTTGTTTCTGTTTCTGTTTCTGTTTCTGTTTCTGTTTCTGTTTCTGTTTCTGTTTCTGTGAAATTAAGATAAAAATCATGGTCAAATTTAGTTTGACTATCTTTGACTATTTAAATTATACAACATCATTAGCACTCTTGCAAGTAGTCTGCTAATTTATTTTAAAAATTTTTTAATTTCCTTTAATATCTTGAAGAATAAGTAAATAATAGGGACTTGCAAAGTGTTAAAAAAAATGTAACCATCGAGGGCTATAAAGTCATAAAAGTTTGTGAAGTTAGACTAACAAAATCTTAAAAATTTGTTAATAAAAATAAATTTACAAGACCTTAATTGTTTACAAGCTAAGAAAAACCTGCAAAGTCATAAAAATTTACTAAGTTGTTAAAAACTGCAAAATCATTAAAGCTTATTAAGTAATAAAAATCTATAAATTCTTAAAAATCTGTGAAGTCATAAAATCCTAGTAAGTCATAGAAATTAATTAAGTCACAAAAATTTATGAGGCCACAAAATTTTATGAGTTCATGAAAATTTATAAAGTGTCAAAAATTTACAAAGTTACAGAAGTCTATAGGTTCATAAAAATCTAACAACTCATGGGGCTTTACAAGGAAATAAAACTCAAAAAGCTAATAAAATTTTTAAATTTCAAAAAATATTTTTAAATTTTTTATTGTCTTATTTATGTTACTATGTTAAACTGGTAACAGATTATTTAATACACTTTTTTAATTAAATTCCTTTTACTCGCCGAGATTATCTCGGCAATTTTTTTGCCCTTTTTTATAAGTCCCTAGCTTTCCACGGCTTTACCTTTTTTTCTGAGCCTATCATTTCTTATGACTCTGTAACTTTCTATAGATTTATAATTTTTCTCAAGCTCATAAATACTTACAAGCTTATAAATAATCATGAGCCATAATTTTTTACAACTTCCCCAACTTTAACTGTGACATTTTTGTGATTCATTTTAAAAACAATTCTCTTTGACCCTTCTTTTCAAAAATGATAAAATGGTCTTACCATAAAGAGAAGGCGAGAGACAAGCTCATCGACCCTTCAGCAACCTACCATGAGGCAAGGTGCTAATGCTTGTATGATGGATACATATCAATCTTGCATCCATCTATCGATGGGTGCTTTTTTCTTCTCTAAATTTACAGGAGGGGTTTATATGTTAATGGAAGTTTATTATGAACATTATCGAGAAAATTGTAGGGACGCTTATTGGGAAGAACCTATTTCTATTCCTTACGGAGTTTATGATAGGGATAGGAAGGCTAGGAATTCCTTTTATGGCTACTTAACATCTAAGGGTTTTAAGTGTGTCACTTGGAACAATGATTATCCCCTTATACTTGTCAACACTGAACTTAAACGCTTCGGTTTAATCTATCGTGCTTGTGCTCATAAGTGTGTAGACTCTAGAAAATATACAATCCAAGAGTTCAAGGATGAGGTATTAAATGTAAAGTAAGTTTTTAAATTTTTATAAGCCTATATGATTTCATTAGGCACAATTTGTTTTGAGATGTCGTTATTTAATAAACGTAGATGTAAAAAGAGGAAGTAACTAATCTACTTCCTCTTTTCTTATCCTCATTAAAACCACTAATCCTTATGGATTTAGGGGTAACTCTTGTTTCTTTTCATTAGAACTATTGACTCAAGTTTTTCCAACTGCTATAATTAACTTAACAGAACCTCTCCACGCTTAATGTAGATTTTCTACATGCGGACCACGGAGAGGGCTTTTTTATATAAGGAGAATTTATATGGAATTAAAACCCACTTTAAGTTACAAGGATCAAATTATTAAACTAAAAAATGATCACAACCTTTCTATCTCCGATGATGAATTTGCTGAAGAAATCTTAAAAAAGGTAAATTATTACAGACTTTCAGGCTATGGTATCGGTCTGAAAAAATCTGATAATAAAGAACATTATAAGAACAATGTAAGTATAGAGCATCTTTTTAATCTTTACTGTTTTGACAGTCAATTTAAAAATAATATTATAAGGACCATTGAGCAGATTGAAATAGAACTTAGAACCCAAATTGCTTACCACTTATCTATTAAGTATGGACCAGACGTTCTTATGCACGAAAATAATTTCATATATAAAACTAACAAAGAGGGTAAGAGCATATATTCCATAGTTAACGAAAATCTGAATAAGGAAATTAATAGACAGAGGAATAAACCTTTTGTTAAACACCACTTGAGGAAGTATGACGGATCCTTTCCTATATGGGTATCTGTTGAGCTTATGTCTTTTGGAAATTTGTCTTCTTTATTCAGTACTTTAAAGTCTGAGGATCAAAAAGAAATTTCTAATTATTATAATACAGACCCTAAATATTTAAAAAATTGGATCTTATGCCTTGTTGAGGTTAGGAATATTTGTGCCCACTACACAAGGCTCTACAACATGCCTTTAAAAGAAAATCCACGCTTATATTCTGAAAATGAACAATATAAAGGTAAACAAAATAAAATATTTCCCATACTTTTAATAATAAAAAGAATTCTGAACTCTAATGATCAGTGGAAATCTCTATTAAGAGACTTGGGAAATACCTTTGACAAATATCAAGGTTTCTTTAATTTTAGTTTTATGGGCTTTCCTAATAACTGGAAGGATATTCTTTAAGAAGCTTTAGTTTTTCATTAAAGTTTATTCGTTAATACTTACATTAAAAGACCCCCTAATCCTTATGGACTTAGGGGGCTAATTTTATTTTTTATGAATTGAATTCTTTGTATTCTCTTTTGGCTTCTTCTTGTTCTTCTGGTATAACCTTGATGCTGACTTTTATTATTCTTTTTTCTGCTACTGCTAGCTCTGTCAAGATGCAGCCTCCTGTCTTGACGCTAAGTTTCTTCTTTTGTTTTTCGTCTGGTATAAAGCCAAGTTTTTCTATTATCAAACCAGAGATTGTCTCGTGGTTTTCTGAATATAGTGAAAGGTCTAGGGCATCGTTTATGTCTTCTATGTCCATGGATCCGTCTACTATATATTCGTTTTCGCCAATTTTTTCTATGTTGTTGTCTTCCTTGTCGTACTCGTCTTCGATTTCTCCAACTATTTCTTCTACTATGTCTTCTACTGTTACCATACCAGAGAAGCCTCCGTACTCGTCAATTAGAATTGCAACATAGTTTTTTGATGCTTGAAGCTCTTTTAAGAGCATGTCAATTTTTTTGGTTTCTGGTACATAGTAAGGGGACTTTATGCAATTGTCCAAGTTTATGGACTCGTAATCATTTTTTGCATATTCAACAAAGAGGTCTTTTATATAAACTGTTCCCAAGATGTTGTCTGTGTTCTCACGGTAGACTGGCATCCTTGAGTATCCCATCTTCAAGACTTCTGTCACTGTTTCTGTTGTGAACTCGTCATAGTCCAGCATGTAGATAGAAGTCCTTGGTGTCATGATTTCATATGCCAACTTGTCATCGAAGTCCATTATGTTTACTATCATTTCTTCCCCAGCTGAGTTTATTACTCCTTGTTGGGTTGAAACTTTTATATAAGATTTTAATTCTTCTTCTGAAATTTTTTCCTCTACGTCTTCTGAATATTTTCCCATAATTTTTAATACTAATACTGTTGAAACTGAAAGTAATTTTACAAAGGGATAAAATATTTTTGAAGCAAAGGCAATTGCACCTGATGATTTTAGGGCAACTCTTTCTGAGTTTTGTAGAGCAATCCTCTTTGGCACTAGCTCTCCAAAAACAAGCGTTATATAGGATAGGATAAGAGTAACCAAAATAAAGGCAACTGTCCCACCGTAAGGAATTCCAAAGTTCCTCAAAAATTCTCCTAATACTTTTGAGATAGATGTTGCTGCAGATCCAGATGAGAAAAATCCTGCCAAGGTTATTGCTACTTGTATTGTGGATAGAAATCTTGTTTGATCTTGTGATATATCCATAAGGGTCTTGGCCCTCTTATCTCCTTCTTCTGCCAATTCTTTTATCTTGTTGTTGTTTACTGAAACCATTGCCATTTCAGCTGACGCAAAAAATGCGTTAATGCTTGTAAGTATTGCTATTAATATGAGCTTAGCCCACAAGGCGCCATCGTCCATAAAATCTTCCTCCATTATCTTTTTGCTTAATTATATCAGAGAATTTATACTAATGACAATAAAATTGTAAATCTTATCAAGCTTTTTAGCTAATTTTAAAGGTTTAGGAAATTTCTCTTGTGGTAAAAATTATTTACAGACTGAAATGGAGGTTTTAAATGAAGAAAATTAAGAAACTCATTATTATAATTTTACTTATTGGTCTCGCGCTCTTTGCTGCCTTTTTCTATGGGAAGAAGCAGATGAAAAGCGAGATGGAGCCAGAGATTACTTCTAGCTTGATTTACAACAAGTTGGTTTCCGCCAAGGAGCTTACAACTTTAAAGTACCACTACACAAACATGGGCCACTTTGAAAATCAAAATACTTTTTACGGTTACAAGGTCCCCTTCACTTCTAAGGAGTTCATTGTGTCTTATGAAGGGCTTATAAATGCTGGCATTGACCTTGACAAGATGAAGGTTGATGTAGGAGACAAGTCTATTGAAGTTAGGATTCCAGCCTCAGAGATTTTGAGCCACGAAATTTATGAGGACTCTCTAAAGGTTTATGATGAGAGGGAATCTATTTTTAACAGGATTGACATCGAGGACTACAACGACTTCTCCAAGGACCAAAAGTCTGAGATCGAAAAGAGGGCAATAAAAAAAGGCCTCTTAAAGGAAGCTGATGAAGAATCTAAAAGGGCAATTGAAGAAATTCTTATGGGCGACACAATTTTAAGCAAGTACGACATAAAAATCATAAGAGACGAAAATTTGAAATAAAAAAGAAGGGTATTCAATGAAGTGAATGCCCTTCCTTTGTTTTAAATAGCTAATAGTTTTTTTATATCCTCGTCCTTCACATCTTCCAAGTTCTTATATTTCCAATCTGGCTCATTATCCTTGTCTATCATTTTTGACCTTATTCCTTCTTCCATCTCTCCCATTTCAAGGCAGTATTTTAAAATTTTTAGGTCTAAGTCCACCATTTCTGGGTAGGTCAAGTTCTTGCCCACAAAATATTTTTCAAACTGCAAGTCCAGGCTAAATTGAGATTTGCCTTTCAATTCTTTTAAAATATCCCTTGCAAAGTCATCATCTTGGTTTTCTTCTAGAACCTTATAAATTTCTCCCAAGCTATCCTTAGAGAAATATTTTTCTATCTTGTCTTTATTCTTCTCAACAAAAGTTTCGTGACCTTCCTTTTTATATTTATCTGCTTCTTCTCTTAACTTGTCAATTATTTCTTGTCCAGAATAAGTTTCAGATAAGACAAAAAACTTTTCTCTTATCTTCTCATAATCCTTTGAATCAATATAGACATGGGCTAGGCCATGTTTTATCAAGTCAGGAGATTCTAATAGTCCACCACAAAGCCCTACATATTGGCCAAGGGCTTGGGGAAGGCTTGAAATATATTTGCCGACACCTACATCAGGAACAAAGCCCAAGTCAGTTTCTGGCATGGCCCACTTTACAGTCTCGTCACAAAGGATAAGATCGGAGTTTATGCTTATGCCAACTCCACCACCCATGACTATCCCCTTCCAATAGGAGACTATAGGTTTTTTATAAGCTTCAACATACTTGTCCAGTTCAAATTCTTCTACGAAGAGCTGGTCTTTATCATGACAATCATCATCCATTATGAAGTCCTCATAAAGATGAACTAAGTCTCCACCAGAGCAAAATCCCTTGTCTGACTTGCTGTCAAGAAGGACTGCTCTTATACTGTCGTCCTCTTCCCATTTTTTTAAGATCTCACTTATGTCCCTTACCATCTTTAAATTAAGAGCATTTATTTTATCTGGCCTATTAAAATAAATGACCCCAACATTTTTTATTACTTTCTTAATTATTAAATCATCTTTTTTCATTTTATCACCGTCTCTTTAATCCTATTTAATTTGTACCCAATTAATAGTTAAAGAATTGGTGATTCTAAGGAAAAGAAAATCTTCCAACCCGCACCTCTTAATTTTTTGTCTTGCAATCAAAAATAATTTTTAAGATTAGATAATAAATTGGAAAAGATATGCCTGCGACAGGCCAAATAATCCAAGATCTATCCCAATTGTTCGTCAAAAAAGAATAGGCTACATAAATTGCAGTTGCTGCAATCCAATAAATTCCACAAAAGGGTTCGATTCTCCTCTTTAATTTTTTATTTCTTCTTCTAAAGTCTCCCTCTTCCAATATTGCATTAATAGAGTTCATATAAATATTGGTTTTAACCAAAAGATTCACCCCAATAGCTATAAGAAGGAGCATGATAACCACTGAAATAATCATGGTCATATCTTCTACTGAGACAATCATTCCAACAAAAATTGGAATAACTGACGCCACCAGGAGCAAAACTCCAATTATGTTGTTTTTCACATAGTAATCGTGAAAGCTCTCTCCTCTTTCTCTTGCCATTCCATCAACACCGTAAGCTGTATCTATGTCTTCATTTTCTATAAATTCATATTTTTTTAATTTCATAGCTTCCCTTATAAATATACCAAGGGCTCCAATTATAAATAATATTAAAACTGTAAGAGAGATTCCATCTACTACATTTTCTGGAGCTGATATAAGATTGCTCTCATAAGCTTGTGAAGAAAGTAATAAGAATATAGGCGAGATTATGCAAAGAGAAACTCCAAGTGCAATATTTCTGCCAGATATTTCTTTTAAGTCTAGATACTCGTTTGCTTCTTCCATTCCAACTTTTACAAACTTTTTGTCTTCCTCAAAGTCTTCATCCAAAAATTCAAGATCTTCAATTTCATCTTTAAGCAAATAATCTGTTGTAACTCCAAAAATTCTACTTAACTTTAAAATTTTTTCCATGTCAGGTACTACTTGGGCACTTTCATACTTTGAAATAGATTGTCTGCTTACACCAAGTTTTTCTGCAAGTTCTTCTTGAGACCAAGCATTTTTCTTCCTAAGATTCATAATTTTATCTCCTAAAATCATAATTCTACCTCCTTTTCTATTTGTATTTTATATATTTTTAAAGTAGCAATCTATAAATGTAACTTTGTAATTTGTAAACCCACAGTTGCAATCTCGCTAAAATCCTATTTTTATATATTTTACAAACTCCCATTAAAAGATTTGTATATTTTTTATAAAGACCATGTAAATTTTTTATAATTTTAGGCAATAAAAAATCCCGACGATTGTCAGGATTCTTATTTTTTATTTTGTGAAATTTCTACAATTTGGTCTCCTATGCTTTCGAAGTCAAAGGATGATGAATTAATCAAAATGTCGTAGTTGGCAGGTTCCCCCCAAACTCTTCCCGTGTTCCTGGAGTAGTGGTTGGCACGTCTGTTGTTTTCACGAGTCATCTTTAATTCAAGCTTGTCCTTCTTGATCTTGTAGGTATTTAGGATTCTCTCTTCTTTAAAGTCTTTTGACGCGTATATAAAAATTGACAGCTTTGGGAAGTCTTCTAAGACAAAGTCACCACACTTGCCAAAGATAACTGCCTTTTTCTTTTTTGCAATCTCCCTAATTGTCCTTGAGTCCAAGAGAAAGGCTGCGTCATTTGTTGCTATGTCTTCTTGGGAGTAGGAATAATTTTGCCTATAAAGGTCATAAATTGTCCCCTGCAAGAAGGAGTCGTCTTTTTTTATCTCCTCTGGTTTAACCTTTTTCTCGAGACTCATAAGCTCTATTAATTTTTCATCATAAAATTCGTATTTTAATTTGTCGGCAACCTTCTTGGCAATTTCATTTGCCCCAGATCCGTATTCTCCATCTATAGTTATTAATTTCTTTCCAGGCTTTTGGAAAATTTTTTCAAATAGTGACATATCTTCACCTCCCCATAATTATATCCTAGTAATGTGAAAATTTTTTTATTCTATTTAAAATTCTTGTGAAATTTTATCCTCTCTTTAACTTTCTCTCTAATTTTTTCTCAAGATAAGCTTCTATTGGGACTTGGGCAAGTAGGGTTGCCACAAAAATTATTATAGCCCCAAATATTTCTCTCTCAGTCATTTCTTGTGACAAAATCATCCAACCAAAGAGGGCACCAAAAACTGATTCAAGGGAACAGATCATGGACGCTACTACTGGGTCTAGGTCCTTTAGGGCCATAAGTTGGATAGTAAAGCCAACTCCAGAAGAAAGAATTCCCACATAGAGGATAGTCACATAGGATTTTAAAATCCCATCCATGCTTATATTTTCGAGGACCAGGGCTCCCACAAGAGAAATGATTCCGCAAACTGCAAATTGAACCAAGGAAAGTAAAACCGCATTGGTATCTCTTGAATACTTTGTCATGAGTAAGATGTGGATGGCAAAGATAAGGGCTGATAGGATTACAATCATATCTCCCTTATTTATGCTGAAGCCACCCTTGATGGACAAGAGGTAGGTTCCCACCATGGCAAGGAAGATACAAAGTATAATTTTTACACTTGGTCTTCTCCCAAAAAATAGTCCTATTAGAGGAATAAAAACTATGTAGAGGGCTGTCAAAAAACTTGCCTTGGCAGCTGTTGTATAAATAAGAGAAACTTGTTGGAGGTTAATGGCTATTGTAAAAACCAGGCCACAAATTGTCCCTCCCACAAGAGTCCTCTTCATATCAAACTTCTCTTCCCTGTAGGACTTTGACTTCATCATGAAAAATTTATAGGTTAGGTATAAAAATACTACTGCTACAAAACACCTTGCAGCCGTAAAAGAAAGGGGCCCCAAGTGTTCCATGCCTGCTGCTTGTGCCACAAAGGCAAGTCCCCAAATTATCGCTGTTACAAACAACATTATTGATGCTTTTACTTCTTTTCTCATTTTTACACCACCCAAAAAACACCAATTCAAAACCAAAGTCTAAATTGATGTTAAAATTCTATAATTTAATATTATCACAATTTATCAAAGAAAAATAGTAATGCAATGCTTGTTAACTTATTTTTTTTAGATTAGACCTTTTATAAATCTCATGTATAATTAGAGTAAGAGGTGAATTATGATAAAATTTAATTTGTATAAAGAAGGAGAACTAAAGGTCCACTTCGTAAAAAAAGATGGGGAACTTCCAAGTGAAATTAAGGAATATCTTGAAAAGAAAAAGTTCGCTTATAAGTTTAAGGAAAGTTTATACCTTCCAAGCTTTGAAGAAGAATCAGAAATCTTCATGGGACTAGGCAATGATGAGCTTGACCTAGAAGATGTGAGAAATCTTTTCTTTGAACTTGGAAATATTTTAAGAGACAACGAAGAGCACGAAGTTGAAATTAAAATGCCAGACCTTGGTATGTGCAACAGAAAGACTATTATGGCAGCTTATGAAGGACTTCGCCAAGGTGAATATGAATTCACAAAGAAAACTAGCGTAAAAGAAAAGAAGTCCGACTTTGAAATCACTGTCAACTACACTGCCTTCAAGGGACCAGAAGAAAAATTGAGACAAGGTCTTGATAAGATAGAAAACATTATGGATGGAGTCTTCCTTGCAAGAGATCTTGTAAATGAAAGAGCAAATGTAATTTATCCAGAAACTCTTGCTAATATCACAAAGGAAAAATTAGAAGAAGCTGGCGTTAAGGTTACAGTTTATGAAGAAGATGAAATCGAAAAAATTGGCATGAAGGCCTTTTTAAGAGTTGCAGCTGGTGCAACAAACCGTCCAAGACTTATTGTAATGGAATACAATAATGCCGACACAGAAAAAGTTGCCCTTGTTGGTAAGGGACTAACTTACGATTCAGGTGGCTACAACATCAAGTCTCCATCTGGCATGAACTACATGCACTGCGACATGGGTGGAGCTGGCACAGTTATTGGAACAATCTATGCCCTTGCAAAGAACAAGGCAAAGACAAATGTAGTTGGTGTTGTTGCAGCTTGTGAAAATATGATTTCAGGTCATGCTTACAAGTCTGGCGACGTAATTGACTCCATGAAGGGACTTACAATTGAAGTTGCAAATACAGATGCTGAGGGAAGAATCACTCTTGCCGATGCAGTTCACTATGCAACAAATGAACTTGGAGCAGAAAAAATTATTGACCTTGCAACACTTACTGGTGCAGTTACAATTGCCCTTGGAGAAGTTTACACAGGTGCAGTAACAAATAACGAAGACTTCTACAATGAAGTCCTTGAAGCAGGAAAATTATCTGGAGAAAAAATCTGGGCCTTCCCTTATGACGAAGACTACAAGAAGTTAAACAAGTCAGAAGTTGCTGATATCAAGAACACTTCTGGTAGACATGCAGGTACTGTTACAGCAGGACTATTTGTTGGAGAATTTGTAAAAGAAAATACTCCTTGGGTCCACCTAGACATAGCAGCAACTGGATACAGGGACAAGAAAGCAGGCTACCTTCCAAAAAATGCAACAGGTATTCACGTTAAGACTTTAAATAACCTACTAGATCCAACAGATTGCTAAAATTTTTATATCACAACCACTGGCTAAGGCTAGTGGTTTTTTTCAATTAAAAAACTCACCTTATTTCTAAGATGAGTTCTCATATATCTTCTATATTTATTTCACCGTGCAAGCTATAAATTTCTGGTCCATTATTTTCTGATTTTCCCATATCTTCTCTTATAGAATAAGTGAGATAAAATCTAAAGCCTTCAATGCCCTGATAATCTTTAGCTAATTCAAAATCTTCTGAAAGAATTTGATATTCATAAAATTCTCTAATATTTGCATCTTCCAATAATCTAAAATTAATTTCATACTCTTTAGGGTCTTGGAATTTTATCTTATCATCTTTATCCAGTAATAATGTAAAAGAAAACTGGCTATTCAATTTTCTTCCATGAAAGTCGTTATCTTTACTAATGATTACATCTCTATAAAGGTCATTAGAATTTTTATTTATAATATTTGCTTTTACTTCTTCACTCATAACATTGGAATTATTCTTATCATCTATTCTTTCATTATTAGGTTTATTTCTAAAGTATATTAACAATGATAAAGATAAAATAATTATCAAAGCTATTCCTACTTTTTTTCGCATCAATAATACCTCCGCTAAAAAATATCTAAATATTTCGTCATGTTATCTAACTAAATTATATAAAACTTTTTTTCCTTGTCAAATTTGTTATTTATAAAAGACCCTGCCAGATAAATTCTGACAGAGTCCATAAAAGTTAATATAGTTTGCAATAAAAAATCTGCTAGAGATTTCTCTCTAACAGATTTATTTTTTATAGGAATAGTCCGCCGTATGCAACAAATAGTGGTGCGAATACAAGTGATACAACAGTTATAAGTTTAATTAGAATATTAAGAGAAGGTCCTGATGTATCTTTGAATGGGTCACCAACTGTGTCTCCAGTTACAGCTGCCTTGTGAGCTTCTGAACCTTTACCACCGTGTGCTCCACCTTCGATGTATTTCTTAGCGTTGTCCCAAGCTCCACCAGCGTTTGACATGAAGATTGCCATTAGTACACCAGTTACAAGAGCTCCTGCTTGAAGTCCACCTAGGGCTTCTGTACCAAGTAGTAGACCTACAAGGATTGGAACAATTACAGCGATTAGTCCTGGCACGATCATTTGCTTAAGAGCAGCACCTGTTGAGATGTCAACACATCTTGCATAGTCAGGAGTTGCTTTACCTTCCATGATTCCAGGAATTTCTTTAAATTGTCTTCTAACTTCGTCGATCATTTCTGATGCTGCGTTACCTACTGCTGACATAGTAAGTGCAGAGAAGGCAAATGGAAGCATACCACCAACGAAAGTTGCAGCAATAACTTCTGGCTTAGAAATGTCAATTCCTGTTAGGCCAGTAGCGTTAATGTAAGAAACGAAAAGTGCAAGGGCAGTAAGTGCTGCTGATCCAATTGCAAATCCCTTTCCTATAGCTGCTGTTGTATTACCAACAGAGTCAAGTGAGTCTGTGATATCACGAACTTCTTCTGGTAGTTCACACATTTCTGCAATACCACCAGCGTTGTCTGCGATTGGTCCATAAGCGTCTACGGCAATTGTCATACCAGTTGTTGAAAGCATACCAACAGCTGCAAGGGAAATTCCGTAAAGTCCTACGATCGGATCAGCGTTTCCTCCAGCTCCAAGGTAAGCTGCAATAATACCAATAGCAATAACAATGATTGGTCCAACTGTTGACATCATACCAACAGAAAGTCCAGCAATAATATTTGTTGAAGAACCAGTTTCTGATTCTGCTCCAATTCTCTTAACTGGTGCATAATCTTCAGCTGTGTAATATTCTGTGAATTTAGAAATTATTAGACCAACTGCAATACCAATGATTACTGGTGCAAATGGTGCAAAACTTCCAAAGATGTAGTTTGATAAAAGTGCTGAAGCTATCATTGTAACACCAGCTGCTACATATTCACCTGCGTTAAGAGCTTTTTGTGGGTTCTTGTCTCCCTTAACAAAGAAAGCAGCTACAATTGATGCTAAAATACCAACTGTTGCAACAAGAATACCAAATTTAACACCTTCTTCTCCATAAGCTACAACTCCAAGAGTAATAACTGAAAGAAGTGCTCCAACGTAAGATTCAAATAAGTCAGCTCCCATTCCAGCAACGTCACCAACGTTATCTCCTACGTTATCAGCGATAACTGCAGGGTTTCTTGGGTCGTCTTCTGGGATACCAGCTTCAACTTTACCTACAAGGTCAGCTCCAACGTCTGCAGCCTTAGTGTAGATACCGCCACCAACTCTTGCGAAAAGTGCAATAGATGATGCTCCAAGTGAAAATCCTGTAATAATTTCAGTTTGTCCACCTGTTATGAAATATGCGCAAGTAATACCAATGATTCCTAGTCCAACAACGCACATTCCCATTACAACTCCACCTGAAAAGGCAACGTCAAGGGCTTTACCTAGGCCACCCTTCCATGCTGCGTTTGTAGTTCTAACGTTTGCTTTTGTAGCAACCTTCATACCAACATAACCAGCAGCAACTGAAAAGATAGCTCCTACTACGAAACAAATAGCAGTTGGGATTGATTTAAGTCCTACTGCCAAGATAATTGCAAGTACAATTACAAATACAACAAGAGCCTTATATTCTCTTGTTAAAAATGCCATAGCTCCTTCTGAAATATAAGAAGAAATTTCTTTCATTCTTTCATTTCCGGCATCTTGTTTTGACACGAAACTTGCCTTAAATGCAGCAAATAATAGTGCCAAAACGCCGACTATAGGAGCTAGATATAACATATCCATTCTAATCCTCCTTAAATTTTAATTAAATTGCAGCTAAAATAATAAGTGCAAGTGCAAAAACTATGCTTGAACCAATAACAATTCTGTTTTGGATGTCTTTTTTACTAGAACCCTTGTGAGATCCCCACATGCTAGTTTCTTCGCCTTGAAGAGTTCCTAGACCAGCTTGTTCTGATTCCATTTGTGCAACTACACTTATTACAATTATGCTCGCAATAATAATTATAATAGATAATAAAGTTTGCAAACTTATACCTCCCTTAAATTTCTATAACATATAAATTCTAACACAGCAAGGCTTGCTAAGCAACGAATTTATAGGATATTTTGGCATTTTTTAATAGCTTATTTCCCTTTTTAAGGCTTCTTCAATAATATCTTCCATCTCCTGCATGGCAAGAAGAGTCTTTTCTATTAGTTCATCTAGCTCCCAACCTAGCTTTTCTGCTCCTCTTTTTATTACATCACGAGAGCAGCCTTCTGCGAACTTCTTGTCTTTAAATTTTTTCTTCACGCTCTTTAGATTCATGTCCTTGGTACTCTTTGATGGCCTCATAAGTGACGCTGCATAAATTAAGCCTGTAAGTTCATCAGTTGCAAAGAGGACCTTTTCCATGAAGAGTTCTGGTTCAACATCAGAACATATTCCAGACCCGTGAGCCATAATTGCATGGATGAGTTCATCGCTTCCACCTGCATCTCTTAAAATCTTCGGTGTATTCTTTAGGTGTTCTTCAGGATATCTTTCATAGTCCACGTCGTGAAGGAGTCCTGCCATCTTCCAAAAGTCAAGATTGTCCTTGTCATGCTCTTCTGCAAAGTATCCCATTACATTTTCAAGGGTCAAGGCATGTCTTATGTGAAATTCTTCCTTGTTGTATTCCTTTAAAAGTTTTAATCCATCTTCTCTACTTATTCCACTCTTCATGTGATCCACTCCTTTTGCCTAATTTTATCACAATAATTTTTGAATTTCACTTTTATCTACTTGTGTTATAATGAAAGTAAGAATGCAATGAACAATGGAGGTTTTTATGAAAAAAAATGTTGGCATAATGGGCTTTGGTAGAATTGGTAGAGATGCTCTAAGGATCTGGGCCCTAAGAGACGATGTTAATTTTGAAGTTACTCACGTAGCTGTTAGAAATTTAGACAAGACTTTAAAAGAAAGAACTCACCTATTTAAATACGACTCAATCTATAGAAAGTTCCCTGGTGAAATTGAATTCACTGACGATGGAATGATTATCAATGGAAAGAAAGTTACTTTCGTTGAATCAAAGACTCCTGACAAGATGAACTGGAAGGACCTTGGTGTTGATGTTGTTATCGATTCATCTGGTGCCTTCAAGGACGAAGAACAAGCAAGAGGTCACCTTGAAAGTGGTGCAAAAAAAGTAGTCTTAACTTCTCCAGGCAAGGGCAACATGCTTACAGTTGTTATGGGAGTTAACGACGACAAGTACGATCCAGAAAAACACGACATTATCTCTAACGCGTCTTGTACAACAAACTGTCTTGCTCCAGTAACTAAGGTTATCTTAGAAAACTTTGGAATCAAGAAGGGACTTATGTCCACTGTTCACGCTTACACTAACGACCAAAACATCCACGACGGTGTTCACAAGAAGGACATGAGACGTGCAAGAATGGGCGCAGAAAATATAATTCCAACTTCTACTGGTGCAGCTAAAGCTGTTGGAAAAGTTATTCCAGAAGTTGACGGAATCTTAACTGGCTTTGCCCTAAGAGTTCCTGTTCCAACAGGATCACTAGTTGACGTAACTTTTGAACTTGAAAAAGAAGCTACAGTTGAAGAAATCAACGCAGCTATCAAGAAGGCTTCTGAAAATGAATTAAAGGGAATCCTTGCTTACTCAGAAGACGAACTTGTTTCTTCTGACATCATTGGCGACGAACACTCTTCTATTTTCGATTCACTTCTTACAACTGTTAACGGAAAAATGGTTAAACTTGTTTCATGGTATGACAACGAATGGGGTTACACTGAAAGAGTTATTGACCTAACAGAAAAAATTGTTGAATCTCTATAAGATTTTAATTACAAGGCTTGCTTAGGCAGGCCTTTTTTGTTTGCCTAAGTTTTTATTATAAGTTATCATTGTTTTATAAATTAGTAGAAAATATTTTATGGACTTAAATAGGAGGTCTTAATGATTAATAAATATAAAATAAGTGGCGAGAAAATAAAAATAGAAGACTTGGAAGAAAAAATTGTAAGTGAGGAAAAGGACGTGGATATAAAAAAAGAAGTCTACGAAGAACTTGTCCCAAGATTAAGAGGGCTTCACGAAAAACTTTTTGCAGAATCAAAACAGGGAATCCTTGTTGTCCTCCAAGCAATTGACGCTGCAGGTAAGGACGAGATAATAAAATATATTTTTTCAAACCTTGAACCTCAAGGCCTAAAGAACACTTCCTATGTCAAGCCTACTGATGAAGAAAATGCCCACGACTATCTTTGGAGGATGGCTAAGGGCCTTCCTAAGAGGGGCGAAGTTGCAATCCTAAACCGTTCCTACTACGAAGATATTATTTCGCCAAAAATTTATGACACTCTAGGTCATCTTCCAGATGAAATTAAAAACGACGAAAATCTTTGGGAAAAGAGATACAAGCACATCAACAACTTTGAGGAATACCTTGTTGAAAATGGCTTTAAGGTCGTGAAATTTTTCTTCAATGTTTCCAAGGACGAGCAGAGAAAGAGACTTATCGAGAGAATCGAAGACCCAAAAAAGAATGCCGACTTCTCCTTTTCCGACTTAGATGATAGGGACAATTGGGACAAGTACCAAGTTGCCTTTGAAGAAATGTTAAACAATACTTCAACAGAAACTGCCCCTTGGTATGTACTTCCAGCAGACAATCCTTGGCTTGCACGAAAAATTGCAACCCTTGCCCTTATTGACACAATGGAAGAAATAAATCCAAAGTACCCGACTTTCACAGGCGAAGAAAAGAAAAAGGCAGAAGAAATTGCTGAAAAATTAAGAGCTAAAGAAATTTAATTTTTTTAAATTACTTCCAAAAGCTTTCCTATATAAATTCACAATATAATAGAAGAAAAATTAAGACCAAGGTGTGCAAGCCTTGGTCCTTTTTTAATCCTTTATAATTGTTCCATGATTTTCTGGATCATTGGTGTTTAAAATTTTTATAGTTATATTTTTCTTGGCAACGGGATTTATGGCATCCTCTTGATAAACTTGGACTCCATCTCCAATAATTTCCTTTAATTCTGTGTAGGAAAGCTTGTCAATAGTCTTGGAATCTGGGTCACTATTGGGGTCAGATGTCATGATTCCATTTACGTCAGTCCAATTTTCGTAGACCTTGGAGTCAAGAGCATAGGCAATGAGGCTGCCAGTATAATCGCTGCCTCCCCTTGTGAAAGTAACAATGTTTCCCTTCTCGTCGCTACCGTAAAATCCTGGGACAACTGCCTTTTTATTTTCTCCAATTTGACTTTGGATTGCCCTCTTGGATTTTTCTATATCAACTTGTCCCCTATCATCAAAGATGATTAGGTCCTTGGCATCGATAAAATCATAATTCAAATATTTTGCAAGGAGCTTGGCATTTAAGTACTCGCCCCTGGACACAATAAAATCCTTGTCCCTGGACTCTTTTATCTCATCAAAAACAAATTTCAACTCATCATCCCAAAAGTCTTCTAGACTCAAGTCCTCGGCAATAGATAAAAATCTCTTTTTAATTTTTTCAACTTGCTTGTCACGACTTAAGTTCTGAACTTCTAACTCTTCTTCAAGAGATTTTATGATTTCTTTCACTTCTTCAATCCTCAAGTTTTTGTCAGAAAGAGAAATCAATTCGTCAGTGATTTTTGTGTCCTTCTTAAATCTTCTTCCCGGTGCAGAAACCACAATCACGTCCCTATCTTCCTTGGAGAAGATAATTTTTTTCACCTTGGCAAATTGTCCAGCGTCCTTTAGGGAGCTGCCGCCAAATTTTGAAACTGACTTTCCCTCAATGCTATCAATGGCAAAGGGTGTCTCTTGGTAGACACAGTAGTTGAGCCAGTTGGAGAAGAAGAGATTGCCGGCAGACCTCCACCTAATTTTTATATCCTTCTTAGGGTCGTTGTCTTCATAATAATTTATTGGCGGAGCAATTTTCTTGCCTTGAGAGAGGTCCCTGATGTATTCATTGTGGAGGGTGTCCTTGTCATATTCCCAGTGGCCAAAGTTAAAGACAAAGCGATTGTCCTTACTTGTCACAAGAGAAACTCCAGTGTCGGGCCTTGCTGCAAGGACTTCTAAATCTGAAAAGCCTTCAAAGTCTTCAAGGTCAACATAAGTGTGCCTTGATGTTGGGACCAAGAAACTGTCATCAAAACCCTTGACAATTTTGTTGTCCTTTAGCTTGTCAAATTCAAAAACCCCAAAGATTTTCTCATCGCTAAGCTTGTGCTCAATCTTGTAGTAATGGTAGAGGGCAGCTTGGGCAGACCAGCATATAAACATTGTTGAATAGACATTTTTCTTGGCAAATTCGAAAATCGTCTTTAGCTCATCCCAATATTTTATCTTTTCATAGGCTAGGGTCTCAATAGGGGCTCCAGTAATTATCATGGCGTCGTACTTATTATTTTTTATATCGTCATAAGTCTTATAAAAGGACCTCAGCCTCTTGGCATCGGAATTATTTGGATTGTAGGACTCCATCCTCACAAGGTCAATGTTAATTTGTAGGGCTGTGTTTGAAAGCATCCTCAAGAGTTGAAGCTCAGTTTCTTCCTTCTTGGGCATCAAGTTTACAATGGCAATGCTAAGGGGTCTTATGTCCTGCTTAATGGCAGAGGAATCCCTCATTGTAAAAATATTTTCTCTCTCTAAAACTTCTTCAACAATTAAATCTCTAGGTATTATTAATGGCATTTTTATTCTCCTCTTTTTTATTTGTACTTGAGGAAGGAAGACAATAAAAAAAGCTTCCATCCCTAAAGGACGAAAGCTATTTCGTGTTACCACCTTAATTCTCTCCCAACTCGCGCTGGAAGACTCTTCAAGTACTATCATACTCTATCGCTGTAACGGGCGCGCCCGTGCCTACCTAAATATCGATAGACCCTCAAGAAGGACCATGTTCTCCCAATCTTCCTCTACTTCTCTCACCAAACGAAGCTCTCTTTAATCAGTCAAAAAGGATACTCTTCCTCTTATTGAGTTATTTTTCATTATAATAGCACCAAAAAACCTTAATGTCAATTGCAAAAATTTTGTGGTCCTTTTAATTTTTGCCAGCTTGTAAATTCTTATAACTTGATAAATTTTTAGCACTTCATAATTATCTCTAACCCTCTTATTTTTTGTGACTTAATAAATTTCTATCACTTAATATATTTTTATAACTTTAAAGTTTGTTATCACTTCATAAGATTTTATCTTTTCATAAATTCCTTTCATTTTTCCATTTGTTATCACTTGGCAAGTTTTTATAGCTTTATAATTTATTCTCAAGTCATAAAATCTTATCACTTTATATTTTTTTCAAACTTATAAATATTTACAAGTTCCAAATTTTCTGCAAAAAAAGAGAGGCTCTTGCCTCCTGAACTGACCCCCAAAAGTTGGACCTAAAAACCAACTTAAGGAGGTCATTTTTTT